>NZ_JBFAKV010000001.1:0-14486 GCF_040655895.1 Streptomyces sp. NPDC050264
TCCCCGTTGGGTCCGCCCTCCTCCCTCTCCCGCCGGCGCTCGCGCGTCTGTCCCCCCCCGCCCCCCCCCCGCCGCCGCGCCGCGCGGCGCCGCACCGAGCGGACGCGACCGCGGCTTTCCGCTGGAGTGCCCGCGCCTCTTACGAGGCCGGGACGCAGCGGCCCTCTTCGGTGCGGTAGCTCCAGGCGGCGCCGTCCCGGACCAGTTCCTTCACGGCCGCGATGAACCGCTCCACGTGCTCGTCCGGCGTCCCGGCCCCGAAGCTGACCCGGATCGCGTTCAGCGACTTCTCCCCCGGCGCCGCCTCCGGCGCCCCGCACTCTCCCTGCGTCTGCGGGTCGGAGCCGAGCAGCGTGCGCACAAGCGGGTGGGCGCAGAACAGGCCGTCCCGTACGCCGATGCCGTACTCGGCGGAGAGCGCGGCGGCGAAGTGCGAGGAGTTCCATCCCTCGACCACGAACGAGATGACGCCGACCCGCGGGGCGTCGTCCCCGAACAGCGAGAGCACCTTCACCTCGGGAACCTCCGCGAGCCCGGCGCGGACCGTGCGGATCAGGGACTGCTCACGGGCGACCAGGTTGTCGAATCCGGCCTCGGTCAGCGCCTTGCAGGCGGAGGCGATGGAGTACACGCCGATCACGTTCGGCGACCCGGCCTCGTGCCGCGCGGCGCTGTCGTGCCACTCGACGTCCACGCCGCCGTCGACGCGCCGCGCGACCTTGCGGGAGGCGCCGCCGCCGGCGAGGTACGGCTCGGACGCGCGCAGCCAGTCGGAGCGCCCGGCGAGCACACCCGAGCCGAACGGGGCGTACAGCTTGTGTCCGGAGAAGGCGACCCAGTCGACGTCCAACTCCTGTACGGAGACGGGGTGGTGGGGCGCGAGCTGGGCGGCGTCGAGCACGATGCGGGCACCGTGCGCGTGAGCGGCCGCCGCCAGCTCGCGCACCGGCCAGATCTCACCGGTGACGTTCGAGGCACCGGTGACGCAGACCAGGGCGGGGCCCGCGGGGTCGCGCTCGGCGAGGGCCCGCTCCAGGGTCTCGACGGCCTCGCCGGGGGTGCGCGGCGCGTTCAGGTACGTCACCCGGGCGTTCCGCCAGGGCAGCAGCGACGCGTGGTGCTCGGTCTCGAAGACGAAGACCTGGCAGTCGGCGGGGAGCGCGGCGGCCAGCAGGTTGAGCGAGTCGGTGGTGGAGCGGGTGAAGACGACCTGGTCGTCCTCACGGCAGTCGAGGAACTCGGCGACGGTGACCCGGGAGTTCTCGAAGAGGTCGGTCGACAGCTGGGAGAGGTAGCCGGCGCCGCGGTGCACGCTGCCGTAGTACGGCGCGTAGGCCGCGACGTCGTCCCACACACGCTGCAGGGCCGGCGCGCTGGCGGCGTAGTCGAGGGCGCCGTACGTCACCTCGCCCCCGGTGACCAGCGGCACGGTCACGTCCCGGCCGAGCACCGGCAGCGGCGCCCCACAGGCGGGGTCGGCGGAGTCGACGGCGGAAACGCTGGTGGCGGCGGCAGTGTGAGCGGACATGGCTGTCTCCCGGCATGACAAGGCGAAGTGGCTGTGAGGAGCCCGCACGGCAGCCGACAACCGGCTTATGGCGTACGGGAATTGACCTCGACGCACGGCGCGTACACGGCCATGCGGAGGGTGCTGGAGATGGTGAAGAAGGGGCCGCTCGGCCCTAGCACATTCGCTTGCTCACGAGACTGCTCCCTCAAACGACCCAGGACCCCTAGGAGTTCGCGAGGGGTCCGCGCTTGCCGCAAGCCTTGCTGCTTGCGGCCTGGTCTTCACCCAGGGCACCCCGCCACGGACGGAGGGTTGCCGGACAGCGGGCTGGGGCCTCGATCGCTGTCACTCATGACCTTGAAAAGCATCCTGCCATATCTTCCCGGTACGGCAAGGGCGCAGTCCGGATCGTGGACTGCGCCCCGCGTCACACACGCGCCGTTCGCCGGTTCTCAGCGGTGGCTGGCCGTCACCCAGCGCTCCAGGGTCGCCTTGGCCGCGCCGGAGTCGATCGACTCGGCCGCGCGGTCCATGGCGGCCCGGATCTGCTCGGCGAGCGTCCCCGTGCCCGGCCGGACGGCGACGAGCGCGGCGGCCGAGTTCAGCAGCACCGCGTCGCGCACGGGCCCGCGCTCCCCGTCGAGCAGCCGCCGCGCGACCTCCGCGTTGTACGAGGCGTCCGCGCCGCGCAGCGCCTCCACGGGCACCAGGTCGAGGGCCACGTCCCGCGGGTCGAAGGACTCCTCGCGCACGGCCCCGTCGCGGACGACCCAGACCCGGGAGGTGGCCGTGGTGGTCAGCTCGTCGAGCCCGTCGTCGCCGCGGAAGACGAGGGAGGAGTTGCCGCGCTCGGCGAAGACACCGGCCACGATGGGCGCCATCCGCGCGTCGGCGACGCCGACCGCCTGCGACCGCACCCGCGCCGGGTTGGTCAGCGGGCCCAGCAGGTTGAAGACGGTCCGGATGCCGAGCTGGCTGCGTGCCGCGCCCGCGTACCGCAGCGCCGGGTGGAACTTCACGGCGAAGCAGAAGGTGATCCCCGCCTCCTCCGCGACCTGCGGGACCCGGGCGGGCGTCAGCTCCAGGTTGACGCCGAGCTTCTCCAGTACGTCGGAGGCGCCGGAGGCCGAGGAGGCGGCGCGGTTGCCGTGCTTGACGACCTTCACGCCGGTGCCGGCGATCACGATCGCGGACATCGTGGAGATGTTGACGGTCTTGGCGCCGTCACCGCCGGTGCCGACGATGTCGACGGTCTCCCCCGGCACCTCGATCACGTTGGCGTGCTCGTACATGGCCCGCACCAGACCGGAGATCTCCTCCACGGTCTCGCCCTTGGCCCGCAGCGCCACCACGAAGCCGGCGATCTGCGCGTCGGTCGCCTCGCCCCGCATGATCCGGTCCATCGCCCACGCGGTGTCGTCGGCGCTCTGGTCGCGGCCTTCCAGCAGACCGTTGAGGACGGAGGGCCAGGAACGGCCCGCCGCGGTGTCGCCTCCAGCGGGGGGCAATGCGCTCATGGCCGCTCCAGTCGTGTCGGTGAGGATTACGCGGCACCAGCTTATCCAGCGCCGCGGACGGCAAAGAGCCCCCGTCCAGTGCCTGGACGAGGGCTCCTGCCGTGGCGGACAGTTCAGAGATCAGTGATGGCCGTGGCCGCTGGTGATCTCCTTGTACTCCTCGGCGGTGGGCTTGGGGATCTGGTTGTTCTCCCCGTAGAAGCCCTTCGAGAGCTTGGCGCGCGTCTTCTGCAGGCGCGACACCTTGCGCTCGACACCGTTCTCGTCGACCGTCGGGCCGATCTCGACCGGCTGGTACTGCTCGTGCGCCGTGAGCGTGTGCAGGGCCTCGGCGTCGAGCGGCTCGTGCACCTCGATGAACTCACCGTGCGGCAGGCGCTTGATGGTGCCGGACTCGCGCCCGTGCAGCACCTTGTCCTTGTCGCGGCGCTGGAGGCCGAGGCAGATCCGCTTGGTGGCGATGAACACGAGGACCGGCACGACGAAGAAGCCGACCCGGACGAACCAGGTGATCGCGTTGATCGACAGGTGGAAGTGCGTGGCCCAGAGGTCGTTGCCACCACCGACGAGCAGGACGAAGTACCACGAGATCCAGGCGGCACCGAAGGCCGTACGCGTCGGAACGTTGCGCGGGCGGTCCAGGATGTGGTGCTCGCGCTTGTCGCCGGTGACCCAGGACTCGATGAACGGATAGACCGCGATCGCGACCAGGACCAGCGGGAAGATGATCAGCGGGACGAACACACCCAGGACGAGCGTGTGACCCCAGAGGTTGATCTCCCAGCCCGGCATCGTACGGATCAGGCCCTCGGAGAAGCCCATGTACCAGTCGGGCTGGGCACCCGTGGAGACCTGGTCGATGCGGTACGGGCCGATGGCCCAGATCGGGTTGATCGAGGCGATCGCCGCGACGACCGCGATGACACCGAAGACCAGGAAGAAGAAGCCACCCGCCTTGGCCATGTAGACCGGCAGCAGCGGCATGCCGACGACGTTCTTCTCGGTCTTTCCGGCACCCGCGAACTGCGTGTGCTTGTGGTAGAAGACCAGGATCAGGTGGGCCACCAGCAGGCCGAGCATGATGCCCGGCAGCAGCAGGATGTGGACCGAGTAGAACCGCGCGACGAAGTCGCCGCCCGGGAACTCGCCGCCGAACAGGAAGAACGAGAGATACGTGCCGACGATCGGCACGGACAGGACCGCGCCTTCCATGAAGCGGACACCGGTGCCGGAGAGCAGGTCGTCGGGGAGCGAGTAACCGGTGAAGCCGGTGAACATGCCCAGGACGAACAGCAGGAAGCCGAACAGCCAGTTGACCTCACGCGGCTTGCGGAACGCACCCGTGAAGAACACGCGCATCATGTGCACGAACATGGCGGCGAGGAAGATCAGCGCCGCCCAGTGGTGGATCTGCCGGATCAGCAGGCCACCGCGCACATCGAAGGAGATGTGCATGGTCGAGTTGAACGCCTCCGACATCAGCTGCCCCTGGAGCGGGACATAGCTGCCGTTGTACGTCACCTCGTTCATCGACGGGTGGAAGAACAGCGTCAGGTACACACCCGTGAGGATGATGATGATGAAGCTGTACAGGCAGATCTCACCGAGCATGAAGGACCAGTGGTCCGGGAAGATCTTGCGCATGTTGGACTTGGCCAGGGAGTAGATCCCCAGGCGGCCGTCCGCCCAGTCGGCGACGCGCTCGCCGGCCGGGGCCTTCTCGCGAGAAGGCCCCGGCGCGGATGCGCCAGATGTCGACGTGTTGGTGGTCGTAGTACTCATCCGCGCTCCCAGAAGGCAGGGCCGACGGGCTCAGCGAAGTCGCCCTGCGCCACGAGGAAACCCTCGTCATCGACGTCGATGTGCAACTGCGGCAGTGCGTGACCGGCGGGACCGAAGATCACCCGCGCACCGTCGGAGAGGTCGAAGGTGGACTGGTGGCACGGGCACAGCACGTGGTGCGTCTGCTGCTCGTACAGGGAGATCGGGCAACCGACGTGGGTGCAGATCTTCGAGTACGCGACGACGCCCTCGTGGGACCACTCGAGCTCGCGCTTGTCCTTGATGTTCTTCGGCTGGATACGGACCAGCATCAGAGCGGCCTTGCCCATGACCTGCTGGAAGTCCTCGTCGTGCTCCTCCACGCCCTCGGGCTTGGCGAAGGTGAGCGAACCGACCGCGATGTCAGAGGCACGCAGCGGCTCGTTCGTGTTCATGTTGACGAGCTTCAGGCCCTTCTTCCACGCCGTGTGGCGCAGCTTCGTGCCCGGCAGGGGGCCGAGGTCACGAAGAAGGACGACGCCGGAGAGCGGCACCAGGGCCAGCGCGCCGAAGAGCGTGTTGCGGATCAGCTTGCGCCGGCCGAACTGCGACTCCCGCGCACCGTCGGCGAAGTCCGACAGGACCTGCGCCCTGACCTCGGGCTCGGCCTCGATCGGGTGCCGCTCGGAGGCGACCTCGACGTCGGACATCAGGGTGCGGGCCCAGTGGACCGCGCCCGCGCCGATGCAGAACAGGGCCACGCCGAGGGTCACACCGAGCGCGAAGTTGAGCGCGCTGATGTGCCCGATCGGGAAGACGTAGATGCTCTTGTCGACGTCGATGGTGACGTACGAGGCGATGAAGCCGACCGTGGCCAGCATCGAGAGCGTGAACAGCAGCGCCACGACGCGCTCGGACCGCCGGGCGGCCCGCTCCTCGATGTCCTGGATCCGGTGCTCGTGCTCCGGCAGCCCCGGGTCGGCGAACGGGTCGGTGTGATCCGACTTCACCGCGACCGAGCCGTGCCCGGTCTCCTGCTCGGTGGGCAGGTTCTCTTCTGGAATGTCTTGGCTACTCATGACTTCTTGGCCTTTGCGGTCCGAGCGGCGACCCAGATGGCGACGGCGACCAGGGCACCGAGACCGAAGATCCAGGCGAACAGACCCTCACTGACCGGGCCGAGCCCGCCCAGCTTGAGGCCGCCCGGGCTCTGCGTCTTGTCGCCGTTGACCGCGTCGAGGTACGCGATGATGTCCTTCTTGTTCTGCGTGGTCATCGTCGTGTCCGGGAAGGACGGCATGTTCTGCGGGCCGGTCTGCATGGCCTCGTAGATGTGCTTGGGAGAGACACCCTCGAGGTTCGGCGCGGACTTGCCGTGCGTCAGGGCGCCACCTTCGCCGGTGAAGTTGTGGCACTGCGCGCAGTTGGTGCGGAACAGCTCGCCACCCTTGGCGATGTCCGCGCCGTCCGGGTTGTAGTCCTTCGAGGTCGGCGCGACCGGACCGGCACCCAGCGAGGCGATGTACGCCGCGAGCTGGTCGATCTCGGCCTGCGAGTAGATGACCTTCTTGCTCGGGACCTGAGCGCCCGGCTGCTGGGCCGGCATGCGGCCCGTACCGACCTGGAAGTCGACGGCGGCTGAGCCGACACCCACCAGACTCGGGCCGTCAGTGGTGCCCTGACCACCGGCTCCGTGGCAGCTGGCGCAGCCGACGGAGTAGAGCTTCTTGCCCTCGTCGATGGCGAGGGACTGGGAGGTTTCATCGGCCTGCGCCTTGCTCGCGGGCGCGAACGCGGCGTACAGCCCCCCGGTGGCCGCCAGCGCGAGGAGTAGGACGACGACCGCCGCCAGCGGATGGCGTCGTCGTGCGGAGAGCTTTTTCACGGATTACCCCGGTGTCAGGATCTTCTGCGTCGGTGCTACTGGAATGTGTCGGGTACTACGCCCGATGCTGTGATCTTTGAACTACTTGATCAGGTAGATCGTGGCGAAGAGGCCGATCCAGACGACATCGACGAAGTGCCAGTAGTAGGACACGACGATGGCTGCGGTCGCCTGCTCGTGGGTGAACTTCCGGGCCGCGTACGTCCTGCCGAGGACGAACAGGAAGGCGATGAGCCCGCCTGTCACGTGCATGCCGTGGAAGCCGGTGGTCAGGTAGAACACGGAGCCGTACGGGTCGGAGGAGAGCGAGAGCCCGTCCTTCTTGACCAGTTCCGTGTACTCGTAGACCTGACCGCCGATGAAGATCGCACCCATGATGAAGGTGACGATGAACCACATTCTGAGCTTCTTCACGTCGCCGCGCTCGGCGGCGAACACGCCGAGCTGGCATGTGAGTGAGGAGAGCACCAGGATCGTGGTGTTCGTCGCCGAGAACGGAAGGTTCAGGCTCGAGGCCATTTCCTTCCAGTGATCCGGTCCCGTCACCGATCGCAGGGTGAAGTACATCGCGAAGAGGGCCGCGAAGAACATCAGCTCGGAACTCAGCCAGATGATGGTTCCGACGCTGGTGAGGTTCGGTCGATTGACCGACGGGTGCGCGTGCCCGGTTTCTACTGTCGTTGCTGTCGCCACGACCGACATTATGTCGGTCGCTTATCTCGCCCTCACTCCGGGGGGTGCCGTTCGGAGTGTCTGAGGGGTGTGTCCAGCCCATATGGCCCATCGCAGGCCTGTGCGAACCGGTGTTGACGGGGTGTCGGGAAGGGTAGGCTCCGCGCCGAGGACGCCCTAGGACACCCCAGACTGACAACGCCTCGGAGGAACGATGCAGTCGACCGCGACGGTTCTGGTCTACAGCGACGACGCCAACACGCGGGAGCAGGTCCGCCTGGCCACCGGCCGCAGGCCCGCGTCGGACGTTCCCGAGGTTCAGTTCATCGAGTGCGCGACACTCCCCGCCGTCCTCAAGGAGCTGGACCGGGGCGGCGTCGACGTCTGTGTCCTGGACGGCGAGGCGGTTCCCGCGGGCGGCATGGGGGTGTGCCGGCAGATCAAGGACGAGGTCTTCCGCTGCCCGCCGGTGCTGCTCCTGATCGGCCGCCCGCAGGACGCCTGGCTGGCCACCTGGAGCCGCGCGGAGGCCGCGGTGACACTGCCGGTCGACCCGGTCGAGTTCGCCGGCGCGCTGGCCTCCCTGCTGCGCACCCGACAGGCCGTCAGCGCCTGACGTCCGGGCGGGAACAGGCGACTCCCGTACGCCGACGGCGTACGGGAGTCGGAAGTCTCACACCGGGCGGGCTCAGACCTCGGGGCTGAGCCGTGCCTGCTGCGCCGGGTCGGTCTTGCCCGCGGTGGACAGGGCGCTGCCCTCGCCCCACTTCTTCCAGCTGACGTTCCAGTCGCCGAAGCCGTTGCCGAACGGGTCCATCTCCTCGCCGTAGCTGTTGACGACCTTCACGATGTCGCCCGTGCGCACGGTGTCGAAGAACCAGGCGGCGTTGCCCGTGCTCATGCCGGTGCAGCCGTGGCTGACGTTGGCGTACCCCTGGGAGCCGGTGGACCAGGGCGCCGCGTGCACGTACTCGCCGCTCCAGGTGACGCGGGTCGCGTAGTACACCGGCAGGTCGTACGAGTCGGACGAGCCCGCGGAGATGCCGATGCTCGTACCGCGCATACGTACGTAGTACTCCTTGCCCAGCACGACCTTGACGCCGTTTCGGGTCTCGAAGCCGGGCTTGCCCGTGGTGACCGGGATCTCGTTGATCGCCTCGCCGTTGCGGTAGACCGTCATCGAGTGCGAGCCCGCGTCGGTGACCGCCTCGACGCGGTCGCCCGTGGTGACGGTCAGGGGCTTGCTCGCGCCGCCCCAGAGGGTGTCGGTGACCTTGATGCCCTTGAGGTTGCTGTGCGCCGTGATGGTGGCGTGGGCGGGCCAGTACTCCTTCGGGCGATAGTGCAGCGTCTTGCTGTCCACCCAGTACCAGGAGCCGCCGTCCGCGGCGGGCTGGGACTCCACCTTCAGGGCGCGCTCCACGATGGCGCGGGCCTTCTCGTCCTTGACGGACTTGTTGAGTTCGGCCGTGATGGGCTGGCCGACGCCGTACTTGCCGCGCTCGGGGCCGAAGGTGACCTTGAGCGACTTCTCCTTGCTGGGGTTGCCCGTCTCGAAGCCGAGGACCTTGCGGCCCGGCGCGCCGTCCTCGTCCTGGGTGCTCACGCGGACCGTGTACTGGGCCTCAGCGGCCAGCGGGGCCGTGGTGTGCCATCTGCTGCCGTCGGCGGAGAGTTCGCCCGCGACGTAGCGCCCCAGGGCGTCCGTGGCGGTGACGTCGGTGATGCGCCCCTCGTCGCCCTGCGCGGCGACTTCGAGGGGCTTGTCCGGATCCGCCTTCTTGCCGCCCGCGGGCCCGCTGAAGGAGATCTGGCTCGCCGCGTCGTAGGGCTTGGCGGAGAGCGGGTGGCCGGTGCTGCCGCAGGCCGTGACGCCCGCACCGAGTGCGGCCACCAACACGGTGCAGCCCAGAACCGTACGAATGCGCGGTGAGTGGTCCATGAGGACACCGTAAGAAGGTTCGTCACGTCCAGCACGGTGAGTGAGCCGCACGGGGCATGTCGCCCACGCCGAAGGGCCCGGACGCTCCGTCAGGAGTGTCCGGGCCCTTCGGGCACGGGAGTTCGCAACCGGGTGTTACTGGGTCCGGTTCTCGCCGCGGTAGTACTCGAAGACCCAGCCCCACAGGCCGAACATGATGACGGGGGCCGAGAAGTACAGCAGCCACCAGCCGAAGACGACGCCCAGGAAAGCGAGCGCGCCACCGACGGCGAGGGAGAGCGGCTGCCAGGAGTGCGGGCTGAAGAAGCCCACCTCGCCGGCGTCGTCCGCGACGTCGGCCTCCTTGTTGTCCTGCGCGCCGGTGTCGACCCGCCGGGCCGTGAAGGCCAGGTAGTAGCCGATCATGATGCACAGGCCGAACGCCAGGAAGAGCGCCGTCGTACCGGCCGGCTCCTTCGACCACACGCCGTAGACACCGGCCATGATCAGGACGAAGAGGCTCAGCCAGATGAACATCTTGCCTTGGACCTTCACTTGCCGGCCTCCTTGCCGCCAGCGAGAGCTGTATTTCCCGAGGCCCCGTGGCCAGCGTTCTCCAGCTGGTCCAAAGCCGCGATCTCAGGGTGATGCAGGTCGAACGCCGGCGATTCCGAGCGAATGCGCGGCAGGCTGACGAAGTTGTGCCGCGGCGGCGGGCAGGACGTCGCCCATTCGAGCGAACGGCCGTAGCCCCACGGGTCGTCGACCTCGATCTTCTTGCCGTACTTGGCGGTCTTCCACACGTTGTAGAAGAACGGCAGGATCGACAGACCGAGCACGAACGAGGAGATCGTCGAGATCGTGTTCAGCGCGGTGAAGCCGTCGGCCGCGAGGTAGTCCGCGTAACGACGCGGCATGCCCTCGACGCCCAGCCAGTGCTGCACCAGGAACGTGCCGTGGAAGCCGCAGAACAGCGTCCAGAACGTGATCTTGCCGAGGCGCTCGTCGAGCATCTTGCCGGTGAACTTCGGCCACCAGAAGTGGAAGCCGGAGAACATCGCGAAGACGACGGTGCCGAACACCACGTAGTGGAAGTGCGCCACCACGAAGTACGAGTCCGAGATGTGGAAGTCCAGCGGCGGGGCCGCCAGGATCACGCCGGTCAGACCACCGAAGGTGAAGGTGATCAGGAAGCCGATCGCCCAGAGCATCGGTGTCTCGAAGGACAGTGAGCCCTTCCACATCGTTCCGATCCAGTTGAAGAACTTCACGCCTGTCGGCACGGCGATCAAGAACGTCATGAAGGAGAAGAACGGTAGGAGCACGCCGCCGGTGACGTACATGTGGTGCGCCCACACGGTCACGGAGAGACCGGCGATGGCGATCGTCGCCCCGATGAGGCCCGAGTAGCCGAACATCGGCTTTCTCGAGAACACCGGGATCACTTCGGAAATGATTCCGAAGAATGGCAGGGCGATGATGTACACCTCTGGATGGCCGAAGAACCAGAAGAGGTGTTGCCATAGCAGCGCGCCGCCATTGGCGGCGTCGAACACATGGGCACCGAACTTGCGGTCCGCCTCCAGGGCGAACAGCGCGGCGGCCAGCACCGGGAAGGCCAGCAGGACCAGCACACCGGTCAGCAGCACGTTCCACACGAAGATCGGCATGCGGAACATCGTCATGCCGGGAGCGCGCATGCAGATGATCGTGGTGATGAAGTTGACCGAGCCGAGGATCGTGCCGAAGCCGGAGAAGGCCAGACCCATGATCCACATGTCGGCGCCGATGCCGGGCGAGCGGATCGCGTCCGAGAGCGGGCTGTAGGCGAACCAGCCGAAGTCGGCCGCGCCCTGCGGAGTGAGGAAGCCACCGACCGCGATCAGCGAGCCGAACAGGTACAGCCAGTAGGCGAACATGTTCAGCCGCGGGAACGCGACGTCGGGGGCGCCGATCTGCAGCGGCATGATCCAGTTCGCGAAGCCCGCGAACAGCGGCGTCGCGAACATCAGCAGCATGATCGTGCCGTGCATCGTGAACGCCTGGTTGAACTGCTCGTTCGACATGATCTGCGTGCCGGGACGAGCCAGTTCGGCGCGCATGAAGAGCGCCATCAGACCGCCGATGCAGAAGAACGCGAACGACGTGACCAGGTACATCGTGCCGATCGTCTTGTGGTCAGTGGTGGTCAGCCACTTGATCACAGTCGCGCCGGGGCTCTTGGGCCGAGCCGGCAGCTCGTTCTCGTACGAGTCGTCGGCCGCGGCGGCACCCTGGGGTTCGTTGAGGATGCTCACAGGTTGTTCGTCTCCCGGTTCTTCTCGTGGTCCGTCTGGGCAATGCCAGACGGGACGTAACCGGTCTGCCCCTTCTTGGCAAGGTCCTTGAGGTGCTGCTCGTAGCGCTCAGGAGAGACGACCTTCACGTTGAAGAGCATCCGGGAGTGGTCCACGCCGCACAGCTCGGCACACTTGCCCAGGAAGGTCCCCTCCTTGTTGGGGGTCACCTCGAACGCGTTGGTGTGGCCCGGGATGACGTCCTGCTTCATGAGGAACGGCACCACCCAGAAGGAGTGGATGACGTCACGCGAAGTGAGGACGAAGCGGACCTTCTCGCCCTTGGGGAGCCAGAGCGTGGGGCCGGGGTTGCCGGTCTGCGGATTCCGCGTACCAGGCGTACCGACCTCGTAGACACCGCCGGCGTTCGCCGGGAAGTCGTCCACGAAGCGCTGCGGGATGCCCGCGAGCTCCTTGGACGTCTTCGCGTCGCCGCTGACACCGGGCACGTTCTCGACGTAGTTGAAGCCCCAGCTCCACTGGTAGCCGACCACGTTGATGGTGTGCGCCGGCTTGTCGTCGAGCTTGAGAAGCTTCGACTCGTCGCGCGCGGTGAAGTAGAAGAGGACCGACACGATGATCAGTGGAACAACCGTGTACAGCGCCTCGAGCGGCATGTTGTACCGCGTCTGCGTCGGAACCTCGATCTTGGTGCGGCTACGCCGGTGGAAGATGACACTCCACAGGATCAGCCCCCACACCAGCACGCCCGTGGCGAGCGCTGCCGCCCACGAGCCCTGCCAGAGGGAGAGGATCCGTGGGCCCTCTTCCGTCACCGGAGTGGGCATACCAAGACGGGGAAAGTCCTTGTATGTGCAACCGGTAGCGGTCACCAGGATCAGGCCCGCAGTCAGCACCTGCGGCAGCTTCCGCCGCATCGGGCGCCGCGACGAGCGGTCGGAGCCGTTGGGACTCACGTAGCGCCTTCCCGAGAGTCTCGCCCGCGCTGGTTGGCTACGGCCGTCTCGCTGGTCGCTCGCCGCCCTGGCACACGGGCAGGGGTTTGGATGTTTATGCGGACCAAACCCTACTGGACGCTATTTGGGGTCGCGCGGGGAGGGTGCCTAACGCGCCGCGGGTCACTCCGAAGGGTGGGTTGTCCGTGTCCCGGGGGTTTCTGACGGGGGGTCGGAGCGGCTTCCGGTCCGGGGGGACGCGTGGAGTGGCGGCTGCCGGTCCGTTCCGGCCGGGCACGCGGTTCCCCGCGCCCCTTGCGGGGCGCTTAGCGTGGCGGCGTGGCTTACTTCGACGTGGCGTCCTCCGCTCCCCTTCATCCCGTTGCCCGGCAGGCGCTCCAGGCCTCCCTCGACGACGGGTGGGCCGACCCGTCCCGGCTCTACCGGGAAGGACGAAAAGCGCGGCTTCTCCTTGACGCCGCGCGCGAGGCGGCGGCGGAGGCGGTGGGATGCCGGCCGGACGAGCTCGTCTTCACCTCGTCGGGGACGCGCGCCGTGCACGAGGGCATCGCCGGCGCGCTCGCGGGGCGTCGGCGTGTCGGGCGGCATCTGGTGGTCTCCGCGGTGGAGCACTCGGCGGTCCTCCATTCGGCGGCGGCCCTCGCCGATCGCGGCGGTGCGGTGACCGAGGTCGGCGTGGGGCGGGAGGGCGCCGTGTCCGTCCCGTCGTACGCCGATGCCTTGCGGCCCGATACGGCCCTGGCGTGTCTGCAGTCGGCCAACCATGAGGTGGGGACGGTGCAGCCGGTCGCCGAGGTGGCCGAGGTGTGCCGGGCCGCGGGGGTGCCGCTGTTCGTGGACGCGGCGCAGTCGCTCGCCTGGGGGCCGGTCGAGGGCGGCTGGTCGCTGCTGGCCGGGAGCGCCCACAAGTGGGGCGGGCCGGCCGGGGTCGGGGTGCTCGCCGTACGTAAGGGGGTCCGGTTCGCTCCGCAAGGGCCCGCGGACGAGCGGGAGTCCGGGCGGGCCGCGGGGTTCGAGAACATCCCGGGCGTGGTGGCCGCCGCCGCTTCGCTGCGGGCCGTGCGCGCCGAGGCGGCCGGGGAGTCGGCGCGGCTGCGGGAGTTGACGGAGCGGCTCCGGGCGCGGGTGCCGGAACTCGTCCCGGATGTGGAGGTCGTCGGCGATCCGGTGCGGCGGCTGCCGCATCTGCTGACGTTCTCCTGTCTCTACGTCGACGGAGAAACGGTGCTGCACGAGCTGGACCGGGCCGGGTTCTCGGTGTCGTCCGGGTCCTCCTGCACCAGCAGCACGCTGACGCCCAGCCATGTGCTGCGTGCCATGGGGGTGGTGAGCGAGGGGAACGTACGGGTGTCGCTGCCGCTCGGGGTCGAGGAGGCGGAGGTCGAGCGGTTCCTGGAGGTGCTGCCCGGGGTCGTGCGGGACGTCCGGGAGAAGCTCGGGGCGCCTGTGGTGGGCGGCGGGAGCGGAGACGCGGAGGCGGTGACCGTCGACGCGCTCGGCATGACCTGCCCGCAGCCGGTCATCGAACTGGGGCGGGCGATCGGGCGGGTGCGGGTCGGCGGCACGGTGACCGTGCTCGCCGACGACGAGGTCGCCGCGGTCGACATCCCAGCGTGGTGCTTTACGCAGGGCCAGGAGTACATCGGGGCCGAGACACGCCCCGACGGGGCTACGGCGTATGCCGTACGGAGGACCTCTTGAGGGACACCGAGGCGGTGACCGTCGACGCGCTCGGCATGACCTGCCCGCAGCCGGTCATCGAACTGGGCCGGGTGCGGGTCAGCGGCACGCTGACGGTTCTCGCCGCCGAGACACGCCCCGACGGGGCCGCGGCGTATGCCGTACGGAGGACCTCTTGAGGGACACCGAGGCGGTGACCGTCGACGCACTCGGCATGACCTGCCCGCAGCCGGTCATCGAACTGGGGCGGGTGCGGGTCGGCGGCATGGTGACGGTTCTCGCCGACG
>NZ_JBFAKV010000001.1:14582-105862 GCF_040655895.1 Streptomyces sp. NPDC050264
GCCGGTCATCGAACTGGGGCGGGTGCGGGTCGGCGGCATGGTGACGGTTCTCGCCGACGGGGCCGCGGCGGATGCCGTACGGAGGGCCTTGTAAGGGACGCGGGGCCGCGTGTCGGTGCGGCCCTGTGCCCCCGGCGGGGTCTCAGCCGAGGTACGACTCGACCTCGGTCGCGGCCTCGTCGCCGTACTCCTTGCGGAACCGGTCCATGAACGGCGCACGCTTCAACTCGTACTCCTGGGTGCCGAGGGTCTCGATGACCAGGGTGGCGAGCATGCAGCCGACCTGGGCGGCGCGCTCCAGGGAGACGCCCCAGACGAGGCCGGACAGGAAGCCCGCGCGGAACGCGTCGCCGACGCCGGTCGGGTCGACCTTGGCGTCCTCCTCCGGGCAGCCGACCTCGATGGGGTCCTCGCCGACCCGCTCGATGCGCACGCCGCGCGCGCCGAGGGTGGTGACGCGGTGGCCGACCTTGGCGAGGATCTCGGCCTCGGTCCAGCCGGTCTTCGACTCGATGAGGCCCTTCTCGTACTCGTTGGAGAAGAGGTACGTGGCGCCGTCGAGCAGGAGGCGGATCTCGGTGCCGTCCATGCGCGCGATCTGCTGCGAGAAGTCGGCCGCGAAGGGGATGCCCCGGGAGCGGCACTCCTCGGTGTGGCGCATCATCCCTTCCGGGTCGTCCGCGCCGATGAGCACCAGGTCGAGGCCGCCCACGCGGTCGGCGACGGTCTTCAGCTCGATGAGGCGGGCCTCGCTCATCGCGCCCGTGTAGAAGGAGCCGATCTGGTTGTGGTCGGCGTCCGTGGTGCACACGAAGCGGGCCGTGTGCAGGGTCTCGGAGATGCGGACCGAGTCGGTGTCCACGCCGTGCCGGTCCAGCCAGGCGCGGTACTCGTCGAAGTCGGAGCCGGCCGCGCCCACCAGGACGGGGCCCGTGCCCAGCTGTCCCATACCGAAGGCGATGTTGGCGCCGACGCCACCCCTGCGTACGTCGAGGTTGTCGACGAGGAAGGAGAGGGAGACCGTGTGCAGCTGGTCGGCGACGAGTTGGTCGGCGAAGCGGCCGGGGAAGGTCATCAGGTGGTCGGTGGCGATGGATCCGGTGACTGCGATTCGCACGGCGAGGTCACGCTTCCTGAGGAGTAGGGAGGGGGCGCAGGGCGCTCGTTGAAAAGGCGGGGTGGGCGACGGGAGGGGTTGACAGTTCACGCTACCGGGTCGGGCTCCCTGCCCTGAAGTGCGGAAACTACCCGATAGTAGGGCTTTTTTCGTTCGACCTGTCGTGCCTACGGTGCGGGCATGACGTACGACGTGTCCTTCATGATCCAGGACGGACTCGCCGCGCTGCGCGGCGACTGTGCCCGGATGGTTCCGCACTGGGTGCTGCCGCGCGCTCCCTGGGAGACGGACCGGCCGGTGCCCGTGGCCGATTCGTCCGGTATCCACGGCGTCGTCGTGCCCGCCGCCTCCGCCCGCCTGATCGATGCCATGGCGGATTTCGGCGACTGACGGCGCCCGGAAGGGAACCGCGCGCTCCCCCGCCACGTCCCATCGCTGTCCCCTGTTGCAGTCCCTCATAGAGGGGATGCGGGATACGACGCGGCAGTTGAAGGAGCGATGCGGTGAGCACCGAAGAGCAGACACAGGATCGGCACCGCCGGCGGCGGACGCTGGCCGTCGCCTCGGTCGCGGCGGCTGTGCTGCTCGCCGGTGGCGGCGGCGCGTACCTCGCGACGAATGCGTCGGGAGGCGGCGAGGACCGCTCCGGTGGGCCCGGCGGCGACGGCGCTCCCCCGCCGCTCGCCCTGGACGGCTACGCGCAGGGCGGCAGTCCGGGCACGACGAACGGGATCGCGCCGGGTGAGCCCGACCCGAACGGCACCCGTTACCGGGCGTCCGGTGATCTGCCGGACGGTCCGGGCGAGGCTCCCGTGTACCGGGCCGAGGGCCAGGTGACCGCCGCCGAGGTGGCCACGCTCGGCAAGGCCCTCGATGTCGGCGGTACGCCGCAACTGGTGGACGGCGCCTGGCGGTTGGGTCCGGCCAAGGACGGTTCGGGGCCCTCGCTGCAGGTGAGCCGGAAGGCGCCGGGGACGTGGACGTACGCCCGGTACGCGCCGTCGGGCAACGGCAAGTGCGGCAGCGCGGCGAAGTGCGCGGATCCGGCGGGCGGCGGCAGTAAGAAGGACGCGGTGAGCGAGGCCGTCGCGAAGAGGACGGCGGCGCCGGTCCTCAAGGCCCTCGGCCAGGACGACGCCAAGCTGGACGCGGCCCAGCTCATGGGCGCCACCCGGGTGGTGAACGCGGACCCGACGGTGGGCGGGCTGCCGACATACGGCTGGTCGACCGGGATCCAGATCGGCTCGGACGGTCAAGTGGTGGGCGGCAGCGGCCAGTTGAAGTCGCCGGTCAAGGGCGATACGTATCCGACGGTCGGGGCGAAGGAGACGATCGGGCGGCTGAACAGTACGGCGGCGGGTGATCGCGGGTCGGTCGGCGGGTGCGCGAGTGCGGAGCCGCTGGGGTCGGGCTCGCCGGACGCGGAGCAGGGCGCGGGCTGCACGCCGTCGTCGCCCCGGCCGCCGGCGTCCGCGACGGTCGCCGTCACCGGGGCCACGTTCGGGCTCGCCGCGCACTTCGTCGAGGGCCGGCAGGCGTTGGTGCCGTCGTGGCTGTTCGAGGTGAAGCCGGCCGGGGCCGGGCAGGATTTCACCGTGACGCATCCGGCGGTGGAGCCGAAGTTCCTGGTGGCGCCGGGGAGTCCGGCGTCCCCGTCGGCATCGGCGTCGGCCTCCGGGGCGGACGACCGCGATGTGCGGGTGGAGGGGTACGGCGCCGACGGGCGGACGCTGACCCTGCACTTCTCCGGGGGCGTGTGCGCGAAGTACGCGGCGTCCGCTGACGAGTCCGGGGGGCGGGTCACCGTGCGGGTGGCGTCCACCGAGAAGAAGGGCACGGTGTGCATCCAGATGGCGAAGTTCTACACGCTGCCCGTCACGCTCGACTCGTCGCTGGGTGACCGGAAGGTCGTGGGGACGGACGGCTCCACCGTGCCGCCCGCGCAGAAGAACGGGCCGGGCGGGGCCGTTCCGGCGCCGCGCGACTGAGACCCGGCACCGGTACGGCGAAGGGCGGCCACCCCAAAAGGGGTGGCCGCCCTTCGCCGTACCGCTTAGCTGAACGAGTCGCCGCAGGCGCAGGAGCCCGTGGCGTTCGGGTTGTCGATCGTGAAGCCCTGCTTCTCGATGGTGTCGACGAAGTCGATGGAGGCGCCGCCCAGGTACGGGGCGGACATGCGGTCGGTGACGACCTTGACGCCGCCGAAGTCCTTCACGACGTCACCGTCGAGCGAGCGCTCGTCGAAGAAGAGCTGGTAGCGCAGGCCGGAGCAGCCGCCGGGCTGAACGGCCACCCGCAGAGCCAGGTCCTCGCGCCCTTCCTGCTCCAGCAGAGCCTTGACCTTGGCCGCGGCGTCGTCGCTCAGGATGATGCCGTCGCTGACGGTGGTGGTCTCGTCCGATACGGACATCTACATCTCTCCCGGGTTGTACGGAGACTGCTTGCCGACCATTGCAACCGGCAAAGGCCCGGATCCATTCCGGATCGGCGGGGCGTTTTCGCGCTTCTCTTTCATGCTCGCACACCACGGGCGAACGGGGCACGGGGCGGGCGGGGCGGATTGCGTCACATCGACGACATCGCCATCGTCAAACTGACGTGAAGCGGCTATGATAGATAACGTCATTTCGACGAAAAGTCGTTCTGCAGACAAGAAAGGGTGCGTGACGTGACCACGGCCCAGACCCCCCAGGCCCCCGTTGACCTGGACGTTTCACCCACGCCGCTGGCGCTGTTGCTGCTGGGCCGGGAAGCCGACACCGCGAGTGAGCGCGGCGTGGACTGCCCCGGTGACCTCCCCTCCCCTTCCGACCCGGACCTGGTGGAGCGGGCCCGCGCGGCCAAGGAGAAGCTCGGCGACAAGGTGTTCGTGCTCGGGCACCACTACCAGCGCGACGAGGTCATCCAGTTCGCCGACGTCACCGGCGACTCCTTCAAGCTGGCGCGGGACGCCGCCGCGCGGCCCGGGGCCGAGTACATCGTCTTCTGCGGTGTGCACTTCATGGCCGAGTCCGCCGACATCCTCACCGGGGACGAGCAGAAGGTCGTGCTGCCGGACCTGGCCGCGGGCTGCTCGATGGCCGACATGGCCACCGCCGAACAGGTCGCCGAGTGCTGGGACGTGCTGACCGAGGCCGGGATCGCCGAGTCCGTGGTCCCCGTCTCGTACATGAACTCGTCCGCGGACATCAAGGCGTTCACGGGCAAGCACGGCGGCACGATCTGTACGTCGTCCAATGCCGAGCGGGCCCTGAACTGGGCGTTCGAGCAGGGCGACAAGGTGCTCTTCCTGCCCGACCAGCACCTGGGCCGCAACACCGCGGTGCGCGATCTGGGCCTGTCGCTCGACGACTGCGTCCTCTACAACCCGCACAAGCCGGGCGGTGGCCTGACCGTCGACGAGCTGCGCGCCGCCAAGATGATCCTGTGGCGCGGGCACTGCTCGGTGCACGGGCGGTTCTCGCTGGAGTCGGTGAACGACGTGCGCGAGCGCATTCCGGGCGTGAACGTGCTCGTGCACCCGGAGTGCAAGCACGAGGTCGTCGCCGCGGCGGACCAGGTCGGGTCGACCGAGTACATCATCAAGGCGCTGGAGGCCGCGCCCGCCGGGTCCAAGTGGGCCATCGGCACCGAGCTGAACCTCGTACGGCGCCTCGCCAACCGGTTCGCGCCGGAGGGCAAGGAGATCGTCTTCCTCGACAAGACGGTCTGCTTCTGCTCGACCATGAACCGGATCGACCTGCCGCACCTGGTCTGGACGCTGGAGTCACTGGCGGACGGCAAGCTGGTGAACCGCATCGAGGTCGACCGGGAGACGGAACAGTTCGCGAAGCTGGCGCTCGAGCGGATGCTCGCCCTGCCGTAGGGCCTCGAAACGCCGGGAGCCCGGTACGGACGCTGATCGGCGTCCGTACCGGGCTCCCGTCGTGCGAGGGGTGTCGGACCCGTCAGACCCCCGCCGGCTCCGACTCCGGGGAGTCGGACTGGGCCGGGACCCCACCCTTGCGCTCCCGCTTGGCGGCACGCTTCTTCGCCCGCCTCTCCTTGCGGAGTTCCAGCATCGCGTAGAGCGTGGGCACCAGAAGCAGCGTGAGCAGCGTCGACGTGATCAGGCCGCCGATCACGACCACCGCGAGCGGCTGCGCGATGAAGCCGCCCTCGCCGGTGACGCCGAGCGCCATCGGGAGCAGGGCGAAGATCGTGGCCAGGGCCGTCATGAGGATCGGGCGGAGGCGGTGGCGACCGCCCTCGACGACGGCCTCGACCACGCCGAGCCCTTGCGCGCGGTACTGGTTGATCAGGTCGATCAGCACGATCGCGTTCGTCACCACGATGCCGATGAGCATCAGCATGCCGATCATCGCGGGGACGCCCATCGCGGTGCCCGTCACGACGAGCAGGCCGATCGCACCGGTCGCCGCGAACGGGATGGACACCAGCAGGATCAGCGGCTGCGCCAGCGAGCGGAACGTCGCCACCAGGAGCATGAAGACGATCGCGATCGCCGCGAGCATCGCCAGGCCAAGGTTCTTGAACGCGCTGTCCTGGTCGGAGGTGACTCCGCCGATCGTGGCGGTGGCGCCTTCCGGCAGATCCAGCTTGTCGATCTTCGACTGGAGGTCGGTGCTGACCGCGCCCGTGTTGTCACCGGTCGGCTTGGCCGTGATGGTGGCCGCGCGGGCGCCGTCGATCCGGGTCATCGAGACCGGACCGTCGACCAGCCGCACCGTGGCGATGTCGCCGAGCGTCACCCCGCCCGGGCCCATCGGCAGCTTCTTCAGCCCGGCCATCGTCGTGGCCGGCTCGGCCGGCGTCACGACGACGTCGCGCTCGGTGTCGTCGAGGATCGCCTTGCCGCTGGTGGTGCCGCGCACCGCCTGGGCGACGGCGGCGCCGAGCGTCGTGTCGTTGAATCCGGCTGCCGCCGCCCTGGCGTTGGCCCTCACCGAGATCCGCGGCACCGACTGCGACAGGTCGCTGGTGGCGTCCGTGACGTCGTCGAGCGAGGCGACCGCCTTCTGGACCTGCTCGGCGGCCTTGTCGAGGACGGTGCCGTCGGCGGCCTTCACGACCACGCTGAGGTCCTGGCTGCCGAAGCCGTCACCGGCCGAGATCGTCGTCGTACCGGCACCGGACAGCTTGCCGAGCTCGCGCTCGATGCGGTCCTGGGTGTCCTCGTAGGACGCCTTGTCCTTCAGCGTCACCTGGTACGAGGCCTGGTTGGTGTCGGTGCCGCCGCCGAAGGCCGCCATGAAGCCGGACGAGCCGATGGTGACCTGGTAGTCCTTGATCTCGTCGATGCCCTGGAGCACCTTCTCGACCTTCTGCGCGGAGGCGTCGGTCGCGGCCAGACTGGTGCCGGGCTTCAACTCCTGCTTGATGGAGAGGACTTCCTGCTCGCCCTGGTCGAAGAAGTTGGTCTTGAGCAGCGGCGCCATGCCGAACGTGCCGACGAGGACGACCACCGCGATGGCCAGGCTCGTGAGGCGGCGGCGCGTCGCGAAGCGCAGCACGGGGACGTAGATCCGCTGCAGCCAGGAGCGGGCCTCCTTCTCCTCGGCCTTGCGGCGGGCCTCCTCCGGGTCGACGTCCCGGATCGCCTTGGGGGCGCGCAGGAACCAGAAGGAGAGGACCGGGACGACGGTGAGCGACACGAGGAGGGAGGCGAGGAGCGCCGCCGTCACCGTGATCGAGAACGAGCCGAACAGCTCGCCCACCATGCCGCCGACCAGGCCGATCGGGAGGAAGACCGCCACCGTGGTCAGGGTGGAGGAGGTGACCGCCCCGGCGACCTCGCGGACCGCCTTGAGGATGGCCTCGTGGCGTTCCTCGCCGTAGCCGAGATGGCGCTTGATGTTCTCCAGGACGACGATCGAGTCGTCCACGACGCGGCCGATCGCGATGGTCAGCGCGCCGAGCGTGAGCATGTTGAGGGACAGGTCGCCGATCCACAGGACGATCAGCGCGAGGACCACCGACAGCGGGATGGAGACCGCGGTGACGAGGGTCGAGCGCAGCGACGCCAGGAAGACCAGGATCACGATGACGGCGAAGAGCAGGCCGAGCGCGCCCTCCGTGGTCAGCCCCAAGATGGACTTCGAGACGGCCGGGCCCTGGTCGCTGACGACCGTCAGCTTCGCGCCGGAGCCGAGGTCCTGGCGCAGGTCGGGCAGCTTGTCCTTGACCGCGTCGGAGATGGAGACCGCGGAGCCGTCGTGGTCCATGGTGACCATGACGGCGAGGCTGGGACGGCCGTCGGTGCGGGTGATGGAGTCGGCCGTGGCCGCCCGCTGCTTCACCTCGGCGATCGCGCCGAGGCGCACGGGCTTCTTGACGCCCTGACCGGTGACCATCAGGTCCTCGATCTGCTTCAGGGAGGTGAAGCCGCCGCCGACCTGGACCGTACGGTTCTTGCCGTCCTCCGCGAAGGAGCCCGCGGGCAGTGTGGCGCCGCCGGCCTGCAAAGACTGGCTCAGCGTCTGGACGCCGACCCCGGCCGCGGCCATCTTCCTGTCGTCGGGCGTGACGTCGACCTGGAGGTCGCGGACGCCGTCGACGCTGACCTGGCCGACGCCGTCGATGTCCTTGAGGGACGGCACGACGGTCTTGTCGAGCTGGTCGGCGAGCGCCTGCTGGTCCTTGTCGGACGTCACGGCGAGCACGACGGTCGGGATGTCGTCGGTGGAGCCCGCGACGACCTGCGGGTCGACGTCGTCGGGCAGTTGGGCGCGGGCCCGGTTGACGGCCTGCTGGACGTCGGCGACGAGCTGCTTGGAGTCGCTGCCGTTGCCGTAGTCGAACTGGGCCATCACCACCGCGTTGCCCTCGGAGGCCGTGGAGGTGATGCCCGAGATCCCGTCGACGGCGTCGATGGAGTTCTCCAGCGGCTCGACGACCTGCTTCTCCACCACATCGGGGGACGCGCCCTGGTACGGGGCCAGGACGGAGACCATGGGCAGTTCGATGGTGGGCAGCAGCTGCTGCTTGAGCTGGGGTATCGCGATGGCACCGAAGGCGATCGCGATGATCGAGACCAGCCCGATCAGGGCACGTTGCGCGAGGCTGAATTTCGACAGCCAGGACATGGGCTGGGGTTCTCCAGGGCGTGAGCGGTGGGTGACGGCCCATGACGCGGACATGCGCAGAGGCCCGCTTACACCCTCGGCCACGGGGACCGCAGGATTCGTCGCTCCCAGGTCCCGTTCTTATACGGCGCCTACTGCGGCCGTAGTACGTCCGGTGCCGGGATCACTCCACCCTTGGACGGACCAGGCCCGATTCGTAGGAGATTACGACGAGTTGGGCGCGGTCGCGCGCGCCGAGCTTGGCCATGGCGCGGTTCACGTGGGTCTTGACGGTGAGCGGGCTGACCTCGAGGCGCTCGGCGATCTCGTCGTTCGAGAGGCCGCCGGCGACCTGGACCAGGACCTCGCGCTCGCGTCCGGTGAGCGCGGCGAGCCGCTCCGCGTGGCCGCCGCCGACGCGCTCCGCGTCGTCCGAACCGTCGCCCTGCGCGAGGAACTTGGCGATCAGCCCCTTGGTCGCGACGGGCGAGAGGAGGGCGTCCCCCGCGGCCGCGATCCGCACGGCGCCGAGGAGTTCCTCGGGTTCGGCGCCCTTGCCGAGGAAGCCGGAGGCACCGGCCCGCAGCGACTGCACCACGTACTCGTCGACCTCGAACGTCGTGAGCATCACGACGCGTACGTGGGCGAGTTCGGGGTCGGCGCTGATCTCCCGGGTCGCGGCGAGGCCGTCGGTGCCGGGCATCCGGATGTCCATGAGGACGACGTCGGGCCGCTCGGAGCGGGCGAGGCGGACCGCCTCGGCGCCGTCGGACGCCTCCCCCACCACCTGCATGTCGGACTCGGAGTCCACGAGCACGCGGAAGGCGCTGCGCAGCAGGGCCTGGTCGTCGGCGAGAAGGACCCTGATGGTGCCGGTGGTCATGGCGTGGCATCCCCTGATGTGGTGGTGCGGGCGTCGACCGGAAGGATCGCATGGACGCGGAAACCGCCGCCGTAGCGCGGTCCCGCGGTGAGGGTGCCGCCGAGCGCGGTGACCCGCTCGCGCATGCCGAGCAGGCCGTGGCCGCCGTTCTCGTCCAGCCGGTCGGAGGGCGTGGAGGTGGCGCCGGGTCCGTTGTCGAGGATCGAGACCTCGACGTCGCGTCCCACCCGTACGACGCTGACCTCGGCCTTCGCCTCGGGACCCGCGTGCTTCTGCACGTTCGTGAGCGCCTCCTGCACGACGCGGAAGGCGGCCAGGTCGACGGCGGCGGGCAGTGCCGGGGCCGACTCGGTGCGGGCCACCTCGACGGGCAGGCCCGCGTGCCGGAACGTGCCGACGAGGTCGTCGAGCCGGTCGAGCCCGGGGGCCGGTTCGGTCGGCGCCTCCGGGTCGCCGGTCTGCCGCAACAGGCCGACGGTGGCGCGGAGTTCGTTGAGCGCGGAGCGGCTGGCTTCACGCACGTGCGAGAGCGCTTCCTTCGCCTGGTCGGGACGCTTGTCCATGACGTGCGCGGCGACCCCTGCCTGCACGTTGACGAGCGCGATGTGGTGGGCGACGACGTCGTGCAGATCCCGGGCGATGCGCAGCCGCTCCTCGGCGACGCGCCGCCTGGCCTCTTCCTCCCGGGTGCGCTCGGCCCGGTCCGCGCGCTCCCTGATGGCGTCGACGAAAGCGCGCCGGGAGCGGACCGCGTCCCCGGCGGCGGCGGCCATGCCGGTCCACGCGAAGATGCCGAGGTTCTCCTGGGCGTACCAGGGCAACGGGCCGACGAACATGGCGACGCCGGTGAGCACGGCCATGGTGGCGAGGCCCACGCGCCAGGTGGTGGGCCGGTCGGTGCGGGCGGCGACCGTGAAGAGGGCGATGACGGCGGACATCACGACGGGGGCGCGGGGTTCGCCGGTGACGAGTTCGACGAGGGAGACGGCCGAGGTCGCGCCCAGTACGTACATGGGGGCGATCCGCCGGAAGACCAGCGCGGCGGCGCCGAGCACCATCAGGAGGAGGCTGAGGCCGTCCGGGGCGTGGGCGCCCCAGATGTACGCGCCGTCGGGGCCGTGCGGGTCGACGAACGAGCCCGCGACCATGGCCATGAGGACACCGAGGGCGACGATGGCGTCCAGGGCCAGGGGGTGCGTCCTGGCCCACCGTACGAGGGGGGTCACCGGGCTCACCGTAGCCGCCCCCTTCACCGCGGCGCTGATCAGCCCGGGATGAGGCCGTCGTCGCTGAGCATGGAGCGGACCTCTTCCAGCGTCGCGTCCGGTGCGGGCAGGATCAGCTCCGAGGGCTCCAGGGCGTCGTCGGGGAGCGGCTCGCCGAGGCGGCGGACGGCGTCGAGGAGGGCGGACAGCGTGCGGCGGAAGCCCGCCTCGTCGCCGCTCTCCATCTCGCCGAGCAGTTCGTCGTCCAGCTTGTTGAGCTCGGTGAAGTGGCTGTCGGCCAACTTCACCTGGCCCTCCCCCATGATCCGTACGATCATGACGCCCTCCTGTGGGCTGCTACTGCTTGTCGAAGCGCGGAGTGTCCTGCGGCTGCTGCGTCTGCTGTCCCTGCCCGGCGCCGCCCTCGATCGCCTGCTGCGACGACGAGGAGCCTCCGGCCAGCTCGGCCTTCATGCGCTGCAGCTCCAGCTCTACATCCGTACCACCGGAGAGGCGGTCGAGCTCGCTCTGGATGTCGTCCTTGGCGAGCCCGGAGGAGTCGTCGAGGGCGCCGGACGCGAGCAGCTCGTCGATGGCGCCGGCCCGCGCCTGCAGCTGGGCCGTCTTGTCCTCGGCCCGCTGGATCGCCATGCCGACGTCGCCCATCTCCTCGGAGATGCCGGAGAAGGCCTCGCCGATCCGGGTCTGCGCCTGCGCCGCGGTGTAGGTCGCCTTGATGGTCTCCTTCTTCGTACGGAAGGCGTCCACCTTGGCCTGCAGCCGCTGCGCCGCGAGGGTGAGCTTCTCCTCCTCGCCCTGCAACGTCTGGTGCTGCGTCTCCAGGTCCGTGACCTGCTGCTGGAGCGCCGCGCGGCGCGAGAGCGCCTCACGGGCCAGGTCCTCACGGCCGAGCGCGAGCGCCTTGCGGCCCTGGTCCTCCAGCTTCGAGGACTGACCCTGCAACTGGTTCAGCTGCAGTTCCAGGCGCTTGCGGCTCGTCGCCACGTCGGCGACGCCGCGGCGCACCTTCTGCAGCAGCTCCAGCTGCTTCTGATACGAGTAA
This sequence comes from Streptomyces sp. NPDC050264, assembly GCF_040655895.1. NCBI lineage: Bacteria > Bacillati > Actinomycetota > Actinomycetes > Kitasatosporales > Streptomycetaceae > Streptomyces > Streptomyces sp. NPDC050264. Next base: position 25,915 of record NZ_JBFAKV010000001.1, read on the forward strand.
TCAAGGGTCTCGCGCGGGTCCTCGGCCCGGTCAAGGGCCTTGTTCGCCTTCGCGCGGAAGATCATCCCCATACGCTTCATGACACCGCTCATGGGCTTCGCGCGCCCCCTTCTGACAGATCCGACCGGCCGTTCCAGCTCCAGCACTGCGACAGAATCCACAGTACGGGTCCTGCATCTATTACCGCACTGTTCAGGTGCGGATGCGCTCATCCCCAAGGACGACTGCGTCCCGCTCCGCTCCGGCGTAAGGAGTAGGTGTGCCCCTATGTACCTCTATGAATGAGCGGGGATGTGCCCCTATGGACGCGCGGTGTTGCCGGATCGTTCCCCACGGCCCTGTGGTCCATGCACGACCACCGCGTACCCTTGGCTTTTGTGTTCCGTAGCCGATCCAAGGATGACAAGGCCCCCGCCGCCAAGGCCCCGGTGACCTCCTCCTCCACGCAGACCCGTGACCCGCAGGCGCCCAAGGGCCGCCCCACGCCCAAGCGCAGCGCGGCCCAGTCGCAGCGCCGCAGCGTGGCCAACACCAAGATGTCGCCGAAGGAGGCCCGCTCCCGCCAGCGCGACGAGCGCCGCACCGCGATGGAGCGCCAGCGCACCGCGCTGGCCAACGGTGACGAGCGTTATCTGCCGGCCCGCGACAAGGGACCCGTGCGCAAGTTCGCGCGGGACTTCGTCGACTCGCGGTTCTGCATCGCCGAGTACTTCCTGCCGACGGCGGTGATCATCCTCGTCCTGAGCATGATCCGCGTCGGTTCGCTGCAGAACATCGCGCTGCTGCTGTGGCTGTTCGTGATCGTCGCGATCGTCGTCGACTCGGCCATCACCGGCTTCCGTCTGAAGAAGCTGCTCGCGGAGAAGTTCCCGAACGAGCGCCGCAAGGGCGCTGTCGCGTACGCCTTGATGCGCACGCTCCAGATGAAGCGCCTCCGTCTGCCCAAGCCGCAGGTCAAGCGCGGGGAGCGGCCCTGAGCACCGAGGCCTTCGCCGGGGACGCGCCGAGATCCTGGCTGGCGAAGCTGGACGGCGTTCGCAACGTCGTACGCCAGGAGCTGGTGGCCCGGCAGCTCGACGAGCAGATAGCCGGGCGGTTCCCCGTCGGGCAGCGGCTGCGGGTGCTCGACGTGGGGATGGGCCAGGGCACGCAGGCGCTGCGGCTGGCCCGGGCCGGCCACAAGGTGACCGGCGTCGAGCAGGACCCGGGCATGGTCGCCGCGGCCCGGCAGGCGCTGGCCGCGGAGCCCGAGGGAGTGCGTGAGCGGGTGCGGGTCGTCGAGGGCGACGGCCGGGACACCGGGGTGCACTTCCTGCCCGGCAGCTTCGACGTCGTGCTGTGCCACGGCGTCCTGATGTACGTCGAGGACCCGGACGCGCTGCTCGCGGGCCTGGCCCGGATGCTGGCCCCCGGCGGCCTGCTCTCGCTGCTCGTGCGGAACGCGGACGCGCTCGCCATGCGGCCCGGGCTCGCCGGTGACTGGGTCACCGCGCTGGGCGCCTTCGACTCGACGAAGTACCACAACCGCCTCGGGCTCGACGTACGCGCCGACCGCCTCGACACCCTGACGGCGACGCTCGCCGGCATCGGCGCGCCGCTGCACGCCTGGTACGGGGTGCGGGTCTTCACGGACCAGGCAGGCGACGCGGCGGAGCCCCCGGAACGCGGAGAGCTGCAGACGCTGCTCGCCGCGGAGGAACGGGCCGGCCGCACGGAGCCGTACCGGCGGGTGGCGGCGCTGATGCACTTGTGCGGGGTTCGCGGCTGACGACCTGTTCGGCGGCGCAGGGCGGGCGACCATCCTGCGTGAACGTGACAATCCGGGCATGAATGTCTCTTCCACGCGTGCTCGCCGTGCTCCCCTTGCCTTCCTGACCGCCGCCGCGCTGGGTGTCGCCGGCTGCTCGGGTTCCGGTTCGTCCGGTTCGCCCGACACCACTACGCAGGCCGCGCCCGCGGCGGCCGACAGCCTTCAGGACGACTACCAGAAGGTCATCAAGGACGTCCTGCCCTCGGTCGTCCAGATCCAGGCCTCGTCGGATCTCGGCTCCGGCATCGTGTACGACGACCAGGGCCGCATCGTGACCAACGCGCACGTGGTCGGCGACGAGAAGACGTTCAAGGTGACCACGTCCAACAGCACGGACGAACTCACGGCGAAGCTCGTCTACGCGTATCCGGAGCAGGACCTCGCCGTCATCAAGCTGGACAAGGTGCCGGACGGGCTGAAGGCCGCGAAGTTCGGGGACTCCTCGAAGGTGGAGGTCGGGCAGATCACGCTGGCGATGGGGTCGCCGCTGGGGCTCTCCTCCAGCGTCACCCAGGGCATCGTCTCGGCGACCGGCAGGACCGTGAGCGAGGGCCGGTCCGGCGGCGGCACCGGGGCCACGATCGCCAACATGGTGCAGACGTCCGCCGCGATCAACCCGGGCAACAGCGGGGGCGCGCTGGTCAACCTGGACGGCGAGGTCATCGGCATCCCGACACTCGCGGCGACCGACCCCGGAATGGGGAACAGCGCGGCACCCGGCATCGGCTTCGCGATCCCCGCGTCCATGGCCACGACCGTCGCCGACCAGGTGATCAAGGACGGCAAGGTGACGGACTCGGGGCGGGCCGCGCTCGGCATCACCGGCCGCACGGTGCTCGACGACGGCTACCGGTCCGCCGGGGTCGCCGTGGTGTCCGTGACGGACGGCGGCGGCGCGGGGAAGGCGGGGATCGAGGCCGGGGACATCATCACCCGGTTCGGCTCCACCGACGTGTCGACGATGCAGTCGCTGTCCGAGGCGCTGGCCGCGAAGAAGCCGGGCGACAAGGTGTCGGTGACGTACACCCGGGACGGGACCCGGAAGCAGGCGGACGTGACGCTCGGCAAGATCTGAGGCCGGCGGGGGTGAGGGGGACGGATGCCCCCTCACCCTCGCGTTCGTCCGTCAGCTCTGCGCGGCCGCGTCCTCCGCGTGCAGGCTCATCGGGCCGTAGATGACCGTGCTGTCCTCGGACAGGGTGACCTGGTCCGCCCCGCCTTCCACCAGCGCCTTCCAGTACTCGCCGATCCAGGACTCGGCGTCGCCCTGCGTCGTGAACTCCTCCGGCTGCACCGCCGGAGACACCTCTGTCCCGTCGGACTTCTCGAACCGCCACGTCCATGCCGCCATGTCAGTCAGCCTCCCGGTACCGGATGTCCGATGTCCCTGGAAGCGTAGCCGGGCGCGCGGCTCTCGCGGTGGCGCGGGAGGATCTTCCCGTGGAACTGACTCTGCTCGGCACCGGCGCCCCCGAAGGGCTGCCCCGCCCCGACTGCCCCTGCGCGGCCTGCGCGACCGCTCTCGGCCCGGCCGCCCGCGCCGCGACGGCCCTGTTGGTCGACGGGGTGCTGCTGCTCGACCTGACGCCGGGTGCCGCGTTCGCCGCGGCCCGCGCGGGGCGCAGCCTCGGCGGCGTACGGCAGGTGCTGCTCTCGCATCCGCACGACGGGCCCGCGGTCGAGGTGCCGGCCGGGCTGCCGCGGCCGGGGCGGGTGCCGGACGGGCGGGAGCTGGCCCTGCTCACCGGGCACCGGGTGCGGGCGCTCGCCCTGGACGCGCCGGGCACCGGGTACGAGGTGGCGGGGCCCGAGGGCGGGCGGCTGCTGTATCTGCCGCCGGGTGCCGCGGCCGCGGGGCTCGGAGAGGTGCGGACGCCGTACGAGATGGTGGTCCTGGACGTCGTGGGGCGGCCGGACGCGCTGGCGCGGCTGCGGTCCGTGGGCGCGGTCGGGCCTACCACCGACGTCGTCGCCGTGCACCTGGACCACGATGTGCCACCGGGCCCCGAGCTGGCCCGGCGGCTCGCGGCGGCGGGCGCGCGGGCCGTGCCGGACGGGACCACCCTGACCGTGGGGGCGTACGAGGACGTGCCCGATGTGCCGCGCAGGACGCTGGTGCTCGGCGGGGCGCGGTCCGGGAAGTCGGTGGAGGCGGAGCGGCGCCTGGAGGCGTTCCCCGATGTGCTGTACGTGGCGACCGGCGGGACGCGCGGCGGGGACTCGGAGTGGGCGCAGCGGGTCACCGTGCACCGGGAGCGGCGGCCGGGGTCGTGGCGGACCGCCGAGACCTGTGACCTGCTGCCGCTGCTGGCCGACGATGCGGACCCGGCTCCGCTGCTCGTCGACTGCCTGTCGTTGTGGCTGACGTACGCGATGGACGAGGTGGGGGCGTGGGACGACGCCGAGTGGGCCGGCGGCGGCGAGAAGGCGCTGCGCGCGAAGGTGGCCGAGCTCGTCGACGGCGTCCGGCGCACCCGGCGCGTCCTCGTCGCCGTCTCGAACGAGGTCGGCTCGGGGATCGTGCCCGCGACCGCGTCGGGGCGCCGCTACCGGGACGAACTCGGCCGGCTGAATGCCGCGTTCGCGGGCGAGTGCGAGCAGGTGCTGCTCGTCGTCGCCGGTCAGGCGCTCGCGCTGCGCGGCTGACGGCTGCCCCGCGGGGAGTTCAGGAGGCGTCCGGGTTGCGGCGCGCGATGACCCGGTACGCGTTGGAGAAACGGGTGCGGCTGAGCAGCGGGGCCAGCATCTGGTCGGCCGTATAGCAGGCGACGAAGGCGGGGGCCGCGAGGTACATCAGGATCCGGCGCAGCCTGCGCCGGAGGCGGCCGGGGGCCCTGGTGCGCCACGGGTCGTCGCCGTCGGGCAGGCAGTGGCCGAGGAGCAGGGCGCAGGCGGCCGACAGGTCGAGCGGGAGGTGCGGTTCGCGGCGGTCGACGGCGACGACCGTGTAGCCGAGCGCCGTCAGTTCGGTGCGCAGGTTGGCCAGCGGGATGAGGTGCAGGTGCTGCGGCTGGAAGTACGAGACCCACCACTTGCCGAGCAGCTTCGCGTACCGGCTCTCGGGGTCGGGGACCTCGATCATCAGGTGGCCGCCGGGGCGCAGGACGCGGTGGGCCGCCTTGAGTTCCTCGCGGGGGTCGAGGGAGTGCTCCAGGTGGTGGAACATGCTCATCGCGTCGTAGCGGCCGGCCAGTTCGGTGGCCAGGTCCGGCAGCGAGCCGCGGTGGGCCTCCTCGACGCGGCCCCGTCTGCGGCCCTCTTCGACGCCGACGCCGATGTCGAGGCCGTCGAACGCCGTATAGGGCAGCACCTCTTTGGCCACCGCGGGGAAGTGGGCCCGGCCGGTGCCGACGTCGAGCCAGCTCTCCGGTTCGATGAACGCGCCCAGGGCGTGGGCGGCCCGCCGGTAGCGCTTGGTGGAGCTCTGCGGGCCGAAGATCTTCTCGGCCTGGTCGGCGCAGAGACCGTCGTAGAAGTCGCGGTAGTAGAAGTCGAGGCCCTCGGGGGTGAGCCGCGGGTTCTGGAACGAGTGGGCGCAGGACCGGCACTGGTCGATGGTGAAGGTGCCGGGCTTGTGCTGGAGCAGGTCGGTGGTGCGCAGCCGGGTGCGCAGCTTCGTGGAGCCGCACCAGGGGCAGTCGCCGCGGCGCGGTTCGTGGAAGCGCTCGGTGCCGCGGGCGAGTTCGGTGAGGTAGGCGGGGCGCCGGTCGGCCACGGCCTGGGCTGTCGGGGACATCGCTTCGTCAACTCCTGGTACCGCGTGGGAGGTTCGGTGCTGGGCGCGGGCAGCACCGGACCTCGACAACTTCCCGCTGGGACCGCCGCAATCACCGTTGTATGACAATCGGAACAAAAAGATACAAACACGGAGACAAAGGTTCTCCCGGGATCCGGTGATCACGTTGTGCGGCGGGTGCATCGCTTGGCGTAACCGGTCGTCGGATCAGGGGCCGGGCGGGGCCTCCGTGCCTGATGGGACGTCAGAGGTCGGCCGCGGTCGCGGCCGGTACTGTTCGGCGAATGAGCTCGCTGAATCTCGACGACTTCACCGACCTGATCGAGCGCCCCGACGGCGGGACCCGCCGCGACGCCGAGGAGCGCAGGGCCCGGTTCGCCGTGCCGCCGGGCGCCCTCGGCCGCCTCGACGAACTGGGCGAGTGGCTCTCCGCCGCCCAGGGGTCCGTGCCCGTGCGGCCGGTCGCGCGGCCGCGCGTGATCCTCTTCGCCGGCGACCACGGCGTCGCCGGACTCGGCGTGTCGAAGCGGGCCGCGGGCTCCGCGGTCACCCTGGTCCGCGAGGCCGTCGAGGGCGCGAGCGCCGGCGCGGTGCTCGCGCGCCGGCTCGGCGTCGGCGTACGGGTCGTCGACATGGCGCTCGACTGCGAGCCGGACGAGGTGCCCGGAGACGTCGCGGACCACCGGGTGCGGCGCGGCTCGGGGCGCATCGACATCGAGGACGCGCTGACGCCGGAGGAGGCGGAGGCGGCGTTCCGCGCGGGTATGGCGATCGCCGACGAGGAGGCCGACTCGGGTACGGATCTGGTGGTGCTCGGCGACCTCAGCGTGGGCGGCACCACGGCGGCGGCCACGCTCATCGCCGCGCTGTGCGGGACGGACGCCTCCGTGGTCACCGGCCGCGGCGGCGACCCCATCGACGACCTGGCGTGGATGCGCAAGTGCGCGGCCGTGCGGGACGCGCTGCGCCGGGCCCGGCCGGTCCTGGGCGATCAGCTGCAGCTCCTCGCCACGGTGGGCGGCGCGGATCTCGCGGCCGCGACCGGGTTCCTGCTCCAGTCCGCCGTGCGCCGTACGCCGGTGGTCCTGGACGGCGTCGTGTCGGCGGCCTGCGCGCTGGTCGGCCAGCGGGTCGCGTTCCGCGCGCCGGACTGGTGGCTGGCCTCGCACGTCAGCGGCGAGCCCGCGCAGGCCAAGGCGCTGGACCGGATGGCCATGGAGCCGCTGCTCGACCAGGGCGTGCGGGTGGGCGGCGGCACGGGCGGGCTGCTCGCGCTGCCGATGGTGCAGGCGGCCGCGTCCCTGGCGGCGGAGCTCCCGGAGGCGGAGCAGCCGAAGGACGACGGGGCCGGCGGCGACAGCGACACGATCGCCGACGAAGAGAGCGACGAGGCCGGCGAGGGCGCGGCGGGGTAGAGGCCGCCGGCCCGGGTCGGTGCCGCCTCGCCCGGCGGCGCCGCCCCACTATCGCCCCAAAACGCCCATATGCTCCCCATCATGGGCGATACGCAGACAAGCACACCGACCTCACGGCGCGCCGCGGGCTTTACCGTCTGGTATCTCCGGATCGTCACGTTCATCAACCTGCTGAGCGCCGTGTGGGTCTCCTTCGGCCAGGACCTGCGCCGCCACAACGCGGAGAACTACTTCACTCCGTACCTGCTCGCCGCGGGCTTCTCCTCGGCCGCCATCACCTGGTTCCTGGCGATCACGATGCGCCGCCGCAAGCGCGCGGCCTGGATCCTCAACCTCGTCCTGAGCGGCCTGTTCCTGCTGCTCTTCGCCTTCGTGATGTGCTTCCCGGAGGTCCGGCAGTACGCGCAGAACTGGATCTCGCTCGTGCTGACCGCCGTGTTCGTGGCGGCCCTGCTCGTCGGACGCCGGGAGTTCTACGCCAAGGGCGACCGCTCGAACCCGAAGCTGGCGGCGGCGGTCGCGGTCGGCGGTCTCCTTGTCACCTCGCTCTTCGCGACGTTCCTGGTCACGGTCACCAACCACGCCCACGACGAGCACCGTTCGACCTTCCTGGACCGCTGGCGCTACGGCACCCTGCGCCTCATCTCGGTCGCCACGGACGACTCCCGCTACCCCGGCATCACGACCCCGAACTGGGTCAACGTCGTCATCAACATCCTCTCCACGGCCCTGCTGATCGCCGTCGTCTACGTCGCGTTCCGCTCCCGCCGGGCCGTCGACTCCCTCTCCCCCGACGACGAGTCGAAGCTGCGCGCCCTGCTCGACAAGGGCGGCGAACGCGACTCGCTCGGCTACTTCGCGCTGCGCCGGGAGAAGAGCGCCGTGTGGTCCCCGACGGGCAAGGCCGCGGTGACGTACCGGGTGATCGGCGGGGTCTCGCTGGCCTCCGGCGACCCGATCGGCGACCCGGAGGCGTGGGGCGGCGCCATCGAGCCCTGGCTCGCCGAGGCGCGGGTGCACGGCTGGATCCCCGCGGTGATGGGGGCGAGCGAGGAAGCGGGCACGATCTACGCGCGGCACGGACTCGACGCCCTCGAACTCGGCGACGAGGCCATCGTGGAGACGGGCGAGTTCACCATGGAGGGGCGGGCCATGCGTACGGTGCGCCAGGCCTGCAACCGCGTCAAGCGCGCGGGGTACACGGTCCGCGTCCGCCGCCACGAGGACATCCCCGAGGGCGAGATGACGTACCTTCTGCAGCGGGCCGACGACTGGCGCGACGGGGCCACCGAGCGCGGTTTCTCGATGGCGCTCGGCCGGCTCGGCGACCCGGCCGACGGCCAGTGCGTGATGCTCGAATGCGCGGACGGGGAGGGCGAGTTGAGAGCGGTGCTCTCCTTCGTGCCCTGGGGTCCGCGAGGCCTCTCCCTCGACCTGATGCGCCGTGACCGGGACGCCGAGAACGGGCTGATGGAGTTCATGGTCATCGAACTCCTGCAGCGCGCCCCGGAGATCGGGATCACGCAGGTCTCACTCAACTTCGCGATGTTCCGCTCCGTCTTCGAACGCGGCTCGCGACTCGGCGCGGGCCCGGTGCTGCGCCTGTGGCGCTCGCTGCTCAGCTTCTTCTCCCGGTGGTGGCAGATCGAATCGCTGTACCGGGCCAACGCCAAGTACCGGCCCATCTGGGAGCCCCGCTTCCTGCTCTTCGAGAAGAGCGCCGATCTGCCGCGCATCGGCATCGCGTCGGCCCGCGCCGAGGGCTTCCTCGACGTACCCGGCCTGCCGAAGTGGCTGCGCCGCGGACGTCTGAAACCCCGCTGATGGGCGGCGCCGTACGCGCCTGGGCGCGCGAGGAATGGGGGCCGCTGCACGGCGTCGTGCGCGAGCGGCTGCGCGAGCGCAGGTGGCGGGCGATCCCGATGACGCTGGCCGCGGTGTGCCTGACGGCGGTGCTCCAGTACGTGCAGAACCAGTCCTGGGGCTATCGGTTCGTGCAGGACATCGGCTCCGTCCGCGCCGAGGATCCGCTGTGGCTCGCACTGCTGCGCACGCCCCTCTCCCTCTTCGTCCCGGCGCTCGACCTGCCCGTGTGGGGCGCGCTCGCGCAGATCCTGCTGGTGTTCGGCATCGCCGAGCTGTGCCTGGGCCGGTGGCGCACCCTCGTCATCGCCTACGTGGTCACGCTCGCCGGGACGCTGTACGCGCGGCTCGGCATCGCCCTCGGCCCGGACAGCCCGCTGGGCCTGCCGGCGTCCGACGCGCGGGTCGTGGACACCGGCCCGTCGGCCGCGGTCGTCGGGCTCGCGGTATACGTGTGCTGGCGCCACCGGGCGTGGTGCACGGGCGCGCTCGTCATCGCCCTGATGGTCGTCGAGTGCGTCGTCGAACCGAACCTCGCGGGCAAGGAGCACCTGGCCGCGATCGCCGCGGCCCTCGCCCTGTGCGCGGTGACGGCGCTACGTCACCGGGGCGGCCCCGGGCGGTTCGGCGCCCCCGCGACGAAGTCCTGAAAGCCGCGACTGACGCGGTTCCAGCGGCGCGCGTGCCGGTACGCCCGCAGCCCCGCCCTGGCCCGCGCCCGGTGCCGCCGCCGGTAGAACCGGCGCGCCCAGTACGAGCCCGGCCGGGCGAGCCGGACCGCCCCGAACAGCGCCACGAACGGCACCAGCACGCCGATGACCGCGATCCGCGGCTTCCCCTTGAGCAGCGCGACGAGCACGAACGAGAAGTTGACGAGGAGCGTCGAGATGAGCGTGGCCCGGTCGTGCTGCTCCCGGGCCGTCATGTCGTCGACGCCGAGCGGCGAGAAGCCGCCGATGACGAGCATGCCGAGCGCCGCAGCGAACACCACGACCTCGACGCTGCGCCGGCCCTGCTCGGTCCAGTACACGTCGTCCAGGTGCACGATCAGCGCGAACTCGTCGAGCACCAGGCCCGCGCCGGCCCCGAAGAGGACGGCGCACACGCAGGCCGTGATCCCGTGCCGCCCACTGCCGACCGCCCCGAACCCGCCGACGACCGTGAGCACGATGCCCGGCACGACGTGGTGGATGTGCACCCCGCCCGGACTGATGTCGCGGAAGGGGCCGCGGCCCGCGCGGATCAGCCGCGTGACGCTGCGCGTGACGAGGAACGTGACCAGGAAGGACACCAGGGCGAGGAGCAGGGGCAGCTTGCCCGGCTCCGCGATGTTCCGGTGCCACCAGTCGCCCATACGCCCATCCTGCGGGCGGGACCCGGGCCCCGCCCGTCCAGACGTCCACCCCGGGTAACCTCCCCCGGTGTCCGCAACAAGCTCCCGCGCCTCCCTGGCCGACGGCATGCGTTTCGCCTTCGGCACCCTCACCGTCCTGCCCGTCACCGTCACCCGGTGGGACCGGGACGCCGCCCGTGCCGGCCTGCTGTGCGCCCCGCTCGCCGGCCTGGTCGTCGGAGTCGCCGCGGCCGCGCTCGGCGGGGCGCTCACCTTCCTCGGGGCGGGCGCGCTCCTCGCGGCGGTCGCCTCCGTCGCCGTGCCGGCCGCGCTCACCCGGGGCCTGCACCTCGACGGGCTCGCGGACGTGGCGGACGGGCTGGGCAGCGGCAAGCCCGCCGAGGACGCGCTGCGGATCATGAAGCAGTCGGACATCGGCCCGTTCGGGGTCGTCACGCTGGTCCTGGCGCTGCTCGCGCAGGTCGCGGTACTGGCCCAGTCGTACGCGGACTCCTGGGCCCGGGGTGCCGTCGCCGCCGTCGTCTCTGCGGTGACGGCCCGCCTCGCCCTGACCTTCGCGTCCCGCACCGGAATGCCCGCCGCCCGCCCGGAGGGCCTCGGCGCCGCCGTCGCGGAGACCGTGCCGCGCGGGACGGCGCTGATCGTGGGCGCGGTGGTCGTGGCGGTGGCGGCGGCGTTCTCCTTGCAGGCCGCGCTCGCCGTCGTACTGGGCTGCGGCGCGGCCGAGTTGCTCCTGCGGCACTGCCGCGCACGGTTCGGCGGGGTCACGGGAGACGTCTTCGGAGCGCTGGCGGAGACGGCGGCCACGGCGGCACTGGTGGTACTGGCTCTATAGAGCCCCTCCGGCGCTTGGGGAGCGGGGTCCGGGACGGAGCCCCGTGACAGCACACCTCAACGGGGCGCTCGACAAACCACGGGCGTAGGCTCGCAATGGGCTCACCCAAACCCTGAAACATGAAAGAGGGACCTCACCACAGTGACTGCTCTGACTCTCAGCACCGCCGCGGCCACCGGCCTGCGCGCCGACGCCATCGTCGTCGGTGTCGCCAAGGGCGAGAAGGGCCTGGTCGTCGCGCCCGGCGCGGAGGCCGTGGACAAGGCGTTCGACGGCAAGCTCGCCTCCGTCCTGGAGACCCTCGGTGCCGGCGGCGGTGAGGGCGAGGTGACCAAGCTCCCCGCACCCTCCGGCTTCAAGGCCCCGGTCGTGCTGGCGGTCGGTCTCGGTGCCCTGCCCGAGAAGGCCGCCGACGGTGCGACCTTCGACGGCGAGGCGCTGCGCCGCGCCGCGGGCGTCGCCGCCCGTGCGCTCGCCGGTGCGAAGAAGGCCGCGTTCGCGCTGCCCATCGAGGACGCCGAGGACGCCGGTGTGATCGGCGAGGGCGCGCTGCTCGGCGCGTACTCCTTCGACGCCTACAAGGAGTCCGCCAAGGACCCGAAGAACGGCAAGGCGCCCCTCGGCGAGATCGCCCTGCTCGGCGGCAAGCCGCGCGACAAGGCGTACAAGGCGGAGATCGAGCGCGCCCTCGCCCTGGCCGAGGAGCTCAACCGCGCCCGCGACCTGATCAACACCCCGCCGAACGACCTCAACCCCGAGGCCTTCGCCGCCGTCGCCCAGGCCGCGGCCAAGGAACACGGCATCAAGGTGCAGATCCTCGACGAGAAGGCCCTCACCAAGGGCGGCTACGGCGGCATCCTCGGCGTCGGCGCCGGTTCCTCGTCGGCCCCGCGCCTGGTGAAGCTCTCGTACACGAGCTCCAAGGCCAAGAAGCACCTCGCCTTCGTCGGCAAGGGCATCACGTACGACTCGGGCGGCATCTCGCTGAAGCCCGCCGGTCACAACGAGACGATGAAGTGCGACATGGCCGGTGCCGCCGCCGTGTTCGCCGCCGTCGTCACCGCCGCGCGGCTCGGCCTCGAGGTGAACGTCACCGGCTGGCTGGCCCTCGCCGAGAACATGCCGTCCGGCTCCGCCACCCGCCCCGGTGACGTGCTGCGCATGTACTCCGGCAAGACGGTCGAGGTGCTCAACACGGACGCCGAGGGCCGTCTGGTCCTGGCCGACGCCCTCGCGAAGGCCTCGGAGGAGAACCCGGACGCGATCATCGACGTGGCGACGCTGACCGGCGCGATGGTGCTGGCGCTCGGCAACCGCACGTACGGGATCATGGCCAACGACGACGCCTTCCGCACGTCGATCCACGAGATCGCGGAAGAGGTCGGCGAGCCGGCCTGGCCGATGCCGCTCCCCGCCGATCTGCGCAAGGGCATGGACTCGCCGACCGCCGACATCGCCAACATGGGCGAGCGGATGGGCGGCGGCCTGGTCGCCGGTCTGTTCCTCCAGGAGTTCGTCGGCGAGGGCATCACGTGGGCCCACCTCGACATCGCGGGTCCGGCCTTCAACGAGGGCGGTCCGTTCGGTTACACGCCCAAGGGCGGCACCGGTTCCGCGGTCCGTACGCTGGTCCGCCTCGCGGAGCACACGGCCGCGGGCGACCTCGGCTGACCCGCTCGCGAAAGTGACGGACGGCCCCGGTACACGAACCCGGGGCCGTTCGCTTTCGACTGAATTACCAGGTTCTGTCGCATCTGCCACACCTGATTCCGGTGTAACCGCGGTCTCACAGCCCGGCCCGACGTCCCGCATGCCTTCGACAAGTGCGAGGATGGGGGGCGGCAGGACAGGGCCCCCACCACAGGGCCGAAGAACGAGCGGCCGAACACCAGCCGCCGCCCGGTCGCAGGAGACCGGCGTACGGCGCACATGCATGGAGGACGTGACGTGGCGAACGACGCCAGCACCGTTTTCGACCTAGTGATCCTCGGCGGTGGCAGCGGCGGTTACGCCGCGGCTCTGCGTGCCTCGCAGCTGGGACTCGACGTCGCCCTGATCGAGAAGGGCAAGGTCGGCGGCACCTGCCTGCACAACGGCTGCATCCCGACGAAGGCCCTGCTGCACGCGGGCGAGATCGCCGACCAGGCCCGCGAGAGCGAGCAGTTCGGCGTCAAGGCGACCTTCGAGGGCATCGACATCGAGGCCGTCCACAAGTACAAGGACGACGTCATCTCGGGCCTGTACAAGGGCCTGCAGGGGCTGATCGCCTCCCGCAAGGTGACGTACATCGAGGGTGAGGGCAAGCTCTCCTCCCCGACGTCCGTCGACGTCAACGGCCAGCGTGTCCAGGGCCGTCACGTCCTCCTCGCGACCGGCTCCGTGCCGAAGTCGCTGCCGGGCCTGGAGATCGACGGCAACCGCATCATCTCCTCGGACCACGCGCTGAAGCTGGACCGCGTCCCGCAGTCCGCGATCGTGCTGGGCGGCGGCGTCATCGGCGTCGAGTTCGCCTCGGCGTGGAAGTCCTTCGGCACCGACGTCACCATCGTCGAGGGCCTCAAGCACCTCGTGCCCGTCGAGGACGAGAACAGCTCCAAGCTTCTTGAGCGCGCGTTCCGCAAGCGCGGCATCAAGTTCAACCTCGGCACCTTCTTCGACAAGGCCGAGTACACGCAGGACGGCGTCCGCGTGACCCTCGCCGACGGCAAGACCTTCGAGGCCGAGGTGCTGCTGGTCGCCATCGGCCGCGGCCCGGTCTCCCAGGGCCTCGGCTACGAGGAGCAGGGCGTCGCGACGGACCGCGGCTACGTCCTGGTCGACGAGTACATGCAGACCAACGTGGAGACCATCTCGGCCGTCGGTGACCTGGTCCCGACGCTCCAGCTCGCGCACGTCGGCTTCGCCGAGGGCATCCTGGTGGCGGAGCGTCTGGCCGGTCTGAAGACCGTTCCGATCGACTACGACGGCGTGCCGAAGGTGACGTACTGCCACCCCGAGGTCGCCTCCGTGGGCATCACCGAGGCCAAGGCCAAGGAGATCTACGGTGCGGACAAGGTCGTCGCTCTGAAGTACAACCTTGCGGGCAACGGCAAGTCCAAGATCCTGAAGACCGCGGGCGAGATCAAGCTCGTCCAGGTCAAGGACGGTGCCGTGGTCGGCGTCCACATGGTCGGCGACCGTATGGGCGAGCAGGTCGGCGAAGCCCAGCTGATCTACAACTGGGAAGCGCTGCCCGCCGAGGTCGCCCAGCTCATCCACGCCCACCCGACGCAGAACGAGGCCATGGGCGAGGCCCACCTGGCCCTCGCGGGCAAGCCGCTGCACTCGCACGACTGAGCAGCGTCGAAACCGCGCCACTGCGTCGCAACTGGGCGCGACGACCGACCGACCACAGACTTCCGCACTGCGGCACCCGTAGTTGCGTATTCGTAAGGAGCAACAGAAACCATGTCGGTTTCCGTATCCCTTCCGGCGCTCGGTGAGAGCGTCACCGAGGGCACTGTCACCCGCTGGCTGAAGGCGGAGGGCGAGCGCGTCGAGGTCGACGAGCCGCTGCTCGAGGTCTCGACCGACAAGGTCGACACCGAGATCCCCTCGCCCGCCGCCGGTGTCCTGGCCTCCATCAAGGTCGCCGAGGACGAGACCGTCGAGGTCGGCGCCGAGCTGGCCGTCATCGACGACGGCTCGGGCGCGCCCGCCGCGCAGGAGGCCCCGCAGGAGCAGGCCGCCCCCGCCGAGGCCCCCGCCCCGGCGCAGGAGCAGCCCGCCGCCGAGCAGCCCGCCCCCGCCCAGGAGGCGCCCGCCGCCCCCGCGCAGTCCGGCGGCTCCGCCTCCGGCACCGACGTGACGCTGCCCGCCCTGGGCGAGTCCGTCACCGAGGGCACCGTCACCCGTTGGCTGAAGGAGGTCGGCGAGGAGGTCGCGGAGGACGAGCCCCTGCTCGAGGTCTCCACCGACAAGGTCGACACCGAGATCCCCTCCCCCGTCGCCGGCGTTCTCCTGGAGATCACCGTCGCCGAGGACGAGACCGCCGAGGTCGGCGCCAAGCTCGCCGTCATCGGCGCGCCCGGTGCCGCTCCGGCCGCCGCGCCCGCGCAGCCCGCCGCCCCGGCCGCCGAGGCCCCGGCTCCGCAGCAGGCCGCCCCGGCCGCCGCTCCGGCTGCCCCGGCCGCGCCCGCGGCTCCGGCCCCGGCCCCGGCTCAGCCGGCTGCTCCGGCCCCGGCTCAGCCCACCGCCCCGGCCCCGGCCCCCGCGCCGGCCAAGGCCGAGGCCGAGGCCCCGAAGGCTCCCGCCGCCGCCCCGGCGGACGACGGCGCCTACGTGACCCCGCTGGTGCGCAAGCTCGCCGCCGAGAACAACGTGGACCTGTCCACCGTCAAGGGCTCCGGCGTCGGCGGCCGTATCCGCAAGCAGGACGTCACGGCCGCCGCCGAGGCCGCCAAGGCGCAGGCTCCGGCCGCCGCCGCCCCGGCTGCCTCCGCCGCGCCGAAGACCCCGGCCCTGGAGGTCTCTCCCCTCCGCGGCCAGACGGTCAAGCTGCCGCGCATCCGCAAGGCCATCGCGGACAACATGACCAAGGCGCTGCGCGAGCAGGCGCAGCTGTCCTCGGTCATCGAGGTCGACATCACGAAGCTGATGAAGCTCCGTGCCAAGGCCAAGGACGGCTTCGCCGCCCGCGAGGGCGTCAAGCTCTCCCCGATGCCGTTCTTCGTCAAGGCCGCCGTCCAGGCGCTGAAGGCCCACCCGGTCATCAACGCCCGCCTGAACTACGACGAGGGCACGATCACCTACTTCGACTCCGAGAACGTCGGCATCGCCGTCGACTCGGAGAAGGGCCTGATGACCCCGGTCATCAAGGGCGCGGGTGACCTCAACATCGCGGGCATCTCCAAGAAGACCGCGGAGCTGGCCGGCAAGGTCCGCACGAACAAGATCGCCCCGGACGACCTGTCGGGCGCCACCTTCACGATCTCCAACACGGGATCGCGCGGCGCGCTCTTCGACACGGTCATCGTCCCGCCGAACCAGGTCGCCATCTTGGGCATCGGCGCCACGGTGAAGCGCCCCGTCGTCATCAACCACCCGGACCTGGGCGAGACCATCGCCATCCGGGACATGACGTACGTGACGCTCTCCTACGACCACCGTCTGGTGGACGGCGCGGACGCCGCCCGCTACCTGACCACGGTCAAGCAGATCCTCGAAGCCGGCGAGTTCGAGGTCGAGCTGGGTCTGTAAGCACGGCCCGCCGGCACCACAGCACTACGACGGAGCCCCCGCCCGGAGTCCTTCTCCGGGCGGGGGCTCCGTCGTGGCGCCGCGGAGATCCGTCAGAAGGGCCCTAGCCGAGGCGTGCCGCCACCGACGCGAGCCAGCCGCTCACGCCGTACGCGTCCGGGGGCTCGACTTCCATGCCCAGTTCGGCGGCGCCGACGGCGTACTCGCTCTCGTCGAGGCGCAGGGCCAGCAGTTCGCGTACCTCCCCCACCACGCGTGCGACGAGCTGCCGGTCGGTGGACGCGGCGTAGTCGTCCATCGCGGCGTCGTGCCCCTCGAACTCGTCGGGCATGTCCTGCGAGAACCAGCCGCCGAGGAACTGCCCCGGCTCGGGGAAGCGGGCAGTGCATCAGGGGCCCACGTCGAGCGCCCAGTCCTCGTGCTCCCCGCTCGTCGCCTTGGCGATGATGTACCTGCGCGGGTACATCCCGATCGCTTCGGCCCACGACCACTCGTCGAGCTCCACCACTCCCGCTCCTCGCCCGTCGGCCCATCCGTCCATCAGTCACCGGCGCTTTCTCTTGTCTCGCGTCAGCCCAATCTTGTAGAAACCGGGTTCGAACGAGTGGTTTTGCGGCGATCGGTGGGAGTTTCAACTCTCCTGGTGCGCCACGGCGTTGACGTTCCGTCCGGCCGCCCGCGACGACCGGGCAGAATGCTTCTCCGTCCGAGCGGGCACGTCTCTGTAACAGGCATCACCTGCGGAGAGGGCGGCCGTGCCCCTTCCGTCGCGGGTCACGGCCGTATTGTCTGAGGGGCCCACCGACCCCCCGGGTTCGCACCTGTCGAGGAGCCTTCATGACCACGCCCGTCGTCCACTCGCTGCGCGAGCAGATCCGCGAGCACATCGTGGAGGGGATCGTCAGTGGCCGCTGGAAGCCGGGCGAGCGGATCGTGGAGCGGCGGATCGCCACCGAGCTGGAGGTCAGCCAGACGCCGGTGCGGGAGGCGCTGCGCGAGCTGGAGTCGCTGCGGCTGATCGAGTCGGCGCCCAACAAGGGCGTGCGGGTGCGCAACCTCTCGGCGGCGGACCTGGAGGAGAGCTACCCGGTGCGGGCGGGGCTGGAGGCCATCGCCGCGGAGCTGGCCGCCGCGCGGCTGGCGGAGGACTGCTCGGCCCTGGAGCCGCACGTCGCGGCGCTGTACCGGGCGGACCAGGAGGCCGACGGGACCGCGCAGGTGCGCCACACGGTCGGGTTCCACCGGGAGCTGGTGCGGGCGGCCGACAACTCGGTGCTGCTGCACACCTGGGAGGGGCTCGGCATCGAGGTGTTCACCGCGCTGTCGATCCGCTGGCTGGGGACGGTGCAGCAGTCGTACGCGGAGGAGCACGAGGAGCTGGTCGCGGCGTTCCGGCGGCGTGATCCCTCGATCGCGGAGCTGGTCAAGGCGCATGTTCTGGGATGCGCGCCGCGTCCCGGCGAGCGTGAGCTGCGTCTCACCCCGGGCGCACATTGAGGGCACTGGGTGCCCTGAGGTGCCCTATTACCGGGCACCCTGTGCCGACTTTCTTGATCTGAAGAGGTTTTGCACTTCAACCCTTTGATCGATCATCGATCACGGAGTTATGGTCGCTGTCGGGTCTCCACCGGGACCCCCGCCCTGTCCTGCCAAAGACCAAGGGCACCTTTACCCCACCCCCTTCGACTCAGGAAGGCGTGCGGCGACTATGACCGACCCCATGCGCATCCAGCCGAGCGAGCTCGACCAGCTCCCGGACCGCGACCCCGAGGAGACCGCCGAATGGCAGGCCTCCCTGGACGCCGTTACCCAGGCGGCCGGGCCGCACCGTGCCGCGCAGCTGATGCGACGCACGCTGGAGCGCGGCGAGGCCGGCGGCCTGCCGCTGCCCAAGCTCCTGTCGACCGAGTACATCAACTCGATCCCCACCTCCGCCGAGCCGGACTTCCCCGGTGACGAGGAGATGGAAGCCAAGATCACCGCGTACAACCGCTGGAACGCGGCCGCGATGGTGACCCGTGGCTCGAAGCACGGCGTCGGCGGCCACATCGCCACCTTCGCCTCGGCCGCCTGGCTGTACGAGACCGGCTTCAACCACTTCTTCCGCGGGAAGGAGGGCGACGGCTCCGGCGACCAGCTGTACATCCAGGGCCACGCCTCCCCCGGCATCTACGCCCGTGCCTTCCTCGACGGCCGCCTCTCCGAGGCGCAGCTGGACAACTTCCGCCGCGAGGCGGGGGGCAACGGTCTGCCGTCGTACCCGCACCCGCGCCGTCTGCCGTGGCTGTGGGAGTTCCCGACCGTGTCGATGGGCCTCGGCCCGCTCTCCGCGATCTACCAGGCGCGGTTCAACCGCTACCTGACCGCGCGGAACATCAAGGACACGTCCAACTCCCACGTCTGGGCCTTCCTCGGCGACGGCGAGATGGACGAGCCCGAGTCGACCTCGGCGCTCACCCTCGCGGCCCGCGAGGGTCTGGACAACCTGACCTTCGTCATCAACTGCAACCTGCAGCGCCTGGACGGCCCGGTCCGCCCGAACTTCCGCGTCGTGCAGGAACTCGAGGCGCAGTTCCGCGGCTCCGGCTGGAACGTCATCAAGTCGATGTGGGGCAACGCGTGGGACGAGCTGTTCCAGCTCGACACCACCGGCGCGCTCCAGGAGCGGCTCCGTGAGGTGCCGGACGCCCAGTTCCAGACGTACCAGACGCGCGACGTCGCCTACATCCGCGAGAACTTCTTCGGTACGAGCCCGGCGCTGATCGAGCTCGCGAAGGTGCTGTCCGACGACAAGATCTCCGAGTGCTTCCACGTCTCGCGCGGCGGTCACGAGCCCCGCAAGGTGTACGCGGCGTACCGGGCGGCCGTAGAGCACAAGGGCGCGCCGACGGTCATCCTCACGCAGACGGTGAAGGGCTTCACGCTCGGCAAGGGCTTCGAGTCGAAGAACGCCAACCACCAGATGAAGAAGCTGACGATCGACGAGTTCAAGGGCATGCGTGACCTCCTTGACCTGCCGATCCCGGACAGCCGCTTCGAGGACGGTGTCGTTCCGTACGCGCGTCCCGCCGAGGGCTCGCCCGAGCTGCGCTACCTCGCCGAGCGCCGTGCCGCCCTCGGTGGTCCGGCCCCGGCCCGCCGTACGCAGCCGCTCGCGCCGCTGCCCGCGCCCGCCGACAAGGCGTTCGCCTCGTTCGACAAGGGCTCCGGCAACCAGTCCGTCGCGTCGACCATGGCGCTCGTACGGCTCCTGAAGGACCTCGTACGGGACAAGACGTCCGGCAAGCGCTGGGTGCCGATCATCCCCGACGAGGCGCGCACCTTCGGCATGGAGTCGCTGTTCCCGTCGCTCGGCCTGTACTCGCCCAAGGGGCAGACGTACGACCCGGTCGACCGTGACCAGCTCATGTACTACAAGGAATCCCAGTCCGGCCAGATCCTCAACGAGGGGATCAACGAGGCGGGCTCGCTCGCCGACTTCATCGCCGCCGCCACGTCGTACTCGACGCACGGCGAGCAGATGATCCCGCTGTACATCTTCTACTCGATGTTCGGCTGGCAGCGCACCGGCGACCAGTTCTGGCAGCTCGCCGACCAGATGGGCCGCGGCTTCGTCGTCGGCGCCACTGCCGGTCGGACGACGCTGACGGGTGAGGGCCTGCAGCACGCGGACGGCCACTCGCCGATGATCGCGGCGACCAACCCGGCGGCCCTGTCGTACGACCCGGCCTTCGCGTACGAGATCGCGGTCATCATGAAGGAAGGCCTGCGCCGTATGTACGGCGAGGCCAAGCCGGGCGAGGACCAGGACGTCTTCTACTACCTGACGGTCTACAACGAGCCGATGCCGCAGCCGGCCAAGCCGGGCGTGGAGGGTCTCGACGAGGCCATCGTCAAGGGCCTGTACCGCTTCAACACTGCGGAGACCGCAGGGGTGGACGTGGCGGCCGCGAACGCCCCGCGCATCAACCTCATCGGTTCCGGTACGGCCATCCACTGGACCCTCAAGGCGCAGCAGCTGCTCGCCGAGGAGTGGGGCGTGGCCGCCGACGTGTGGTCCGCCACCTCGTGGACCGAGCTGCGCCGCGACGCGCTGGAGGCGGACGCCGCCCTCCTGCGCGGCGAGGAGCGGGTGCCGTATCTGCGCCAAGCGCTCGAAGGCGCGCAGGGCCCGATCCTGGCCGTCTCCGACTACATGCGCCAGGTTCCCGACCAGATCGCGCAGTGGGTCGAGCAGGACTACACCTCGCTGGGCGCCGACGGCTTCGGCCTCTCCGACACCCGTGAGGACGCCCGCCGTCACTTCGGCGTCGACGCGCAGTCGATCGTCGTCGCGGCGCTCGCCCAGCTCGCCCGTCGCGGCGAGGTCAAGGCGACGGCCGTGAAGGAGGCGCGCGAGCGCTACGGCCTGTAGTCATCCGGTGTGCGTGCCCCGTCCCGATTGCCGGGGCGGGGCACGCGTGCGTGAATGGACGGGTCCGCCGAGGGGGGCGTCCCGGGAGGCATTCGCGTGCAGATCTCCAAGACCCCCTCCGCGCCCTGCTGGGCCGATCTGTCCACCCCGGACGCGGACGCGGCCCGGCTGTTCTACGAGGCGCTGTTCGGCTGGCGTTCGCGGCCGGTGGAGGCGCCGTGTGCCGACGGGTACAGCATGTTCGCGCTGGACGCCGAGGACGGGCACCTGGTCGCCGGGATCGGCCCGGTGGCGGATCAGCGGCAGCCCGCGGCCTGGCTGCCGTACTTCCAGTCCAGCGGGATCGACGCGGTCACCGCGCGCGTGGGCGGCAACGGCGGCCGGGTCGTGGCCGGTCCGATGCCCGTCCTGGAGCAGGGCAGGCTGGCGGTCTGCCAGGATGCGGCGGGCGCCGAGTTCGGCCTGTGGGAGCCGCTCGCGCACGCGGGCTTCGAGGCGGTGAACGTGCCGAGCAGCTTCTGCTGGTTCGAGCTGCTCACCCGCGACGGGCCGCGTGCGGTGGACTTCTATCAGTCGGTGCTCGGCTGGGGCACGCGGCAGCGGTCCTTCGGGGAGGGCGCGCGGTACACGGAGTGGACGGTCGCCGACGAGGCGTTCGGCGGCATGGTCGACATGTCGACCGGGGAGTTCCCGCCCGAGGTGCCCTCGCACTGGAACCTCTACGTCGCCGTGGACGCCCCGGACGCCACCGCCGCGCGCTGCCAGGAGCTGGGCGGGCGGGTCCTGGTGGCGCCGACGACGCTCCCCACCGGCCGCTTCGCGATCCTCGCCGACCCGCAGGGCGCGGCGTTCTCGGTCATGCACTTCACGGAGCCCGCCGGAGGGTTCTGAGGGCGTTGTCGGCGGGGCGGGCCATGATGGCGGCATGCGTGCTGCCCGCCTGATCAAGATGGTGCTGCTTCTCCAGTCCCGGCCGTCGATGACCGCGGCCGAGCTGGCGCGCGAGCTGGAGGTGTCCGAGCGGACGGTGACGCGGGACGCGCAGGCGCTGTCGGAGGCGGGCGTGCCGGTCTACGCGGACCGGGGGCGGGCCGGCGGGTACCGGCTGATCGGCGGCTACCGGACGCGGCTGACGGGCCTGGCCCGCGGCGAGGCGGAGGCGCTGTTCCTGTCCGGGGTGCCGGGGGCGCTGCGCGAGATGGGCCTGGACGACGCGGCGTCGGCGGCCCGCCTGAAGGTGTCGGCGGCGCTGCTGCCGTCCCTGCGGGACGCGTCCCGGACGGCGGCGCAGCGGTTCCATCTGGACGCGCCGGGCTGGTTCCAGGAGCCGCGGACGCCCGAGCTGCTGCCCGCGATCGCGGAGGCGGTGTGGGACGACCGGGTGCTCCGGGTCGGATACCGGCGCCGGGACCGCCAGGAATCCCCCGTGGAGCGGGAGTTGGAGCCGTACGGGCTCGTGCTCAAGGCGGGCGTCTGGTATCTGGCGGCGGCCGTGCGCGGCGGGGACGGGGGCGGGCAGGGGCCCCGGGTGTACCGCATCGACCGGTTCACGTCCGTGGCGTCGGACGGGGACGAGCGGTTCGTCCGGGACGAGGGGTTCGACCTGCCCGCGTTCTGGGAGGAGCGGGCGGCGCAGTTCGCGCGGGCGATCCTGCGCGCCGAGGTGGTCGTACGGCTGACGGCCGAGGGCGTACGACAGCTGCCGTACGCCACCGGTCCGGCGTCCGCGCGGGAGGCCATGGAGTCGGCGGGGGCGGCGGACGCCGACGGGCGGGTGACGGTGACAATGCCGGTCGAGTCGGAGGATGTCGCGTACACCCAGCTCATGGCGCTGGGGCCGGAGGCGGAGGTGGTGGCTCCGGTGGCGCTGCGGGAGCGGTTCGCGCTGGCGGCGCGGCGGATGGGGGGCTGGTACGGGTGAGCATGGGGCGCGGGCGCGTGTCGTTCGTGGGGTGCCCTGGGCATGTGCACGCGTAACGAAGTGAAGCACCTGGGGTGCTCGGCGTGCGCCCCCTGGGTCCAGGGCCGATGCTTGTCCCGTGATGGACGAGACCGAGTTCTGGGAGATCGTGGACAGCACCCGCGAGGCCGCCGAGGGCGACCCCGAGGACCACGCCGAGCTGCTCGTCGACAGACTGCTGCGCGCCGATCCCGAATCGGTGCTCGACTTCGCCCGGCACTTCGAGTCCCGCTACAACCGGGCCTACCGGTGGGACCTGTGGGGTGCCGCGTGGGTGCTCCTCGGCGGGGCGAGCGATGACGCGTTCGACTACTTCCGGTGCTGGCTGATCGGCCAGGGCCGGGAGATCTTCGAGGGCGCGCTGCACGATCCGGACTCGCTGGCGGAGTCCCTCCCCGACTTCGACGAGGAGGTGGACGGGGACGGCGAGGAGCTCGGGTACGCGGCGGACGAGGCGTACGAGGAGCTGACCGGCGCGGTCGCCACCGACCTGGGCATCCCTCCGGCCCCGACGGAGCCGGAGGGGACGCCGGTGGATTTCGAGGACGCGGCGGCCCTGGCCCGGTTGTACCCCCTGCTCACCGAGCGGTTCGGCTGAGAACCTCTCGGATCGCGTCCCGGATCACGCGGCCGCGATGGCCTGTTCGAGGCCCGGGAAGGCGAACTCGAAGCCCGTCTCCAGGAGGCGGCTCGGCACGGCCCGGGTCGAGCCGAGCACATCCCCCGCCATCTCCCCCAGCGCCAGCTTGAGCGCGGGCGCCGGGGCGGTGAAGAGGGTGGGGCGGTGCAGGACCCGGCCCATAGCTGACGTGACCTCCCGGTTCGTGGCCGGGTGCGGCGCCGTCAGGTTGACCGGGCCGGACAGGGCCTCGGTGTCCAGGATGTGGCGGAGTGCGGCGACCTGGTCGTGCAGCGCGATGTACGACCAGTACTGGCGGCCGTCGCCCATACGTCCGCCGAGCCCCGCCCTGAACAGCGGGAACAGCTTGGCCCAGGCCCCTCCGTCCCGGGAGACGACCAGGCCGGTGCGGGCCATGACCGTGCGGATCCCGGCCTGGTGCGCGGGGGCCGTGGCCGCCTCCCACTCCACGCACAAGGACGGCAGGAAGCCGTCGCCCGCGGGGGCCGACTCGTCGACCGCGCGGCTGCCCGTGTCGCCGTAGTAGCCGACCGCGCTGCCGTTGAGGAAGACGCGGGGCGGGGTGTCGAGGGCGGCGGCCGCCTCGGCGAGGGCCGTGGTGCCCAGGACGCGGCTGTCGTGGATCTCCCGCTTGTAGGCCGCCGTCCACCGGTGGTCGCCGACTCCGGCGCCCGCGAGGTTGACGATGGCCCCGCAGCCTTGGAGCCGGCCCGTGTCGACCTCGCTCTTCTTCGGGTCCCAGCGGACCTCGTCCGCCGTGCGTGGGGCCCGGCGCACCAGCCGGAGCACGTCGTGCCCGTCGGCGGTCAGGGAACGGACGAGGGCCGAGCCGATGAGTCCGGAGGCGCCCGCCACCGCGATACGTGTCATACCTCCATCCTGCCGGTCGTACAGTGACCCGCATGTCGCTGCCGCAGCCCCTCATACGTTTCGCCGTGCAGGACGACGACGACGCCCTGAGCCGCCTGGACCGGGACACCTGGTCCTATCTGCACGCGGTCAAGCCGCCGGAGCAGCCGCCCTACCCGCCCTTCTTCACCGAGCGGTTCGGCCCGCGCGACCATCTCGTCGCCGAGCTCGACGGCCGCGTCGTGGGCTACATCCGGCTCGGTCGCCCCACCTCGCTGGCCGCGAACGCGCACGTCAGCCAGGTACAGGGCCTCGCCGTCGCCGACTCCGCGCGCGGGCGCGGCCTCGGCCGGACCCTCTTGCGGGCCGCGGTCGAACAGGCCAGGCAGCAGGGCTCCCGGCGGATCACGCTGCGGGTCCTCGGACACAACACCCCGGCCCGCAAGCTGTACGAGGCCGAGGGCTTCGTCATCGAGGGCGTGCTGCCCGGGGAGTTCCTGCTGGACGGGGCGTACGTGGACGACGTGCTGATGGGGCAGGAGCTCCACCCCGGCGCGCGGCGGAGTGCGGCGGCCCGCGACTCGTAGCAGGGTTGAACCGTAGGCCCGTCGCGAAGGGAGCCCCGCCGGAATGACCTGGCCCGTGGCGCGCCGACGTGACGGGGAGGAGCGTGCCTGGCTGCGCGGGGCGCCGCCGCCGCGCTGGGTGCGGTGGCTGCCGATCGTGCTGCTCCTCGGCCTCGGCCTGTTCCAGGCCGTCACCGAGCAGGATCTCGAACTGGGCTTTCTGCTCGCCGCCATCCCGCCGCTCGCCGCTCTGTCGTACGGGCCCGCGGCCACGGCGCTGCTGGGCGGCGTCGTCGTCCTGATCCTGGATGTTCCCTCGGCGGGGTTCGGCCGTCCGGGCAACAGTGACGTGCTGACCGTGGCGTTCGTGTCGGTGCTGAGCGTGCTGATCGCGTGGGTGCGCAGCCGCCGCGACGAGCAGCTGGTCACCGTGCGCACGGTCGCGGAGGCCGCCCAGTTCGCGGTGCTGCCGCCGCTGCCGGAGCGGGTCGGGCCGGTGCGCTGCGCGGGTCTGTACCGGGCGGCGCAGCGCGGGACGCTGGTCGGCGGGGACTTCTTCGACGTGCGGCGCTGGCCGGGCGGGGTGCGGGCGGTCGTCGGTGACGTACAGGGGCACGGTCTGCCGGCGGTGGGCACGGTGGCCGGGCTGCTCGGCGCGTTCCGGGAGGCGGTGCTCGACCAGCCGGACCTGGAGGGCGTCGCGGCCCGCCTCGACCGGCGGCTCGTGGTGGACTCGGCGCAGGACGAGCACGCGGAACTCTTCGCGACGGCGGTGCTCCTGGAGTTCCCGGACGACTCCCCCGTGGTCCGGGTCGTCAGCTGCGGTCATCCGTATCCGCTGCTGCTGCGCGCCGGGCAGGTGACGGAGCTGCCCGTGCCGTCGGGGGCGCCGCTGGGCCTGGGCCTCGCGGGGCTCGAACCGCCCGAGCGGCTGACCCTGGAGCTGCGCGCCGGGGACCGGCTGCTGGCGTTGACCGACGGGGTGACGGAGGCGCGGGACGCCGCGGGCCGCTTCTATCCGCTGACGGCCCGTCTGCCGGGGTACGCCTGCGAGGATCCCGCGGCGCTGACCGACGCGGTGTGGCGGGACGTGGTGCGGTTCGCGGGGACGGTACGGGACGATCTGACGCTGCTCGTCTTCGCACCGGACGCCCCGGGCGTGCCGCGCGAAGCGTGAGGTGTGAACGTAGGGGCCATGAAATACCTGGGACTCCCGTACCGCCCGGGGCGTCGCCGTACCGCGACCGCCGCTTCCGTGCTGCTGCTGCCTCTGACGCTGTCGTCGCTGTCCGCCTGTTCGGACGACGACGGCACGGCCACGCCCCCGGTGGCGTCCCCGGCCGCGACCGCGAGCGGCGCGCGGTGCCGGACGGATCTGCCCGCCCCCGACAAGGGCGCGGACGCGGCGCCGGCCGCGAGCGGGGCGTACACGCTGGAGAGCGGTGACGAGGCTTCGCCGCGCAAGAAGCGCTTCACGGCGAAGAAGGACGACGAGTCGGCGGTGCTCGTGTCCGGTTCCGGGAAGCTGTCGACGCGCGACTCGCCCCTCAGCAAGCGGGGTGACACGTCGTCCGTGGACGGGTCGGCCGGCCATGGTCTGAACGCGGCGGCGCTGGCGCGTGACGGGGGCCGGCTGGCGCTGTCCGGCGGCCGGTTCACCACCAAGGGGAAGGGTGCGACGGCCGTGTTCGCGTCGGGGAAGGGCGCGCGGGCGACGCTCAGCGCGAACCGCGTCAAAACCAAGGGCGCGTCCGCGCGGGGCGTGATGGCGTCGTACGGAGGCGAACTCGACCTGACGTACACGGAGATCGACACGGCCGGCGCGCAGGCCGCGCCGGTCGCGACCGGTCCGGGCGGGGCGAAGGTGACGGTGTCCGGCGGCACCATGACCTCGGCGGGCTGCGGTTCGCCCGGGGTGCAGACGAGCGGCGACGTCTCGGTCACGGGGACGCTGTTCGACCTGGCGAACTCGGAGGCGTTCACCGTGGAGTCCGGCGGGTCGCTGTCCCTGAGGAACGTGCGGGCCACCGCGGCCGCGGGCGGCGTGGTGCTGCGGGGCGGCGGCGAGACGTCGTTCTCCATGTCGGACGGGTCGATCCAGGCGGCGGAGGGCGACCTCTTCTCGGTCGAGCAGGCGGTCGCGGACATCAAGGTGACCGGCGGCGCGGAGCTCAAGACGAAGGACGGCGTGCTGTTGCGGGTCAGCGACAGGGGCACCGCCACCTTCGCGGCGGACGACGAGAAGCTGAACGGTGACGTGGTCGTCTCCGACGGCTCGGCCGCGCTGGACCTGAGCGGTTCGACGAAGCTGGACGGGGCGGTCGCGGGGGCGTCGATGACGTTCGGCGCCCGGACGACGTGGTCGGTGTCCGGGAATTCGTGGGTCAAGGGCCTCGAACTGGGCTCGGGGGCGCGGGTCTCCGACGTGATCGACGGGAACGGGTACTCGGTGACGTACGACCGGGCGTCCAGCCCGGGGCTCGGCGGGAAGACGTACCGGTTGAACGGGGGCGGTTCACTGCGGCCCGCCAAGGGGTCCTGACGCGGGAGGTCAGGAACGGCCCTGCAGGCGGGCGGCGTGTTCGCGGATCGCGGGGAGTTCGCTCATCAGGGCCTGGCCGGGGCAGGAGGTCTCGTAGCCGTCGCGGTGGCCGGAGATGGCGAGGAAGTCGGCGGCGGTGCCCGCCTCGAACCGGCTGCGGCTGTTGCTGGACACCAGTCGCACGGTGGAGCGCGGGTCGACGCCGGACAGGCCGAGCTTCCACGCGGCGACGGCGGCGATCGAGTCGGTCATCGCCGTCGGCACGGGCATGCCCTGGGTGTACGTGCCGATCGCGGCGATCCCCGCGGTGTCCCGGTTGAAGCCCTGGGTGTGGGCGCCGACGACGGGCCGCTCGACGCCGCCGGCCCGGCCCTCGTAGACGGTGCCGCAGCGGTCGACGAGGAAGTTGTAGCCGATGTCGTCCCACTCCTTGGTGCCGGCCTGGCCCGCGTAGAGGTCGCGGATGATGCGCGGGGAGACGGCGCAGTCGTAGCCGTTCGGCGTGTCGGTGTGGTGGATGAAGACGGCGTCGACGTGGTCCGCGTACCGGACGGGGTCCCGGTGGTAGGTGGCCGAGCCCGCCAGCCAGCGGGTGCGCGGCACGATGCGCGGGACCGGGGCCGCGTGCACTCCCCCGACGTCGGCGCGGCGCACCGGGACGGCCTCGGCCGGCAGGGCGGCGGCCCGGGCCGCGCGGCCGGGGTCCGGCGGTCCGGGGCGGTCGATCAGGACGGCGCACAACACGAGGAGCCCGAGGGCCAGGGCCCCGGGCACACAGCGCAACACCGACCTCAGGAGACGCACGCCTCCCACTCTCCGGCCATCACGCCCTGTGCGGTCGACCACATGTCGGCCGGTTGGCGGAACCAGCACGGGCCCCCGGGTCGTTTGTTACCGATATGGACCTGCACATACTTGACGTCCTGCTGATCGCGCTCGCGCTCGCCTACGCCGCGTCCGGCTACCGGCGCGGGCTGCTGACGGGCTGCGTCTCGCTGGCCGGGTTCGTCGGCGGTGCGGTCGTCGGTGTCTGGCTGCTGCCGTTCGCGATGGACGCGGTCACGAGGGGTACGTCGACGGCCACGGTGGTCGCCGTGCTCACGGTGCTGCTGCCCGCGATCGTCGGGCAGACGCTGGCCGGGCGGCTCGCGGCGCGGGTGCGCGGCGGGATGGACCGGGCGCCGGGTCCGCTGCGGGTGGCGGACGGGGTCGGCGGCGCGGCCGCGAGCGCGGTGGCCGTGCTGGTCGTGGCGTGGGTGGCGGGCAGCGTCCTCGCGGCGTCGTCCTCGGCGGGCCTGAACCAGGCGATCCGGAGCTCGACCGTGCTCGGCGCCGTCCAGGACACGATGCCGTCGGCGACCCCGGCCTGGTTCTCGCGGGCCACCGGGGCGCTCACCTCGGCGGGCTTCCCACAGGTCTTCGACCCGTTCGCGAACGAGCCGTCGGCCGAGGTCGCGAAGCCCTCCGGGGACAACGTGACGGCGGCCGCCACCCGTGCCGCGCAGCGCGGCACGGTCAAGGTGGAGGGAGCCGCGGGCACCCAGGGCCGTGAGGGCAGCGGTTTCGTGTACGCGTCCGAGCACGTCATGACCAACGCACACGTGGTGGCGGGCATCGACGACCCGTCGGTCCGGATCGGCGGGGTCGGCCGCTCGTACGCCGCGAAGGTCGTCCTGTTCGACCCGGACAAGGACGTGGCGGTGCTGTACGTGCCGGAGCTCAGGGCCCCGGCGCTGTCCCTCGACGACAGCGCCTCGCGCGGTGACGCGGCGGTCGTGGCGGGCTACCCGCAGGACGGCGGCCTCGACCTCCAGGCGGCCACGGTCGCCGACACCATCCGGGCGGGCGGGCAGAACATCTACGGCTCGGGGAACGTCACGCGCGAGATCTACTCGATCCGCTCCACGGTGCTGCCCGGCAACTCGGGCGGTCCCCTCCTGACGACGGACGGGCGGGTGTACGGGGTGGTGTTCGCCCGGTCCACGACGGACGCGGGGACGGGGTACGTGCTGACGGCCGACGAGGTCGCGGGCGACGCACGGCGGGCGGCGACCGCCACGGCGCCGGTCGACACGGGGGCACTGGTCTCGTCCTAAGGGCTCGCAGAGAATTAACTTGTGGGTTTTGAGTCTTGAAACGTCAGGCCAGCGCGCTGACCGTCCGCATGTTGTTCCCCTGCGAGCCCTAACGACCTCGTGCACGATAAGAATCGCTGCAGGTCAGCTGCTTGTGCCGCCGCGACGACCGAGCCGTTGACCTGTGCGGATGCGGCGACCGCTCGTATCGTGCACGAGGTTGTAAGGCCTGTCTGCAAACTCCCTCGTCGCCCGGAGGGCGGCCCGGCGGCGTTCGGTGCGTGCTCTCGGCGGGCCGGGCGCAGGGCCTCCTACGGGGCGTACTCGGCTTCGCGCCCGGTGCGGCGAGAGGGCGTGCCGGGCGTCACCGGGCAGGGGGAGTTCGAAGACAGACCCCAAGGCCTGTCTTCCCGCTTCAAGGACGTACGGGCGGGCCGGGGGGCGCATCCCGTGGCGCCCGCGTGCGCCGATGCAGCCCTGGCGCGCGGGCCCCGTTCACGGAAGCCACACCTACCCTCGACCCGAACTCACGTATTCCGTGGGCGAGTTGGGGGCATGAAGTCCTCACCCATCAGCCGCCCAACCGCCGGAGGCACACGTGCTGGAGCCCGCAGAAGGGGAATCAGGGATGGTCGTCGTCGTAGGCGCCGGCGTCGCGGGACTGTCGGCCGCCCAGCACCTGACCAGGGCGGGTGTGCGGGTGCTGGTCCTGGAGGCCGCCGGTGCCGTCGGGGGCCGGATGTCCACCGAGAAGGTCGACGGGTTCCGCCTCGACCGGACCGGACAGCCGCTCTCCACCTCCTACCCCGAACTCCGCCGGACGCCCGGCCTGGACGGTCTGGTGCTGCGCCTCTTCTCGCCGGGCGTATTGGTGCACAGCGAGGGACGTCGCTTCCGGGCGGGCGCACCGGCAGACCTCCGGCGCACGAGAGGCGCACTCAGAGCGGCACGCGCCCTGGCGAGCGCCCCGCGGCCGACGCGCGGCGTCCGGCCCCCGCTCGGCGGCCCGCTGGACCACGCGCGGCTCGGCACGGCACTCGCCCGGTTCGCCGCCACCGAGCCCGCCCGCCTCCTCGCCCGCCCCGAACTCCCCATCGGGCGCGCGCTGACCGCCCGCCGCCTGCCCGCCAGAACCCTGCACGGTTTCGTACGCCCGCTGCTGTCGGCCCTGTTGTGCGACCCGGACCTGACCACGTCCAGCCGGTGCGCCGACCTCGCGCTGCACGCGTACGCGGCGGGCCGGCTCGCCGTGCCGGAGGGCGGTGCGGACGCGCTTCCCGAGCTGCTCGCGGCCACCCTGCCGCCCGGCATCGTGCACACCGGCGTCCGGGTCACCGCCGTCTCCGCGAACTCGGTGACCACCGCCGACCACGGTGAACTGCCGTGCCGCGCCGTGGTGTTGGCGACCGACGCGAGAACCGCCGGCGATCTGCTGCCCGGCCTGCGCGTGCCCGCCTTCCACCCGGTGACCGTCGTGCACCACGCCGTGCCCGAGGCGCCCCTCGCGGAGCCCGCGCTGCTGCTCGACGCCGACCGGCTCGGACCCGTCGCCCACACCTCCGTCATCAGCCGGGTCGACCCGACCCGCGCCCCGGCCGGCCGCGCGCTCGTCTCCTCGACGGTGCTCGGGGCGCCGCCGTCCGAGCACGAGCTGCGGGTCCATCTCGCCGCCCTCTACGGCACGTCGACGAGCGGCTGGGAGACCCTCTCCGTCCACCACGACCCACACGCCGTGCCCGCGATGCCCGCGCCGCACGACGCCCGCCGCCCGGTCCGGCTCCTCGACGGCCTGTACGTCTGCGGGGACCACCGGGACACCAGCACCGTGCAGGGCGCCCTCCACTCGGGCCGCCGCGCCGCGCGTGCCGCCCTGACGGACCTGAGGGCGGCCCGGGCCTCGATCCCGGTTCCGGAGCCCGTACAGCGGGCGTGTGCGGACGAGGCGGCCTGAGGGCACGCCACGATCGCCGGAACCGCGATCACCAGAGCCGCGCCCGCCTCCGTGGCACATTCCGGGGGCGGGCGCACCAACGCCCTCAGCCCAGCGCGGCGACCTTCTCCCGGTACCCGCGCACGGGACCCGCGTCACGGTACGGCTCCAGCCGCCGCTCGAACTCCCGCACGTACTCGTGTGCCCGCACCGACCGCATGTCCGCCGCGGCGGTCGCCGCCTCCGCGCCGAGCGCGCAGGCCGAGTCCAGCTCGCCGAGGCCCAGGCGCGCGGAGGCCAGCACGACCCGGCAGAACAGCCGGCTGCGCGCGAACCCCGGCGCCCGCAGCTGCAACGACCGCTCCGCGTGCTGCGCCGCGGCCCGGTACTGCTGCAGA
The DNA here is from genome assembly GCF_040655895.1 of Streptomyces sp. NPDC050264. NCBI lineage: Bacteria > Bacillati > Actinomycetota > Actinomycetes > Kitasatosporales > Streptomycetaceae > Streptomyces > Streptomyces sp. NPDC050264. The sequence continues at coordinate 57,540 of NZ_JBFAKV010000001.1, forward strand.
TCCCGGTGGCAGTGCCCGAACTCGTCCGCCAGCTGCGCCTCGTCGAAGAGCCGCGCCCAGTGCGGCACGTCGTCCCCGGCCCGCGCCGCTTCGAGGGCCCGCTCGGCCCGGACCAGCGACGACGTACAGGCCCGCACCTCGCCCAGCACTCCGTGCCCGCGCGCCTCCACGGCGTGCAGCAGCGCCTGCAGCACGGCCGGCGCCGCGGCCCCGACCCCCTGCTGCGCGACCCGCGCCAGCTGCACCGCCTCCCGGCCGTGGCCGAGGTAGACGGCCTGCCGGCTCATGGTGACCAGGACGTACGAGCCGTACATCCGGTCCCCCGCGGCCTGCGTGAGCCGCAGCGCCTGTACGAAGTACCGCTGGGCGAGGCCGTGCGCCGCGATGTCGTACGAGGTCCAGCCGGCCAGCCGGGTCAGATCGGCGACGGCCCCGAAGAGCCGCCGCCCGGTCTGCTCGCCGTACGTGCCGCGCAGCATGGACTCGGCCTCGTGTTCCAGGTACCGCACCAGCGCCTGCCGGGCGTGGCCGCCGCCGTAGGCGTGGTCGAGCGCCCGGAACAGTTCGCCGACCGAGCGCAGCGCCGCGATGTCGCCGCCGGTCACCCGGTGCCCGGGCCCGCGCTCGGTCTGGGTGCGCTGGCGGGGCACGGCGACTCTGCCCTGCGCCGGGACCCGGTGCGCCGCCTCGCCGCGGGCGACCCGGTCGTCGGCTCTGCCGATCAGCCAGTCGCGGCTGGGCACGACGAGCCCGGCCGGGGTGAACGCGATCTTGCGCAGCTCGGCGTGGCTGCCGGAGTCCTTGCGCCACAGGCCGCTGACGATGTCGACGGCCTCCTCGGGCGAGCCGGCGAACTCCAGGCCCGCGTAGACCGGCGCGCAGGCGTCGAGCCCGAGGTCCTGCGCGGAGAGTCTGCGGCCGAGGCGGCGGGTGAACACCTCGGCGATCAGGGCGGGGGTCGTGCCGCGCGGCTGCTGGCCGCGCAGCCATCTGGTCACCGACGTCTTGTCGTACCGCAGGTCCAGGCCGTGCTCGAGGCCGAGCTGGTCCACGCGGCGCGCGAGGCCGGCGTTGGAGAAACCGGCCTCCGCGATGAGCGCGGCGAGCTGGCGGTTCGGTGTGCGCTGCGGAGGTCGTTCCGTCATCAGCTGTGCGCTCTCCTGCCTTCCGGGCCGGGGTGCAGCCCTCATGGAACGGCGCGAATGTAGCGGCGATATCCACCCTCCACGGGGCCATCGCGACGCCTTCATCCGATCGTGTGACGAACTCCGTGAGGAGTGGACAAAACGGGGCCGGAGCGGGGATGCGACAGGGCGGTCCGGAGGCTCCCTCCGTTCGGTCATACGATGCATGTGCGCTACACCCGGAAGTACCCGGGGACGTACCCGGAAGGTTTGTCCCGTGCCTCATATCGTCATCGACTACTCCGACGGCCTCGTCGGCACGGTCGACGTCCCCGCCCTCGTGGCGGAACTCCATCCCCTCGTCGTCGGGCACGTGCGCTCCGTCGGCGTCGGCAAGACCTTCGCCCGGCCCTCCGCCACGTACGTGGACGGAGCCGCGGCGCTCTTCCTGCACGTGGAGGTCGGGCTGCTCCCCGGCCGCCCCCGCTCCGTGAAGACCGCGCTCTCCGAGGACGTGCTGGCCCTGCTGGACAAACACACGTCAGCGGCCCCGGGCTCCGTCACGTGCTCGGTCGAGGTCAGGGATCTCGACGAGTCCTACCGCCTGTTCCCCACCCACTGAGCACGGGACCGGGCGCCGTACAGTTGTTCAGGGCGCGATATATGCACGGTGAAGCTTGTAAGGGAGGCACTTGCCGTGAGTGAGTTCCGGTTCGTCCGCATGGGGTTCGGTGCGGACATGGTCGAGTACCAGGTCGCCTGGGACGAGCAGCGCCGTGTGCACGCCGCCCGTTTCGCGGACGAGGTGCCCGACACCTGTCTGCTCCTGGAGCACCCGGCGGTCTACACCGCGGGGCGGCGCACCGCGCCCGAGGAGCGCCCGCTGGACGGCACCCCCGTGATCGACGTGGACCGCGGCGGCAAGATCACCTGGCACGGCCCGGGCCAGCTCGTCGGCTACCCGATCCAGAAGCTGCCCCGCCCGGTGGACGTGGTCGCACACCTGCGCCGCCTGGAGGACGCGATGATCGCGCTCTGCGCGGAGTTCGGCATCGAGACCTCGCGCGTCGAGGGCCGGGCCGGCGTCTGGGTCCTCGGCGACCCGGTCGAGCAGCGACCCAAGCTCGGCGGCCTCACCCTCGACTTCGATCCGCGCGCGGGCGACCCGGAGTTCGACCCCCGGCTCAACGGCCCGGAGTACGCCCCCTCGAACGCGGGCCAGCGTCGTGAGGACCGCAAGATCTGCGCCATGGGCATCCGCGTCGCCAAGGGCGTCACGATGCACGGCTTCGCGCTGAACGTGAACCCGGACACCTCGAACTTCGACAAGATCATTCCGTGCGGCATCCGCGACGCGGGCGTCACCTCGCTCTCGTACGAGCTGGGCCGCGAGGTCACGATCGAGGAGGTGCTGCCGGTCGCCGAGAAGCACCTGCGGGACGTCCTCGGCAACGCGGAGCTCCGCCCGCGCCTCGTCGAGAAGGCCCCGGCGTAGCACCCCTGGGGAATGCACCCCGAAGGCCAGAGGTTGGCCATCCGTAAGGGCATGAACATCACGGGCGTACCCTGATGTACGCCGAGGAATCAAAGCTTTAGGGAGCCGGTCGTGTCCGCAGTCGCACCCGACGGACGCAAGATGCTGCGCCTGGAGGTCCGTAACGCTCAGACCCCCATCGAGCGCAAGCCCGAGTGGATCAAGACCCGGGCGAAAATGGGCCCCGAGTACACGAAGATGCAGAACCTCGTGAAGTCCGAGGGCCTGCACACCGTCTGCCAGGAAGCGGGCTGTCCCAACATCTACGAGTGCTGGGAGGACCGCGAGGCCACGTTCCTCATCGGCGGCGACCAGTGCACGCGGCGCTGCGACTTCTGCCAGATCGACACCGGCAAGCCCGAGGCCCTCGACCGCGACGAGCCGCGCCGCGTCGGCGAGTCCGTCGTCACGATGGACCTGAACTACGCCACGATCACCGGCGTCGCCCGCGACGACCTGGAGGACGGCGGTGCCTGGCTGTACGCGGAGACGGTCCGCCAGATCCACGCGCAGACCGCGGACCGCGCCGACGGCCGCACCAAGGTCGAGCTCCTCGCCCCCGACTTCAACGCGGTGCCGGAGCAGCTGGCCGAGGTCTTCTCCTCGCGCCCCGAGGTCTTCGCGCACAACGTCGAGACGGTGCCGCGGATCTTCAAGCGCATCCGCCCCGGTTTCCGCTACGACCGCTCGCTCAAGGTCATCACCGAGGCCCGCGAGTTCGGTCTCGTGACGAAGTCGAACCTGATCCTCGGGATGGGCGAGGAGCGCGCCGAGGTCAGCGAGGCGCTGCGCCAACTGCACGACGCGGGCTGCGAGTTGATCACCATCACGCAGTACCTGCGGCCCTCCGTGCGGCACCACCCCGTCGAGCGCTGGGTCAAGCCGCACGAGTTCGTGGAGCTGAAGGAGGAGGCCGAGCAGATCGGTTTCTCCGGCGTCATGTCGGGTCCGCTGGTCCGCTCCTCGTACCGCGCCGGACGCCTGTTCCAGATGGCCACCGAGCTGCGCCGGTCGGCCGCCCGCGTGTGAAGTCACGCACAAGCGATTACCGGCCGGTATAGGCCGAGAAGGCGCGGCCCTGACCGTCCCCGCAGTTGAGGGCGACCGTCAGGGCCGCGTCAGCGTTTGGGCCGCGAGCGTCAAGGCTTCATCGCCGTTTGACCGTCCGGTCACGCACTGGTAACACCAATCAGTGACGCTGTACTCACGCCTCGTACACCTTTCACCAACACCGTGATCCGACTTCGAGGGGGGACCTCACCCATGCAGGCCGCGCCTGTTCGCGCCACCGCGATCCCGACATTCACCGACGCTCTGCGCGCCGTCGAGTCGCTGCTGATGAGCAGTGGCCAGCGCACCGCACGCCGTAATGCCTGGACCTCCGTCCTCGAGGACCGCCGCCGCGCCAAGGACCGGGTGGAGGCCCAGCGCGTCCTCGAAGCGGTCAGCTCCAGGGGCTGACCCGCCCCGGGGCCGGTGCTGCTGTTCATCGGCGGCTCCCGGCCACGTAGACTTCGAACATGGCGAGGAAGGAACCTGCAGCGGACGCTGCAAACCCCGGGCGACTCAAGCAGATCGCTCTGACCTACAAGATGACCCGCAAGGCCGATTCGAAGATCGGTCTTGTACTCGCGGCTGTGGGAATCGTCACCTTCGGTGTCTTCCTCGCGATCGGTTTCTTGATCGGTCACCCCATCTATCTCGGAATTCTCGGCCTCCTGCTCGCCTTCCTCGCGATGGCGATCATCTTCGGGCGCCGTGCCGAGCGAGCGGCCTTCGGGCAGATGGAGGGTCAGCCCGGCGCGGCGGCCGCGGTGCTCGACAACATCGGGCGCGGGTGGACGACGACCCCCGCGGTCGCGATGAACCGCAGCCAGGACGTCGTACACCGTGCCGTCGGCAAGGCGGGCATCGTGCTGGTGGCGGAGGGCAACCCGAACCGGGTCAAGACGCTGCTCGCGGCCGAGAAGCGGAAGATGGCCCGCATCGTGGCGGACGTCCCGGTCCACGACCTGCTCGTGGGCAACGGCGAGGGCCAGGTCCCGCTGAAGAAGCTCCGCACCACCATGCTGAAGCTGCCCCGGGTGCTCACCGGCCCCCAGGTGACCTCGACCAACGACCGGTTGCGGGCGATGGGCGACCTGATGGCGAACATGCCACTGCCGAAGGGTCCGATGCCGAAGGGCATGCGGATGCCGAGGGGTGGCGGCAAGACGCGCTGACGCTGCCGCTGTGCCTACGTAGTTGAAGGGCGCCCCGGGACTCCGGTCCGGGGGCGCCCTTTCGTCTGCCGTGTGCGGGTGCGTTGGCGGGTGCGGGTTGCCGGGGCTGGTCGCGCAGTTCCCCGTGCCCCCGCGAGGCGCACTTCGTGCGCACTCTTGGGGCGTGGCCACCGGGCCAAGGCCGACAACGCTCAGATACGGACCTCTACGGACTTCGCCAGACGATCGTGCAGGCCACGACCATCCCGGTCCCAGATCAGCGCGGGAATGGCCACGCACAACAGCACCGTGCGGACGACGACCCGGCCGAGACCCAGGCGGCCGCCGGCCTCGGAGACGACCCGGAGCCCGAAAAGCCGCTTGCCCGGCGTGCAGCCGATGGTGCCGACCGTGAGAACGCCCAGGACGAGAAAGACGAGCAGCGCCCAGTTACCCGTAGCCTGGTTGTAACCGTGCGTGACCAGGCCGTATGCGATCAGCATGCAGAGCGCCCAGTCGACGACGAGGGCTCCGACGCGCCGGCCGGGGCGGGCGATGGAACCGGGGCCGTGCTCCGGCAGACCGAGCTGTTCTCCGCGGTATCCGAAGTCCGCGCCCGACTGTTCCATGGCCTCGCGGGGCCCGGACAGCCACGATCCCATTGCTTCCCTGTTGTCCACGCCTCCACGGTACTGCGCCCCGCGCCTCACACCGTCTCGCCCCCTGGTCCGGTTAACTTCGGCGAAACAAATGGGTCATGCTTGAGAAACCACGTCTGCCTATGGTCAGGTCCAGCGTGTGCCACCGCACTGGCCCCACGACCGAGCTGCAAACCCCGCCCCTCCCCGGGTGGGAGTAGGAGGAGTTGGATGTTCCAGAACGCCGATGACGCCAAGAAGTTCATCGCGGACGAGGACGTCAAGTTCGTAGACGTCCGCTTCTGCGACCTGCCGGGTGTGATGCAGCACTTCACGGTGCCGGCTGCGGCGTTCGACCCGACCGAGGAGCTGGCCTTCGACGGTTCCTCGATCCGCGGCTTCCAGGCCATCCACGAGTCCGACATGGCGCTCCGCGCCGACCTGTCCACCGCGCGCGTCGACCCCTTCCGCCGCGACAAGACGGTCAACATCAACTTCTTCATCCACGACCCGATCACGGGCGAGCAGTACTCCCGTGACCCGCGCAACGTGGCGAAGAAGGCCGAGGCCTACCTCGCGTCGACCGGCATCGCCGACACCGCGTACTTCGGCCCCGAGGCCGAGTTCTACGTGTTCGACTCGGTCCGCTTCGAGACCTCCGCCAACCGCTCGCTGTACGAGATCGACTCCGAGGCGGGCGCCTGGAACACCGGCGCCGTCGAGAACAACCGCGGCTACAAGGTCCGCTACAAGGGCGGCTACTTCCCGGCCCCGCCGGTCGACCACTTCGCCGACCTGCGCGCCGAGATCTCCCTGGAGCTGGACAAGAACGGCCTGCAGGTCGAGCGCCAGCACCACGAGGTCGGCACGGCCGGCCAGGCGGAGATCAACTACAAGTTCAACACGCTGCTCGCCGCGGCCGACGACCTGATGCTCTTCAAGTACATCGTGAAGAACGTCGCCTGGCGCAACAACAAGACCGCGACCTTCATGCCGAAGCCGATCTTCGGTGACAACGGCTCGGGCATGCACGTCCACCAGTCGCTGTGGGCCGGCGGCGACCCGCTGTTCTACGACGAGCAGGGCTACGCGGGCCTCTCGGACATGGCGCGCTACTACATCGGCGGCATCCTCAAGCACGCCCCGTCGCTGCTCGCCTTCACCAACCCGACGGTGAACTCCTACCACCGCCTGGTCCCCGGCTTCGAGGCCCCGGTCAACATGGTGTACTCGCAGCGCAACCGCTCCGCGGCCATGCGTATCCCGATCACGGGCTCGAACCCGAAGGCCAAGCGCGTCGAGTTCCGCGCGCCGGACCCGTCCTCGAACCCGTACCTCGCCTTCTCGGCGCTGCTCATGGCGGGCCTCGACGGCGTGAAGAACAAGATCGAGCCGGCCGAGCCGATCGACAAGGACCTCTACGAGCTGGCTCCCGAGGAGCACGCGAACGTCCAGCAGGTCCCGACCTCGCTCCCCGCGGTCCTCGACGCCCTCGAGGCGGACAACGAGTACCTGCAGGCCGGCGGCGTCTTCACGTCCGACCTGATCGAGACGTGGATCGACTACAAGCGCACGAACGAGATCGCCCCGATCCAGCTGCGGCCGCACCCGCACGAGTTCGAGCTGTACTTCGACATCTAGAAAACGCGTCAGGCATAAACCGTCGGCCGTGCTCCTCCCTCTTTGGGAGGAGCACGGCCGACGGTCTTTTCGGGTGCTGGGGTCCCCGGCCGGTTACGGGTCCATGGGGAAGTCGCGGCCGCCGATGATCTCGCGGGCCACTTCCTGGACCTTGCGCTGGTGCGAGCGTGCGTAGCGGCGCAGGCGGTCGAAGGCCTGGTCGAGGGTGACGTCGTGCCGGGCGGCCAGGATGCCCTTGGCCTGTTCGACGACGACGCGGCTGGACAGCGCGTGCTCCAACTGGCCGGCCAGGACGCGGCTTTCGGTCACCTCGCGCTGGAGCGAGAGCGTGTTCGCCGCGGCGTCGGCGAAGGAGCGGGCCAGCGAGAGGGCCTTCTCGTCGAGGCGCCCGCTGTGCGGGCCGAAGAGTACGAGGGCGCCGGCCGGTCCGTCCTTGGCGGGCAGCGGCAGCGCGGTGACCCGGCCGTGGCCCAGGGCCCTGACGCGCGCGGTCCAGCGCGGCCAGCGGGCGCGCGTGGGCTGTATGGTCACGTCCACGTCGATGAGGGCGCAGCCCGTCGTACGGACGTCGTAACCGGGGCCCTCCTGCCAGTCGACGGCCTCTCCCGCGAGGACGCGCAGGGCGTCGTCGGTGCCGGCGGTCTGGACGGCCGAACCGCCGCCGGGCGCGTAGTACGCGATCGCGCCGAGGGCGTCGAACAGCCTTCTGCCGCCCTCCACCAAGGTGGCGAGCAGTGCCTGCGTGTCGAGCGGATCCCGTGCGGCTTCCTCCGTCAAGTGAGCGAAGACCGCGGCGAGTTCCTGCTCCTGCAGCGTCACGGTAGAAGACCTCTCAGCCGAGTTTCAATTGTCCGTGGACGATATCGCGGGCCACGTCCCCGATGCGGCGTCCCTCGGCGAACGCGCGGGCTTTGACCATTTCCAGCGCATCCGCGACCTGACACTGCAGCTGGACGGCTGCCATGCCCGCGGCCTGGTGCACGACGGCCCGGTAGTCGATGCCGCCGAACAAGCCGGGTACCGCGTCCTGACCGAGTAACACACTGCGGGTCAACGCGTCCGCGACCTCGGCGAATAGCCTCGTGGACGCGGTGTCGGGATGCGGGTCGAAGACCGCGAGGGCGCCGATGCACTCACCGGGGACCTGGAGCGGGACGGCCACCACCTGGCCGATACCGAGTGCTCTGACGGCCGGGCCGTAGCCGGGCCAGCGCGAGCTCAGGGCGGCCCCCGCCACCTCGACCGGGCCGCGGTCGCGCACCGCGTCGTCCACCGGGCCTTCGCCGAGTACGAACTCCAGGTCCTGGGCGTTGCACGAGGGCTGGTCGGAGGATGCGGTCGCGAGCTGGTTGCGCTCGCCGTCGACGAGGACGACGGCGACGCTGTTCGTGCCGCACGCCTCGCCGACACCCGTCATGAACAGGGGCGGTGGTCCGCCCTCACGGACCCACTCGTGAGCCCGGCGGGCGTGCGCGTCGAGGAGTTCCGCGGCGACCCGGTGGCGGCCGGCGGTGGAGCGGTGGATGTGGGCGAGGCGCTGGTACAGGCCGTCGAAGGATCGCTCCGCGGATTCTTCGGCCAGCGACTCGTAGCGCTGCGCGAGCTCGGACGCGCGGTCGGCGCGCTCCCGGGCCCTGACCGCGCGCTGCCTGGCAAGCGCGGCCTGCGTCGGCGAACCGGCCGTGGGCTCCATACGCCGAGAATACGCCCGCCGGGTCAGGCCGTGCCGCCGCTTCCGCCTTCTTCCATCAACAGGACGACGCCGCCGCGATGGCCGTCGAAAGGGCTGCACTGCACGGTGCAGGCGATGCCGCGGCCCAGCCGGTTGACCGCGTCGATCCCCACGGGCGCGCCGCGCTTGCGGGACCGGAGGCACTCCTCCACGACGGCGCGCAACCCGCGGGTGGGCAGGCCGAAGTCGAGGTGGAAGAAGGGTTCGTCGAGCACCTCGTCCTGGCGCAGGCCCCACAGCTCGGCGGCGCCCCGGTTCCAGCTCTTGACGTTGAGGTCCTTGTCGAGGACGACGACGGCGGCCGCGATGGAGGTGAGGACGCCCTCCAGGAAGGCACGGGCCTCGTCCAGCTCCTCGCTGCGGATGCGCATCTCCTCGTTCATGGTCTCCAGTTCCTCGTTCCCGGACTGGAGTTCCTCGTTCGTGGTCTCCAACTCTTCGTTCGTGGACTGGAGTTCCTCGTTCGTCGTCTCCAACTCTTCGATGGAGGACTGGAGTTCCTCGTTCGTCGTCTCCAACTCTTCGTTGGTCGACTGGAGTTCCTCGTAGGCCGTCTCGAGATCTTCGCGTACGCGCTTGACCTCGGCCTTGAGCTGGGTGGCGACGGTGACGTCGGTGAACGTGATGTGGGTGACGGACGGCATCCCGCCCCCGCCGACCAGCGGCTGGACCAGGATGTCGAAGTACTGGAGGTCCTCGCCGACCCTGCGCTCGGCCCCGTTGACCCGCAGGGGGCGGCGCTCGTGGGCGGCCTGGTCGATCAGGGAGCGCAGTTCGACCGGACGGTAGGAGATCTCCAGGTCCTGGAAGGGACGGCCGATGTCGTTGGCGGTCAGGCCGAACTCGGCGCGGGCGTGGTTGTTGATGAGGACGACGACGCCCTCGGTGTCCACCGCGAGGGCGGCGCCGGGCGCGGCATCGAGAATCAGGTCGCGCAACTGCCGGTTCCTGGCCACGGTCTGCATCTCTCCGCCGAATCCGGCGCGCAGCTTGGGCAAGGTCGGCTGGTACTGCGCGGTCACGGAGGACCCCGGGCGGCGGCGGAAGATGCGCTGGCGCATGCTGACGACGTCGAACCGATCCGCGTCGTTGAGCAGCATCTCGGCCTTGCCGAGGAACAGGAAGCCGCTCTCGCGCAACGCGAAGTGGAACCGGTCGATGATCTGGGTCTGCGCCTCGACGTTGAAGTACATCAGCGCGTTGCGGCAGACCAGCAGGTCCAGGCGGGAGATGGGGGCGTCACGGGTGATGTCGTGACGGCCGAAGATGACGCGGCGGCGCAGATCGGACCGGAAGCTGTACTGCGAGCCGTTCTGCTCGAAGTACCTGTCGCGCAGCTCGGGGGCGAGCGGCTCCAGGCTCCTGGCCGGGTACAGGCCCGAGCGGGCGTCGCGCAGTGCCTCCTCGTCGACGTCGGTGCCGTAGATCTTGACGCGGGTCAGGGCCTCTTCGAGGCCGAGGGCCTCCGCGAACATGATGGCCAGCGAGTACGCCTCCTCGCCGCTGGAGCAGCCCGCGCTCCACACCCGGATCTCGTCCTCCGGGCCGAGCCGCGCGAGGAGTTCGGGGACCACCTCGCGCTCCAGGTACGTCCAGGCGTCGGCGTCGCGGAAGACGGAGGTGACGTTGATGAGGATGGTGTTGAAGAGGGCGCTGAACTCGTCGGCGTTCGTCTCGAGCTGGTCGCGGTAGTCGGAGTACGCGTCGATGCCGACGTCGGCCATCCGCTTGCGGATGCGGCGGCCCAGCGAGGAGCGCTTGTATCCGGTGAAGTCGAAGCCGCGGGCGTCCCTCAAGAAGCCGAGAAGGGCCTCCAGCTCCTCATCCGTCTCCTGCTCTCGGGGCGCCTCGCTCATCGCTGCCTACTCACTACTTCTTGATCTCGACAAGTCCGCGGATCACCGCGGGAATCTCCTCCAGAGGTAGCACAAAGTCCACTGCTCCCGTACCCACGGCGGCCTCCGGCATGCCTCGGAACTCCGCGGTCCGCGGGTCCTGCGCGATCACGGTACCGCCCCGCGACTTCACGGCATCGACGCCCATCGCGCCGTCGTTCCCGGTGCCGGTCAGGACCACGGCGATCGCCCGTGGGCCGTACGCCCCGGCGACGGACTCGAAGAGCAGGTCGGCGGAGGGGCGCAGGAAGTGGACGAGTTCACTGCGGGAGAGCGAGAGCGTGCCGTCGGGGCGGACGAGGAGGTGCCGGTCGGGTGGCGCGATGTAGACCGTGCCGGCGAATGCCGTCTCGTCCTGTTCGGCGAGTTTGACGGCGAGGCCGGTACGGCGGTTCAGGATCTCGGCGAGGACGGTGCGGTGGCGGGGGTCCAGGTGCTGGACGACGAGGAGGGGCACGGGCAGTTCGGAGTCGAGCCCCTCGAGGAGGGTGACCAGGCCGTGGATGCCGCCGGCGGACGCGGCGACGGCTACGACGGCGAAGTTTTCCGGGGTCACTGCGGACGGCGGTGTCGGTGTCGGCACGCCGCCGAGCGTATCCCTCCGGGGTGCTCCGCACAGGAGGGCCGGGCCTCACGCTCCCGGAGTGGCCGTGAGGACGCCGTCCGAGATCGCGCGGCGCAGTACGGCATGGTCCCTGATGGTCTGATCGGCGTAGCGGAGCGCGAACGCGGCGGTCGCCCGGTCGAAGGTGTCCGCGCCGCCCAGGTAGGCGGCGATGGCGATGCGGTCGCCGGAGCGGGCGTGGGCGCGGGAGAGGGCGGTGCCGCAGAGCCGGGCATAGGCGAGGAGTTCGTCGGGGGGCATGACGGCGATGTCCGCCGAGCCCTTCATGTCGCGCAGTTGACGCCAGTAGAAGGCGCGCCCCTGGGGGCCGGTCATCCAGCCGAGGAAGATGTCGCCGGCGGCCTGCAGGAGGCGCTGTCCGGAGACGATGCGGTGGCCGGGGTGGAGGTAGGGCCCGTGGTACGGGATGTGTTCCTCGATCACGGAGCGGGTCGCCTCCTTGATCTGGAGGAAGAGCGGGTCGTCGGGGTCCCGGCCGGCGAGCAGGACGACGAAGCAGCGGGTGCCGACGCTGCCGACGCCGACGACTTTGCGGGCGGCGTCGACGAACCGGTAGCGGTCGAGGAGGCGGCGGCGCTCCTCGGCGAGCGTGGAGCGGTAGTCGCCGAACATCTTGCGCAGGGCGGCTGCGTCGCTGACGCCCGCCGGTTCCAGGAGCGGCGGGTCGTGGATGATGCGGCGGCGGCCGTCGGGCGTGGTCTCCGTGAGCTTGGCGAGGGCGTGCAGGCTGGTGCGGCGGGTGGCCTGGGCGAGGGTGTGCTCGGCGCGGCGGCGCCGGCGGGCGGAGCGGATCAGCGGGAGCAGCGCGTGGGCGTCGATGTGTTCGTACCAGACGGCCAGTTCGCCGAGGCCTGCCAGGCGGCGCATGTTGTCGCGGTAGGCGGCGACGGAGGCGAGGACCGCGCGGTGGGCCTGTTTGTCGGAGTGGCCGTTGTCGCGGGCGGCGACGGCGGTCGAGGCGGCGAGGCGTTTGACGTCCCATTCGAAGGGGCCCGGGTACGTCTCGTCGAAGTCGTCGAGGTCGAAGAGGAGGGAGCGCTCGGGCGAGGCGAAGAGGCCGAAGTTCGACAGGTGGGCGTCGCCGCAGAGCTGGACGGTCAGGCCGGTGTGGGGGAGCGCCGCGAGGTCGCCCGCCATCACGGCGGCGGCGCCGCGCAGGAACGCGAACGGGCTCGCGGCCATGCGCCCGTACCGGATGGGGAGCAGATCGTGGAGGCGGTCGGCGCCCTGGCGTTCCAGGACCACGACCGGGTCGGGTCGGTCGGCGGCCGGGATCCAGGGCGCGTGCGAGGAGCGGGGGGCGTACTTGCGGGCGCGTCTGCCCTGGGCGGCGCGTTCGGCGGGGCTGCTCATGGCGGGCGCCCCTTCGTTCAGTGACGCAGCGCGCGGAGGATGTCGGCGGTGACGCGGCCGTCGAGGGAGCGGTGGCTGCGGGCGGTCTCCGTCTTCGACGTGCCTGCCCCGACGTCCTTCACGTTGAGGGCGACCGTGTCGAGGAGGTTGCCGCCGCCGTCCTTGAAGGAGACCAGGACGAGGTACGTCTTCGCGGACGAGGTCCTGTTCGTGACCTTGACCGGCACGGTGGCCCGTCCGTCGTCCTTCGTCACGCCGCCGAGTTTCACATCGCCCTTGGCGTCGGCGCCGTCCTTGAACTCGTCGACCTTCTTCTGTGCCTCGGCCGTCGCGGACGACAGCACGCTCCCGGCTTTGGACGCGGCGTCGGAGGGGCTGTCGCCGCTGTCGGAGCAGCCTGCCGCGCCGGCGGCCAGGACAGCCGCCAGCAGGATCGCGCCGGTGCCTCGCATGCCTCGCACGTTCGCCATTCCGAACACCTCCGCTCGACCCGCCGCTGCCGGTCGACCCAGTCAACGGTGCCCCCTCGGGGGCCCGCATGCCAAGTACGGCAAACAGGTGAATTTCCGGCAGTGCGCGGGAGGCCGTGACCACGCCGAACCCGGCGGCCGGAACCTCCGGCCGCCGGGTGACACGGAACAGGTCAGCGGCAGTACCGCATCAGCGCCCGCACCATGTGACACGTCGTGTCCGACGGCGGATGGATGCCGATGAGCTCGGCCGTGGAGCGGATCCTCTGGTTGTGGGCCTGGTTCGGCAGGTAGACGCCCGAGTCGAGCAGGGCTATCGCCAGGCGCATGGCCTTGAGGCGTCGGTTGTGGGTGATGTACCAGTCACGGGGCCGCCCCGCGGGGAGCGGCCTCTTGGCGAGTGGCGCGTACGGCAGATCCATCAGCATCGGTGCGGCAGCCGGCACAGGCATCCTCCTGTCGCGAACTCGAGAGCCCCCGAAGCTCTCGAACACTGCTTCCATTCTACTGCCACCCACTGACAAAAGCCGCTGGCCAGACGCCAGTTGGGACCGCCGCGTGAGGCCACTCGCGTACCGTTGGCACCATGGAGATCTGGATCAACCCGGCCTGCTCGAAGTGCCGCGGCGCGCTCACCCTGCTCGACTCGGAGGGCGCCGACTACACGGTGCGCCGCTACCTGGAGGACGTGCCCGCCCCCGACGAGATCCGTGCCGTCCTCGACCGGCTCGGCCTGGAACCGTGGGACATCACCCGCACCCGGGAAGCGGCCGCGAAGGAGCTCGGCCTGGCGGCGTGGGCGCGCGACGCGGACACCCGCGAGCAGTGGATCGAGGCCCTGTCCGCGCACCCCGAGCTGATCCAGCGCCCGATCATCACGGCCGACGACGGCACGGCCGTGGTGGGCCGCAGCGAGGAGGCGGTACGGGACGCGCTGGGCCGGCGCGGCTGACAGCCCCCATCGCATACGAGTTCACCGGGCGCCGTTGGCCACGCGCGTCCCCGGTAACACGGGGTTCACAGCCGGGCAACGGCCGGGAAATCGCCCGTTGACAAGCTGTCGGGCAGATAGCGACCCGTGACTGAGGATGTGGCCCGTGACCTTCAAGGCTGAGTACATCTGGATCGACGGCACCGAGCCGACGGCCAAGCTCCGCTCGAAGACGAAGATAATCGCCGGCGCGGCAGCTCAGTCGGGGGGCCTGGACGCACTGCCGATCTGGGGCTTCGACGGTTCGTCCACGAACCAGGCCGAGGGCCACGCCTCGGACCGCGTGCTCAAGCCGGTCGCCGTGTACCCGGACCCGATCCGTGGCGGCGAGGACGTCCTCGTCATGTGCGAGGTCCTGAACATCGACATGACGCCGCACGAGTCCAACACGCGGGCCGCGCTCGTCGAGGTCGAGGAGAAGTTCGGCGCGCAGGAGCCGATCTTCGGCATCGAGCAGGAGTACACCTTCTTCGAGGGCGACCGCCCGCTGGGCTTCCCGGTCGGCGGTTTCCCCGCCGCGCAGGGCGGCTACTACTGCGGTGTCGGCACGGACGAGATCCACGGCCGTGACGTCGTCGAGGCGCACCTGGACAACTGCCTCAAGGCGGGCCTCGGCATCTCCGGCATCAACGCCGAGGTCATGCCCGGCCAGTGGGAGTTCCAGGTCGGCCCGCTCGCCCCGCTGGAGGTCTCCGACCAGCTGTGGGTGGCCCGCTGGCTGCTGTACCGCACCGCCGAGGACTTCAAGGTTTCGGCGACCCTCGACCCGAAGCCGGTCAAGGGCGACTGGAACGGCGCCGGCGCGCACACCAACTTCTCGACCAAGGCGATGCGTGAGGGCTACGACGCCATCATCACCGCCGCCGAATCCCTCGGCGAGGGCTCCAAGCCGATGGACCACGTGAAGCACTACGGCGCAGGCATCGACGACCGCCTGACCGGCCTGCACGAGACCGCCCCGTGGAACGAGTACTCGTACGGCGTCTCGGACCGCGGCGCCTCGGTCCGCATCCCGTGGCAGGTCGAGAAGGACGGCAAGGGCTACATCGAGGACCGGCGCCCGAACGCCAACGTCGACCCGTACGTCGTCACGCGGCTCCTCGTCGACACCTGCTGCTCCGCGCTGGAGAAGGCCGGACAGGTCTGATTCCGGCCATGTCACACACAGGGGCGCCCGCATCTTGTGCGGGCGCCCTCTCCTTTGCGTACCGCATCTGCTTCAATATGGGCATGGCCAGATTCCAGAACACCACCGCGCGAGGTCGTCGTCACGACCTCGAGCCGTTCTGGCCCTCTCGACAGCACCACGACTTCGACCGGGTGTGTTGCCGCGCGACGAACGCGCCGGCCCTCTAAAACCGTCCAGCGAAGACTCGCGGTACGGCCTTCGGTCCGCGCGCACGACGTACGTCCTTCTCCAGACGGCCTCTCGCGCGAAAGAGTTGACCACTCATGGCTAACGCCCGCTCCCTCTCCCCCCTCGCCCCTCTCTCCGGGGCCCCCGGCACCCCCTCCCCCGCCCGTACCCGGCTGCGCGCCGTCGACCGGGACGAGGTGGCCCCCGCCGCCCCCTTCGTCGATGTGACCGACTTCCTGCCGCCGGGCGCCACCCTGCTGCCCGCGCCGCCGCACACCCTGCCCACGCTGCCGGGCCGGCCGCCGATGATCGGCTACCTGGTGCTCGTACCGGCCGACCAGCAGTCGCTGCTGCCCGTCGCGCCCGGCCCCGCCGAGACCGTCGAGCCCGCGCCCGCGGCGAGCCCCGAAGCGCGCGACGTGCTCATCGGGATCGACAGCGCGCAGCGCACCGCCGACGTCCAGGGGCGCCAACTCGACCTCACCTACCTGGAGTTCGAGCTGCTCGCCCACCTCGTCGCGCATCCGCACCGGGTGCACACCCGCGACCAGCTCGTCACCACGGTGTGGGGTTACGGGCACGTCGGCGACGGCCGCACGGTCGACGTCCACGTCGCCCGGCTGCGCCGCAAGCTGGGCGCCGAGCACCGCAAGGTGATCCAGACCGTGCGCCGCGTCGGATACAAGTACGCGCCGCCGGCCGGCCGCTGACCCAGGGGGCCGGGGGTGTACCCAGTGACACCGCGGTACGGGTGCCGTTCCCACTGACCCGGGCCTTTCCACCGGCGACACTGTGTGGTGTCGGGCCGGGCGGGACGGACGGAGTGCGTATATGGGTGCGAGGGCGCGGAGCGCCGTGGTGGCGGGGCTGCGGGGGCTGTGGGTCGCCGTGGCCGGGCTCGCCGGGTCGATCACCCTGTTCGTCCTGTCGCTGGTGTCGGTACTGCTTCTCGTGATCGGCATCGGCGCCCTGACCACACCCTGGGTGCTCGGGCTCGTCCGGCACTGGGCGAACTGGCGGCGGGCCGTCGCCGCCGAGTGGTGCGGGGTGCGGATCCCGGCAACGTACCGGCCGTTTCCGGACGATCTGCGCGGCGGACTGCTGGGGCAGGCCGAGCGGTGCCGGCTGCTCCTGGCGGACCCGGCGACCTGGCGGGACCTGCGCTGGCTGCTCGTCGACATGACGGCCGGGTTCGTCACCGCCGTGCTGCCCGCGGCGCTGATCATCTACCCCCTTGAGGGGTACGCGCTCGCGGCCGGCCTGTGGCGGGTCTTCACCGACGGCACGTACGTCGGCTGGTGGTACGGGTTCGTGCCGGTCAGCGGCCAGGGGACGGCGCTGCTGTCCGCGCTGCTCGCGACGGCCCTGCTCGCCACCGGTCTGTTCGTCACGCCCGCGCTGCTGCGGGCGCACTTCCTGCTGACCCGTTACGTACTCGCGCCCGCCGCGGGTGAACTGGAGCAGCGCGTAAGGGTGTTGACCGAGACGCGGCGGGACGCCGTGGACACCTCGGCGGCCGAACTGCGCCGCATCGAGCGCGATCTGCACGACGGGGCGCAGGCCCGGCTCGTCGCCATGGGCATGGACCTCGGCACGGTCGAGGCGCTGATCGAGAAGAACCCGGCGAAGGCCAAGGAGCTGCTCGCGCACGCCCGGCAGTCGTCCGCCGAGGCCCTGACCGAGCTGCGGGACCTGGTGCGCGGGATCCATCCGCCGGTGCTCGCCGAGCGCGGACTCGGCGACGCCGTACGGGCGTTGGCGCTGCGTCTGCCGGTGGCGGCCGAGGTGGAGGTGGAGCTGACCGGGCGGGCCGAGGCGCCGGTCGAGTCGGCCGCGTACTTCGCCGTCAGCGAGGCCCTCACCAACGCCGTGAAGCACGCGGGCGCCGACCGGATCTGGGTCGACGTCACACACGCCGACGGCTCCCTGCGGATCGCCGTCACCGACAACGGCAGGGGCGGCGCGGTGATCGCGGCCGGCGGCGGGCTGAGCGGGATCGAGCGCAGGCTCGGTACATTCGACGGTGTCCTCGCCGTCGGCTCCCCCGCGGGCGGTCCGACCATGGTGACCATGGAGATCCCTTGCGTGTTGTCCTAGCCGAAGACCTGTTCCTGCTGCGGGACGGTCTGGTGCGCATGCTCGAGGCGTACGACTTCGAGATCGCCGCGGCCGTCGAGAGCGGGCCCGAACTCACCAAGGCGCTGGCCGAGTTGGCGCCGGACATCGCCGTGGTCGATGTCCGGCTGCCGCCGTCGCACACCGACGAGGGCTTGCAGTGCGCGCTCGCGGCGCGACGGGAGCGGCCCGGCCTGCCGGTCCTTGTGCTCTCGCAGCACGTGGAGCAGCTGTACGCCCGTGAGCTGCTCGCCGACGGGACCGGCGGGGTCGGCTATCTGCTGAAGGACCGGGTGTTCGACGCGGACCAGTTCATCGACGCGGTACGGCGGGTGGCCGCGGGCGGCACCGCGATGGACCCGCAGGTGATCCAGCAGCTGCTGTCGCGCCGGGCCGCGGACGCGCCGCTGGGCGGGCTCACGCCGCGCGAGCTGGAAGTACTCGAACTGATGGCGCAGGGGCGGTCGAACGCGGCGATCGCGGGCCAGTTGGTGGTCACCGAGCGGGCCATCGCCAAGCACACGTCCAACATCTTCGCCAAGCTGGGGCTGCCGGTCTCCGACGACGACAACCGGCGGGTGCTCGCGGTCATCGCCTACCTGGACCGGGGCGGCCGGTGAGACGAGCCGCCCGCGCGACGCTGTGGCTCCTCGCGGGCATCGCCTTCGTGCTGCCGCTGCGCAACGCGCTGATCGCCACCCACGCGTATCTGAGCGGGTACTGGGCGACCGTCACGGACGGCCGGAACATCGACGACTTCGCCTGGCGGGACCCGTCGGGCCGTACCGTGCGCGGCCCGATCGCGGGTGAGCCCGAGGACGGCGTCTGGGACGAGGAGGGTGAAGGGACCAGCGACATCACCGGGGACCGGGTGTGGGTGTCGCGGGAGGGCAGGGCGTACCGCGTGCCGCCCCCGCGCGGCGACATGGCCGTGGGATACGGCGGCGTCGCGACCGTCACGGGTGTCGTCGGTTATGTGCTGTGGGCAGGGAGAAAGTCCGGGGCCGGATGAAGCGGGGCTGAATTCCGGGGGCCGGTTGAACACGGCCGCCTCCCGTTGCGTACGTAGTCCCATGGGACGCACCTCACGGAAACGGCGCTCTTCGCTGGCGACGCGGATGACCATCGCGTCGGCCGCACTGCTCCTGGGCGGAGGTGGGCTGGTCGCGGTCAACGTGTACGCGTCCGCCCAAGAGGACCCGGGGCAGGAAACGGGCAGCGAAACGCAGCAACAGCAGCGACAACAACAGCAGCAGCAGCAAGTGGCCACTATTGATTGTCCGGACGTCGGCACCGCCCTGCCCGACGTCCCCGAGGGCGCGCGCGGCCGGGTGGACGGCGAACTGGCCGCCATGGACAGCCAGATCACGGAGGCCTATCAGCGGCTCGCCTCGAACCGGGACGCCGCCGCGCAGGACCCGAACTTCGTGCAGAACAGCATTCTGGGCCCGCTGAAGGACAAGCGCGGCGCCGCGCTGGGCCGTATCGGGCAGAACATCCGGCGCTCCGGCGGCCAGCCGCCGCAGCAGCTCGACGGGATGGCCGCCTGCACCGGACGGCCCTCGGAACAGCCCCAGCAGCCCCAGCAACCGGCGCAACAACCCGGACAGCAACCGTCGCAGCAGCCCGGCGCGGGCGACGGCGCAGGCGCAGGCGCAGGCGCAGGCGCAGGCGCAGGCGCAGGCGCAGGCAACGGCAACGGGCCCGACGCGAGCGACTTCGTCGACATCAAGTCCGTACAGCCCAATGTCGCCACGCCCCGCAACCAGCGCGCGGCATCACGCGGCACGTTCACCACGACCTGCGGACGCAACGAGAACGGCAAGTTCAATCCGGACAATGTCATCGTCGCGCCCGGGGTGAGCAATGGCGCTCACCATATGCACGACTACGTGGGAAATCAGGCGACGGACGCCTTTTCCAGTGACGACGATCTCGCCAACGGGCAGACGAGTTGCCGTAATCAGGGTGACAAGTCGACCTATTACTGGCCGGTCCTGAGGCTGCAGAACGGAAAGGCCGAGGCGGACGCGAACGCGGACGGCGGCGGCAAGGACCAGAACGTCGGCGAGATCCAGACGCCGTCCTCGGTGACCTTGAAATTCGACGGGAATCCGACGAGCAAGGTCGTCGCCATGCCCCGATTCCTGCGGATCATCACCGGTGACGCGAAGGCCTTCACCAACGGGAACGCGAACGCCAACGCCTCATGGAGCTGCACCGGCTTCGAGAACCGCCAGCTGAAGGACAAGTACCCGATCTGTCCGCAGGGTTCGAAGGTCGTGCGCAGTTTCCGGTTCCAGAGCTGCTGGGACGGGGCGAACGCCGACAGCGCCAACCACCGTACGCACGTCGCGTTCGAGGACCCGCGCACCGGCGCCTGCCCGGGCGGCTTCAAGGCGATCCCGCAGCTGGTGCAGCGCATCGTCTACAACGTGCCGCCGGGGCCGGGGTTCGCGGTCGACTCGTTCCCGGAGCAGCTGCACAAGCCCGTCACCGACCACGGCGACTTCATCAACGTCTTCGACGCCAAGCTGATGCAGCGCGTCGCGAACTGCATCAACCGGGGCGACCGCTGCACCTGACCGATCGCCCCCACATGGCTGCTGCGCGGCCGTCTCAGTGGTGACCCGAGTGCCCGGTACGGGCACCCTCCTCGCGACCCCCACCACCGCTGCTCATCGAGTGGTGCGAGGAGGAACGCTCCACGGTCCCGCCGAGCCGGCCGCGCAGCTGCGTCACGGTCCGGTCCGCGCCGACCACGATCCATTTGCGGCCGACGAGGTACGTGCCGCCGTAGTCGTCGGCCGCGTCCAGCCACTCGGCCTGGCCGCGGTCGGTGGCGAAGGTGGCGAGAACGTAACGGCCGCTTCCCTTGCCGCAGTTGGCCTGGCGCAGTTCGTCGGCGTCGGTCTGGATGTCCGGCCGGCAGCCCGCCGTGCGCGCCAGCTGCTCCAATGAGCCGCTGGCCGTTCGGGGGATCTTCGGGCCGTCGTCGTGCGCCCCGCACCCGGTCGCGGCGGCGACCACCAGGACCCCTGCCACCAGCAACTTCCTCATCCCGTACTCCTGTCCGCTGAGCCTTCGGTACGTCGACACGATCCCGCCAGCTCCGTGCGCACCGTTGAGCGCGGGCGTGCGCCCCGGTTACCGTGCGCCGCACCATCCGCGACGCAGGGGGTCACACGTATGTCCGCGCCAACGCGACGCACGGTTCTCGGCACGGCAGGCGCCATCGGGCTCGGCACAGCCCTCGGAGTGGGTGTACCGGCCGCGCAGGCGGCGCCGCACGCACTTGATACGGCTCCGGCCCTCGCCGCGCTCAAAAGGCAACTGCCGCACCATGCCGACCAGTTCCGGCTCAGACTCCTCGCCCCGCAGGGTGGCGCGGACCGGTTCCGGGTGTCCGGGACACGGGGCCGCGTCGAGGTGTACGGCACCAGCCCGGCGACTCTGCTCGCCGGGGTCCACTGGTATCTGAAGTACGTCTGCGGCACGCACATCGCCTGGAACGGCAGCCAGCTGGACCTGCCGCGCACCCTCCCGGCACCCGTCCGCCCCCTGGAGCGGTCGACGGCGCTCCCCCACCGGTTCGCGCTGAACGACACCAACGACGGCTACACGGCGCCGTTCGCGGGCTGGGCGTACTGGGAGCGCATGATCGATGTGCTCGCGCTGCACGGCTGCAACGAGGTGCTCGTCATCGCGGGCATGGAGGCCGTGTACCACCGGGTCCTGAAGGACTTCGGGTACAGCGACGAGGAGTCGCGGGCCTGGCTCCCGGCCCCCTCGCACCAGCCGTGGTGGCTGCTGCAGAACCTCTCCGGGTACGGCGGCCCGCTCTCGCCCGAACTCATCGCCGATCGCGCCGAGTTGGGCTCCAAGATCGTCGACCGGCTGCGCGAGCTCGGGATGAAGCCGGTCATGCCGGGTTACTACGGCCATGTGCCCAAGGGGTTCGTGGAGCGCAACGGCGGCGACGCGCACGTCGTCCCGCAGGGCACCTGGCACGGCTTCGAGCGCCCCGACTGGCTCGACCCGCGCACGACGACGTTCGCGCAGGTCGCCGAGGCGTTCTACGGGCACCAGAAGGACCTCTTCGGCGAGATCGACGCTTTCAAGATGGACCTGCTGCACGAGGGCGGCACCGCCGGGAACGTGCCGGTCCCGGACGCGGCCCGCGGTGTGGAGACCGCGCTGCAGAAGAACCGGCCGGGGGCCACCTGGGTCATCCTCGGCTGGGAGGCGAACCCGCTGCCCGCCCTCCTCGATGCCATCGACAAGAAGAAGATGCTGATCGTCGACGGGGTCTCCGACCGCTTCGCCTCCGTCACCGACCGCGAGAGGGACTGGGGCGGCACCCCGTACGCGTTCGGCACGATCCCCAACTTCGGCGGCCGTACGACCATCGGGGCCCGCGCGCACATCTGGAACGAGAAGTTCTTCGCCTGGCGCGACAAGCCGGACAGCGCGCTCACCGGCACCGCGTACCTGCCGGAGGGCACCGACCGGGACCCGGCCGCCTTCGAGCTGTGGTCCGAACTCGCCTGGACCGAGCGGAAGCTGGACCGGGAGGAGTGGTTCGCCGGATACGCCGACTTCCGGTACGGGCGCCGTGACAGGGATGCCCGCGCCGCCTGGCAGGCCCTGTACGAGACGGCGTACCAGCAGACGGCCGTGGAGCGCTCCGACCCGCACGACTCGCTGTTCGCCGCCCGCCCGGACCTCGCCGCCGACCGCGCCGCCTACTACGCGCCGCGCGCCCTCACCTACGACCCGGGCCGCTTCGACGCGGCGCTCACCGGGCTGCTCGGCGTGGCCGGGGATCTGCGTCGCAGCCAGGCCTACAAGTACGACCTCGTCGACGTGGCCCGGCAGGCCCTCGCGCACCGCAGCCGCCAGCTCCTGCCCCAGCTCAAGGCCGCGTACGCCGACAAGGACCGGACCCGCCTCAAGGACCTCGCCACGCTGTGGCTGAAGCTGATGCGCCTGACGGACGACGTCACGGGCACGCAACAGGCCTTCCTGCTCGGCCCGTGGATCCAGGACGCCAGGGCCATGGCCACGAGCGACGCGGAGCGCGCGGAGTTCGAGCGCTGTGCCAAGGTCCTCATCACCGTGTGGGGCGACCGGGCCACGTCCGACCCGGGCAACCTCCACGAGTACGGCAACCGCGAGTGGCACGGCCTGATCGCCGACTTCTATCTTCCGCGCTGGCAGAAGTGGCTCGACGAGCTGCAGGACGCGCTCGCGGCGGGCCGGGCGCCCGCGGCGGTCGACTGGTTCGCGTTCGAGGAGCCGTGGACGCGGGAGCGCAAGGACTACCCGCTGCGGCCGTACGGGGACGCGTACCGGACGGCGGCGCGGGTGCGGGACGTGCTCGCGCGGGCCCCCTACCAGGGCGCCGTGACGGTGACGGCCGAGCCGGCCGCGTTCCCGCCGGGCGGCCACGCGCGCGTGGCGGCCACTTTCCGCAACGTCAACGGGCTGCGGGCGACGGGCCGCGTCGACTTCTCGCTGCAAGGCATCGACGCGACGCCCGAGAGCGGCACGTCGCTGCCACGGGTGGCCCCGGCCGGCAAGGGCACCGTGTCCTGGCAGGCGAGCGCGCCGGGCACCCCGCTCGACAGGCCGCTGCGCCCGCTGCCGTACACGATCGACGTCCAGTACGGGCCGCAGGGCGAGGACCGGGTCACCTACGAACACAAGGGCACGCTCTTCGAGGCCGGTCCGCTGGCCGAGGGCTGGAAGACGTACAGCAACAACGCGGCGGTCTTCGGACAGCTGGAGGACCGGTTCGCGATCGACGGCGGCGGCGCCGACCTGTGGAAGGGGACCACCGAGTTCGGCACGGCGTACCGCGAGGGCGCCTTCAAGGACGGCTCGTCGGTGGTGCTGCGCGTGGACGCGCAGGCGGTGACGGGCGCGTGGGCGCGGACGGGCATCGTCGTCCGCAACTCCCTCGCCACCCCGGGGTCGCCGGGCTTCCTCAACCTGTCCGTCACGCCCTCGAACGGCGTCGTGCTCTCCTACGACACGAACGGTGACGGGACGCTCGACACCTACCAGCGGATCACCGGGATCAAGGCACCGGTGCTGCTGCGCCTGAGCCGGTCCGGCGGGCCGTACACCGGGGCGTGTTCCACCGACGGCGGGACGACGTGGCGGACCGTCGCGACCGTGCCCGTACCGGGGGCGGCGGCGACGCAGGACGTGGGCCTGTTCATGAGCGCGACGAACGGCGGGAACGGGACGCGCGGCACCGTCGAGTTCAGCGGGTGGGCGCTCACGTGGACAGGAGGCGCGTAGGAGAGACTGGGCGGGACGCACCAGAGCACCGGAACGGGAGTCCCGCCCATGGCCGAACCCATCGCCGCCGCCACCGTGGCCAACCTTCGTGACCTGGGCGGCACCCCGCTGGCCGACGGGCGCCGGGTCCGCCCGGGGCTCGTCTTCCGCTCCGGGCAGCTGGACCGGCTCGACCCCACGGCGGACCCGGCGTTCGCGGCGCTCGGCGTCCGCACCATCCTGGATCTGCGCACGGACGCCGAGCGGGCCGACCACCCCGACCGGGCTCCGGACGGCGTGCGCCTGCTGGTCGCCGACGCGCTCGCGGACAAGCTGGCCAAGGCCGGGGTGGCGCCGGCCGCGGCCCAGCTGAAGGAGATCTTCGCCGATCCGGCGCTCGCGGAGCGGGAGTTGAGCGGAGGCCGGGCGGCGGCGTTCTTCGAGGACACCTACCGGGCGCTGGTCTCCACCGACTCGGCGCAGGCCGCGTACCGCACGCTGCTGCTCGAACTGGCGGCGCCCGACGCGGGCCCGCTGCTCTTCCACTGCACCGCGGGCAAGGACCGCACGGGCTGGGGCGCGGCCGTGATTCTCGCGCTGCTCGGCGCGGACGACGCGACGATCGAGGCCGAGTACCTGTCGGTGAACGCGGCGGTGCGCGCGGCGTTCGCCCCGCTCGTCGAGGGCTTCGTGGCGCAGGGCGGCGATCCGGAGGTGGCACTCGCCGTGATCGGCGTGGTGCCTGCCTATCTCCAGGCGGCCCAGGACGAGGTGGCGACGCGGTACGGGAGCGTCGAGAAGTACGTGCGCGAGGGGCTCGAGGTGCCGGACGAGGCGGTGTCGGCGCTCCGAAAGCGGTTGACGTCCGCCGGGTGATCTCCGAGTGTGGCGCGATGAGCACCGAGGGCAGTGAGTGGGAAGAGCGGATCGCCGCCGCGTGGGCCACGATCGACAACTACGGCGAGGATGCGGCGTCGGCCGGGGAGTTCCGCGCGGTCATCGACGAGCTGGTGGCGGAGCTGCCCGCCGACAGCCCGGTGGGGCCCTTCGAGCGGGCCAGCGCTTTCGACTCGACCGGCCACTCCGACAAGGCGGTGCCGCTCTATCAGGAGGCACTGCGGCTCGGCCTGACCGGGTACCGCAGGCGCCGCACGACGATCCAACTGTCCAGCTCCCTGCGGAACATGGGGCGCCCGGAAGAGGGTGTGGCGCTCCTCGAACCCGAACTGACGGCGCCGAGAGATGAGTTGGACGATGCCGTGCGCGGATGCCTCGCGCTGTGCCTGTCGTCCCTGGGCCGGGACCGGGAAGGCCTGTCGCTGGTCCTGGAAGCGCTGGCGCCGCACATGCCGAGGTATCAGCGGTCGATGGCCAACTACGCGCGGGCCTTGACCGAGGCCGAATGAGAGGGCGGGCGTTTCAGCCGGAGGAGTGGGGTGACCATCCCATGATTCGCTCGTTCAGCTGAACGTGCAGTCAAAGGTGCAGCAACCCAGTCCCCCGCCCTCCGGCGGCGCCGACGTCATCGACGTAGAGCAGGCGGAGGCAGCCCTGGTCGAGCACTATCCCCGCCTCGTCCGCCTGGCCTACCTGGTGCTGCCGCCGGGCCTTGGCCGCAACCGCCGTGTGCTGACCGCCCACTCCGTCACGCAGCGGGCGCTGCCGCGCGGCCGCACGGCGACCGCGCCCCCGGCCCTCCCCGCCCAGCGCGGCAGCGCGCCGCGCACCGGCGACCCGGGCTACGCCTACGTGCGCCTGAAAGTGCTGCGCAGCGCTCTCGAAGCGGGGCTGCCGCTGCGCCGTGCGGCGTGGCCGAAGCGGGCCCAGCTGCCGCCGCTGCTGCCGCAGGTGTGGGGGCTCCGGCTGTTCCCGAAGTCCGGCGGCGCCGATGAACTCGCCCTGGACCAGCGGCTTTCCGCGCTCAGCGGCCCGGCCCGCGCCGCCTACGTGCTGCGCGGCCTGGAGCACCTCGACGGCACCGCCGTCCGCACGGTCCTGACGGCGGCGGGCTGCACCGCCGAGGAAGCGGCCGCCGCCCTGGCCGAGGCGGACGGCACCGAAGTCCTGTACGGGCTCCTCGAATCCCCGGAGTTCGACCCCTGCTCCCTGCACGCGCGCCCGACCGACCTGATGCGCCGCCGCCAGCACGCCAAGGCGGCCGTCGCCGCGCTCGCGGCACTCCTGGTGTGCGGCGCGCTGCTCGGCCTGCCCGGCTCGGGCTGGAGCCCCGACGGCGCGGCCGCTCCCCCGTACGCGCAGAACCCGGCCGGTCAAGCCGCTCTGGATCCCGGCAAGTTGACGCGCGTGCCGCCGGCCGCGTGGCAGTCGTCGGCGCGCACCGACTTCTCCGTGTGGCCCGCGCGCGGCTCCCTCACCGGCGACACGGCACTGCTGCGCCGCGCGCTCGCGGTGTGGGCGCGCCCCGGCGAGTCCGTCCAGGTCTCGGCGACACCCGGCACCCCGGCCGGCGCCCCGCCCGGACCCGCGCAGCTGCTCTACGCGGGCGAGGTCGACCAGGCCCGCATCGTGCTGCTCTACGACGGTCTGCGCATCGTCCGCTACGCCGAACCGAAGAGCGGCACGAGCGGCGCCGCCCTCGACTTCGCCCGGGTCGACGGGGCGACGGGGCCGCAGGCGGGCGCCGTGGTCATCGACCGTTCCGACGGCAACGTCCGCTATCTGACGGCCCCTTGGGTGACCGGCGCGGCGGTACGCGATCTGCTGAAGCCGGATGCCGCGGCGCAGCGTCTGTCCCGTACGAAGGACGGCATGACGTCACCGTTCCCGAGCCCGGCCGTCGCCCCGGCCGACCGGCCCTGCACGTCGTGGCACGTGCTCGCCCTCACCGACTCCGCCGGCACCCGCTACTCCACCGACCTCGGCGAACTCGTGCCCGCGCATCTCACGTCGGGCCGGCCGGACGCCCCGGGCGAGGCGAAGCCCGCCGACTGGGCGGCCACCGCCTGCTCCCTCGCCGCGGCCCGCTCGCACGGGGTCAGCACCGTCAACTCCTGGGCCTACGCGCGTCAGACGCTGCCCGAGGCGAACGGGACCGCCGCGTGGGTGTGCAACCGGGCCGAGACGTGGCGGGGCGGGGGGCCGCGGACCTTGGCGTTGTTCCGTGCGCCGGGGGCTTCCGCTGCGGTTGTGGCGGCCAAGTCGGAGGGGGCTCCCGCGTGCGGGGGGCGTGATGCGCGGGTGCTGGCCGGGGTCCGCTGGAAGTCCCGTGGGGGGAACTGGTATCTGGTGGCCGGGGGCAGCACCCAGGTCGACTCCGTTTCGGCCGCCGGGTCCACGGTGCCGGGGAATTTGCTGGCCGTGCGGGTTGCGCGGGGCGCGGACGTGGCGTTGACCGGGGTCACCACCGGCGGGGTCAGGGTGTCGCCCCTGCGGTAGTCCGGCCCAGGGGCTCCGCCCCGGCCCCCGCTCCTCGATCGCCGGAGGGGCTCAGAGAAACAAAAGTCCCGCCCAGGGGGTGTACCCACCGCCCTACCCGTCAGTACATTGACGCCATGTCTAATACGCGCGTCCCGCTGAAGGCACGCCAGGTGTCCTTCGCCTGGGACCGGACCCCGCTGCACTGGCTCCCGGACGACCCCTTCACGACGCACACCATCAACGTGCTGCACCTGCTCCTGCCCGCGGGCGAGCGCTGGTTCGTGCACGTCTACAAGCAGGTCCTGCCCCTCATCAGGGACGACCGGCTGCGCGAGGACGTCATCGGGTTCATCGGCCAGGAGGCCATGCACTCGCAGGCCCACGACGAGGTGCTGCCCCATCTGAAGGAGCAGGGCCTCGACCCGACGCCGTACACCGCCCAGGTCGACTGGTTCTTCGAGAAGCTGCTCGGCGACCGCACGCTGCCGCCGGGCAAGGCGCGCCGGTGGTGGCTGATGGAGCGGGTCGCGCTGATCGCGGCGATCGAGCACTACACCGCGTTCCTCGGCAACTGGGTGCTGAACGCGGACGAGCTGGACAAGCGCGGCGCCGACCCGACCATGCTCGACCTGCTGCGCTGGCACGGTGCCGAGGAGGTCGAGCACCGGTCCGTGGCCTTCGAGCTGTTCGAGCACCTCGACGGCAGCTACCGGCGCCGCGTGCGCACCTGGGCCACCGCGTTCACGGCGCTCGTCTTCCTGTGGCAGCGCGGCTCCCGCTTCTTCATGGAGAACGATCCGACCCTGACGGGCGGCAAGGCCTCCTTCAAGGACTTCCACCGGAGCGGCAAGCAGGGAGTTCTGCCGTCGACCGGGGCGATGGTGCGGTCCATACCCCGTTATCTGAGCCGGAGTTACCACCCCGAGCAGGAGGGCGACACCGAGCAGGCCGTCGCCTACCTCGCCTCCTCGCCCGCCGCGACCGCCGCCGAAGCCCGCACCGGAGCCGCCCGATGAGCCGCCTGGCCAACCCCCGCACCCTGCGCAAGGCCGTCCTCGTCGCCGGAGCCGCGCTCGTCGTGCGCCGGGCGCTGCGCCGCCGTGTGCAGGCGTCGCCGCTGTGGCCGCTGCCCGCCCTGGAGGAGCCGACCTCCGGGCGGCCCCGGGCCCGCGCGCTGCGCCTGCTCGTCACCCGGCACGAGGAGATAGCCGACGGGGTCGTCACGCTGCGTCTGGAGGGGCACGAACTGCCCGCCTGGCAGCCGGGCGCCCACCTCGACCTCGTGCTGCCCTCCGGTCTCGTACGGCAGTACTCGCTGTGCGGCGACCCGGAGGACACGTCGTCGTACACCGTCGCCACCCGGCTGATCCCGGCGGGCGAGGGCGGGCGCGGCGGATCGCGCGAGGTGCACGAGCAGCTGCGGGAGGGCGCGGAGGTGGAGGTGCGCGGGCCGCGCAACCGGTTCCCGCTCACCGCGGACGCGCCCGCCCATCTCTTCGTCGCGGGCGGCATCGGCATCACCCCCGTCCTGCCGATGCTGCGCGCGGCCGCGGCGCGGGGCTCCGACTGGAAGCTGCTCTACGGGGGTCGCACGCGGGCCTCGATGCCGTTCCTTGAGGAGGTCGAGAAGCTCGGCGCCGGGGCG
Organism: Streptomyces sp. NPDC050264; assembly: GCF_040655895.1. NCBI lineage: Bacteria > Bacillati > Actinomycetota > Actinomycetes > Kitasatosporales > Streptomycetaceae > Streptomyces > Streptomyces sp. NPDC050264. The sequence goes on from NZ_JBFAKV010000001.1 coordinate 86,527, forward strand.
GGCCGGGTGACCGTGGTCGCCGAGGACACGGACGGGCTGCCGGATCTCGCCGCGGCGCTCGCGGCCACCGCGCCGGACACGGCCGTGTACTGCTGCGGGCCCGAGGGGCTGATGGCGGCGGTGGAGGCGGCGCTGCCCAGCGGCCGCACCCTGCACCTGGAGCGGTTCGCACCCCGCAACTCGGCTGACGGGAACGGGCCGTTCGAGGTCGAGCTGCGGCGCAGCGGCAAGGTCGTGGACGTGCCGGCCGACAGCACGGTCCTCGCGGCGGTCCGCGCCGAACTGCCCTACATCTCGTACTCCTGCGAGCAGGGCTTCTGCGGAACATGCCAACAGCGCGTCCTGGAGGGCGAGATCGACCACCGTGACGAGCTGCTCACCGACGCGGAGCGCGACGACTCGATGCTCATCTGCGTCTCCCGGGCCCGCGGTGAGCGCCTGGTCCTGGACCTGTAGGCCCTGGCCAACGGGCCGGATCCGCTCGGTAGAGTGTTCGGTATGACAACCGGGGTGCGGCGCAGAATGGGAGTCGAGGAGCGGCGTCGGCAGCTGATCGGGGTCGCCCTCGAACTGTTCAGCCACCGCTCCCCCGACGACGTCTCCATCGACGAGATAGCGGCCGCCGCCGGGATCTCGCGGCCGTTGGTCTACCACTATTTCCCGGGCAAACTCAGCCTGTACGAGGCCGCGTTGAAGCGGGCGGCCGAGGATCTGGCGGGGCGGTTCGAGGAGCCGCAGGACGGACCGCTCGGCGCGCGGCTGCAGCGGGTCATGGGCCGGTTCTTCGACTTCGTGGACGAGCACGGCCCGGGTTTCTCGGCGCTGATGCGCGGCGGCCCGGCGGTCGGCTCGTCGGCGACGAACGCGCTCATCGACTCGGTCCGCCAGGCCGCGTACGTCCAGATCGTCGCGCACCTGAAGGTGGCGGCGCCGTCCCCGCGCCTGGAGCTCGTGGTCCGCTCGTGGATCTCGCTGGCCGAGTCGACGGCGCTGATCTGGCTGGACGGGCGGCGCATCCCGCGCGAGGAACTGCAGCTCCAGCTGGTCCACGACTTCGCGGCGCTCGCCGCGGTCAGCGCCGCGTACGACACGGAGATGGCGGCGCTGCTGCGCGACATCCTCGCGGACGAGCCGACCGAAGGACCGTTCACGGACCTGCTCAACCGGCTCGCCGCACTCGTACCCGCGTAGCCCTCCAGGGCCGGGCTTCAAACTCCCCTCGTCGCCCGGAGGGCGGCCCGGCGGCGTTCGGTGCGTGCTCTCGGCGGGCCGGGTGCAGGGCCTCGTAGTGGACGTACTCGGCTTTGCGCCCGGCGCGGCGAGAGTCCGTGCCGGGCGTCGCCGGGCAGAGGGGAGTCCGAAGAAACGCCCTAGGAGCGCGCTGACCGGTAGGTGGGCTCCAAGTCCCTTACTTCCGTGGAGAGATGGACTCCCTCCGCGTCCTTGATGTGCGCGGGCAGCAGGGCGAGGACGGACTCGGCGAGGGCCGCCTTGGCCTCCTCGGCGCGGCCGGCGAGCAGGGCGATCTCGATGTGCACCACGGCCGCCGCCTCGGCTCCGTCGCCGACGACCGTCTCCTCGGTGCGCCGGAACCGCGACTTGCAGGCCGGGGTGCGCGCGGCGACGAGGTCCACGCAGGCCTGGTGCACGGCGCCCGCGAGCCCGGGCCGGTCGAGGCGGTCGTCGAGGTCCGCGGAGTAGTCGACGGTGATCTGAGGCATGGGGGCTCCGTGAGTGAGGCGTCCTGCGGTGCTGTCACCGATCACCTTTACGGTGATCGGCATGAGCGCACAACTCTCGTTCCGCGAAGCGGACACCGCCGACCTCGGCACACTGGTCGCCCTGTACGACGGCGCGGCCCGCTGGATGGTGGACCAGGGCATCGACCAGTGGCGGCCGGGCGAGAAGGACGAGGAGCACTTCCGGCGGCGGATGAAGGAGGGCGAGGTGTGGCTCGCCGACTCCGGCGGGCAGGTCGCGGGCGGGTACGAACTGTGGTGGACGGACGAGGCGGCGTGGGGCGCGCGGCCGCCCGTCGCCGGGTACGTGCACCGCCTGATGGTGCGGCGCGGCGCACCTCCCGGTACCGGGGGCGAGCTGCTCGCGCACGCCGAGCGGCGGATCGCCGGGACGGGCCGGGTGCTCTGCCGCCTGGACTGTGTGTCGACGAACCCGCGGCTGCGCGCGTACTACGAACGCCGGGGCTACACCGTCACAGGGGAACAGCCCTTCAAGTCCGGTGCGGGCGGCAGCGGTTACGCGGTGACGCTCATGGAGAAACCGGTGGGCTGAGCCGCAGGGCCAGCAGGGCGATGTCGTCGTCGCGGTCGCTGCCGAAGCAGGACAGGAGCCTGTCGCACAAGGCGTCGGGCGCGGCCGGGGCGGCGGTCGCGGCGGCGCTCAGCTGCGCCATCGAGACGGAGAGGTCGGTGCCGCGGGTCTCGATGAGGCCGTCGGTGACCATGAGGAGCCGCTCGCCCGGCGTGAGGTCCAGTTCGGTGGGCGCGGGGTGGGGCAGGCCGAGGCCGAGCAGCGGGCCCGACGCCTCGGCGTAGCGGGCGGGGCCGTGCAGGGGCACGCGCAGCGGCGGGATGTGGCCCGCGTTCGCGACGGCGGTGCGGCCGGTCACGGGGTCGACGAGGGCCAGGCACAGGGTGGCCGTGCTCTGCGGGTGGTAGTGCTGGAACATCCGGTCGAGCCGGGTCACGAGCCGGCCGGGGTCCGGGTCCTCCAGGCTGTAGGCGCGCAGCGCGTGCCGGATCTCGACCATGACGGTGGCCGCGTCGAGCGAGTGTCCGACGACGTCGCCGATGCCGACGAGGATTCCGGCGGGGGTGGGCAGCGCCGCGTAGAAGTCGCCCCCTATCTCGGTCTGCCGCGAGGCCGGTACGTAGCGGAAGGCGACGTCGACGCCGGGCAGCCGGGGCAGTTGGGCGGGCAGGAAGCTGCGCTGCAGGGTGAGGGCGACGTGGCGCTCCTGCTCGTACATGAGGAGGGGTTCGGCGGCGAGGGCGGTGGCGCGGGCGAGCTGGGCGACGAGCTGGCCGATCAGTCCGCCCGGGTCGGCGGCGGCCGGGGTGGCCAGGCAGACGGGGAGGCCGCCCGCGCGGGTGCGCGCGACCACCAGCCGTACGTCGCCGGGTCCGAAGTACACGGTGGGCCACATGGGCCCGGGCACGACCGTGCTGTGCGCCCCGCCGCGGGCGCACAGCACGGTCCGGGCGATCGAGGCGGCCTGCCCGCGCGCGACGGCGTCGGGCACGACGGCCCGGCGGTGGGAGAGGCCGGTGTGCACCTCGCCGTTGTCACCGAGGACGAACACGGCGGCGCTCTGCCGGGTGAGCCTGGCCGTCGCCTCGGCCGCGGTGGTGGCCAGCTCGACGAGACAGCGTGCGCCCTGTACGTCGACAACCGTCTCGGACAGCAGCGCGAGCCGGCCGAACTGGGCCTGCACGTCGCCCAGTTCACGGGCGCCGCGCAGCGCGGCGCGGACCACGGCGCGGATCTCCTCCGGTTCGGCGGGCACCGACAGATACGCCTCGCCGCCGGCGTCGAGCGCGCGGCAGCGGTCGACGGGCTCGGAGGGGCGGGCGGAGAAGTGGACGACGGGGATGCCGGCGAGCGAGGGCAGCGCCTTGACCCGGCGGCACAGTTCGAACCCGCTGAGGTCGGGCAGGCCCACGTCGACGAGTGCCACGTCGGGCAGCGAGCCGGCCCGCAGTCGCACGTCGAGTTCGACGAGGGCCTCCCCCGCGGAGGCGACGGGGATGACGACGTGTCCGGCCCGGCTCAGGACCGCGCCCATGGCGTAGCGGCTGGCGGCGGTGTCGTCGACGACGAGGACCGTACTGCCGTCGACGGTCCTGGGTCTGCGCGCGGTGTCGTTCACGAGGCGGCCCCTCTGGGCGAGAAGCGGTGCGGGCCCCCTCGGCCCGCTGCTCCAAGTTACCGCCGGGCGCTCCCGGCGGGGCCGCCGCGCGCGCAGCTTCACCGTTCCGGGTGGCTCCCGTCCAACCGCGGGGACACGCACGGCACTTCCCGCTCCGTGCCCAGTCGGTGTGCAATACGGCATGTGACCGGTAAGGTCCCGTCCCGTGACCGCACGTCTTGCCGACATAGCAGCTCAAGCGGGGGTCAGCGAAGCGACCGTCAGCCGCGTGCTCAACGGCAAGCCCGGGGTCGCCGCGGCCACCCGTCAGTCCGTGCTCGCCGCTCTCGACGTGCTCGGTTACGAACGTCCTGTGCGGCTGCGCCGGCACAGTGCGGGGCTGGTCGGCCTGATCACCCCCGAACTCGAGAACCCGATCTTCCCGGCGCTCGCCCAGGTCGTCGTGCAGGCGCTGACCCGCCAGGGGTACACGCCGGTCCTGGCCACGCAGACGCCCGGCGGCTCCACCGAGGACGAACTGACCGAGATGCTCGTCGACCGCGGGGTCAGCGGCATCATCTACGTCTCGGGGCTGCACGCCGACACCACGGCCGACACCCGCCGCTACGAGCGGCTGCGCGGCCAGGGCGTCCCGTTCGTGCTGGTCGACGGTTTCTCGTCGGCGGTGGCGGCCCCGTTCATCTCGCCTGACGACCGGGCCGCGGCCCGGCTCGCGGTGACGCACCTGGTCTCCCTCGGACACACCCGGATCGGCCTGGCGCTCGGGCCCCGGCGCTTCGTGCCCGTGCAGCGGAAGATCGAGGGCTTCGTCCGCGCGATGAAGGAGCTGCTGGCCCTGGCCCCGGACGAGGTCGAGCACGATCTCGTCCAGCACTCCCTCTACACGCTGGAGGGCGGTCAGGCCGCGGCCGCCGCTCTCCTCGACCGCGGCTGCACGGCGGTGATCTGCGCGAGCGACATGATGGCACTGGGTGCCGTCCGGGCGGTGCGGGAGCGCGGTCTGGACGTGCCGACGGACGTCTCGGTGGTCGGTTTCGACGATTCGCCGCTCATCGCGTTCACCGATCCGCCGCTGACCACCATCCGCAAGCCCGTGCACGCGATGGGCCAGGCGGCCGTCAACACCTTGCTGGAGGAGGTCGGCGGCACGCCCGCGCCGCACAGTGAGTTCGTGTTCATGCCCGAGCTGGTGGTCCGGGGTTCAACCGCCTCGTCCCCTGGGGTCCGCCCTCGTCCGTAGGGCGTAGAGGATGCGGTGCGAACCCGACCGAGGGATGATCGGACGAGGGCCGATATCTGGCAGACTCTGTGCCTATGGGTGAAACGACCGTGACGACACTGGAAGGCCGACAGGGGCCCACCACCTCACCCATCGCGGGCGACCGCGCCGGGCAGGGTGATCGTGGCGTGCTGCGCCGCCTGCGGACACCTCGGCGTCCCCGGCTCTGGTTCGAGATCCTTCTGATCGCGGTGAGTTACTGGACGTACTCGCTGATCCGCAACGCGGTCCCGGAGCAGAGAGCGAAGGCGCTCCGCAACGCGGACTGGATCTGGAGCGTCGAGCACCATCTCGGGATCGCCGTCGAGCAGAGCGTCAACCATACGGTGAACGCGGTGACTTGGCTCATCGTCGGGATGAACTACTACTACGCGACACTGCACTTCGTCATCACGCTCGGCGTGCTGGTGTGGCTGTTCCGCTGCCATCCCGGACGCTACGCGGCAACCCGTCTGGCCCTCTTCGCCACCACCGCCGTCGCGCTGATCGGCTACTACTTCTATCCGCTGGCACCGCCGCGCCTGATGACCGGCGGCCACTTCATCGACACCGTCGCCGTCCACCAGACGTGGGGCTCGATGGCCTCCGGCAACCTGAAGACCATGTCGAACCAGTACGCGGCGATGCCGTCCATGCACATCGGCTGGTCGCTCTGGTGCGGCCTGACGATCTTCGTGCTCGCGTCGGTGCCGTGGGTGCGGGTGCTCGGTCTGCTGTATCCGGCGCTGACCCTCACGGTCATCGTCTCCACCGCGAACCACTTCTGGCTGGACGCGGTGGGCGGCATGCTGTGCCTGACGTTCGGCTTCCTGGTGGCCCGGCTCTGGTACGGGTCGCTGCCCTACGCGCTGCCGCGGTCGGTGGAGCCGCCCCGCGCCTACGCCCCGTAGAAGCGTTCCTCCATCACGGCCCGGGCCCGCCGGGTGGTCCGGCGGTAGTCGTCCAGCATGTCCCCGATGTGCCCCGGGTCGTACCCGAGGTACCGGCCGACGGCGCCGAGTTCGCGCCCGTCCGAGGGGAACGTGTCGCCGGCCCGGCCGCGCACCAGCATCACGGCGTTGCGCACCCGGGTCGCCAGGACCCAGGCCTCGTCGAGGATCGCCGCGTCCTCCGTCGGCAGCAGGCCCGCCGCGCAGGCGGCGGCCAGCGCCTCGCGGGTGCGGGTCGTGCGCAGGCCCGGTTCGGCCCAGCCGTGCTGGAGCTGGAGCAGCTGCACCGTCCACTCGACGTCGGACAGGCCGCCGCGGCCCAGCTTGGTGTGCAGGGTGGGGTCGGCGCCGCGCGGCAGCCGCTCCGACTCCATCCGGGCCTTGAGCCGGCGGATCTCGCGCACGGCGTCGTCGCCGAGCCCCTCGGCCGGGTACCGCATCGGGTCGATCAGCTCGATGAAGGAGGCGCCCAACTCGGCGTCACCTGCGACGTGTTGGGCCCGGATCAGAGCCTGTGACTCCCAGACCAGGGACCAGCGGCGGTAGTACGCCCCGTAGGACTTGAGGGTGCGCACGAGCGGGCCCGTCTTGCCCTCCGGGCGCAGGTCCGCGTCGATGAGGAGCGGCGGGTCGGCGCTGGGCAGCGCGAGCAGGCGGCGCATCTCGGCGACGACCTTGTTCGCCGCCTGGGCCGCCTCCTGTTCGTCGGCGCCCTCCCGCGGTTCGTGCACGAACAGCACGTCGGCGTCGGACCCGTAGCTCAGTTCGTGGCCGCCGAAGCGCCCCATGGCGATCACCGCGAACCGGGTGGGCAGCGTGTCGCCCCAGCCCTCCCGGACGACCGCGCGCAGCGTCCCGGCGAGCGTCGCCGCCGTCAGTTCGGAGACCGCCGCGCCGACCCGGTCGACGAGCGCGCCCTGGTCGCCGACGGCCGGGCTCTCCTCGGTCCCGTACGACGCGATGATGTCGGCGGCCGTGGTACGGAACAGTTCGCGGCGGCGCACCCCGCGGGCCGCCGCCACCGCCTGCTCGGCGCCGTCGGCCCGGCCGACCGCGGCGAGCACCTCCTGCTCCAGCTGGGCGTGGCCGCGCGGTTCCAGACCGTGCGGATCGCCGAGCAGCGCGACCGCTTCCGGCGCGCGCATCAGCAGGTCGGGGGCGAGCCGGCCCGCGGACAGGACGCGGGCCAGGTTCTCCGCGGCGGCGCCCTCGTCGCGCAGCAGCCGCAGGTACCAGGGCGTCTTGCCCAGCGCGTCCGAGACCTTGCGGAAGCCGAGCAGCCCCGCGTCCGGGTCCGCCGAGTCCGCGAACCAGCCGAGCAGCACCGGGAGCAGGGTCCGCTGGATGGCCGACTTGCGGGTGACGCCCGACGCGAGCGCCTCCAGGTGGCGCAGGGCCGAGGTGGGGTCGGCGTAGCCCAGCGCGACGAGCCGCTCCCGTGCCGCCTCGGTACTCAACCGGGTCTCGCCCGGGGCGAGTTGGGCCACGGCGTCGAGCAGCGGGCGGTAGAAGAGCTTCTCGTGCAGCCGGCGGACGACGGAAGTGTGCCGTTTCCAGGCGCGGTTGAGGTCGGTGAGGGGTTCGGTGCGCATGCCCATCGAGCGGCCGATGCGGCGCAGATCGGCGTCGCCCTCGGGGACGAGGTGGGTGCGGCGCAACTTGTAGAGCTGGATGCGGTGTTCGAGCGTACGCAGGAAGCGGTACGCGTCGTCGAGCTGGACGGCGTCGACGCGGCCCACGTAACCGCGGTCGGCGAGCGCGGCCAGGGCGTCGAGGGTGGTGCGGCTGCGCAGGGACGCGTCGGCCCGTCCGTGCACCAACTGCAGGAGCTGTACGGCGAATTCGACGTCGCGCAGGCCGCCGGGCCCGAGCTTCAGCTCGCGCTCGACCTCGCCCGCCGGGATGTTGGCGACGACGCGCTTGCGCATCTTCTGCACGTCGGGCACGAAGTTCTCGCGCTCGGCGACGTGCCACACCATCGGGGAGACGGCCTCCAGGTACGCCTCGCCGAGCTCGGGGTCGCCCGCGACGGGCCGGGCCTTGAGCAGCGCCTGGAACTCCCAGGTCTTCGCCCAGCGCTGGTAGTACGCGACGTGGGAGGAGAGGGTGCGCACCAGCGGGCCGTTGCGACCTTCCGGGCGGAGGTTCGCGTCGACCGGCCAGATCGTGCCCTCGACGGTGGTCTCGGAGCAGATCCGCATCAGGTGGGCGGCGAGCCGGGTCGCGGCCCGGATCGCCTTGCCCTCGTCGGCGCCCTCGGTGTCCTCGCCGCCGTTGACGGACTCGCCGACGAAGATGACGTCGACGTCGGACACATAGTTCAGCTCGTGACCGCCGCACTTGCCCATCGCGATCACGGCGAGCCGGCACAGCGCGGCGTCGGCGGGGGCGGCCGCGCGCGCGATGGCGAGGGCCGCGCGCAGGGTCGCGGTCGCCAGGTCGGCCAGCTCGGCGGCGGTCTGCGCGATGTCGGTGGTGCCGCACACGTCGCGCGCGGCGATGGACAGCAGGCAGCGCCGGTAGGCGACGCGCAGCGAGTCGGGGTCCACGGCGTCGGCGAGGCCCTGCTCGAACTCCTCCACACCGGGGTGCAGATCGCTGTGCTCGTACGTGACGAGGGCCTGCCAGTCGGCCGGGTGGCGGGCGAGGTGGTCGGCGAGGGCCTCGGAGGAGCCGAGGACGCCGAGGAGGCGGTCGCGCAGCGGCTTGGCCGTGATGAGCGTGTCGAGCAGTTCGCGGCGGCCCGCGTCGCCACCCGCCCGCTCCTGCGCCTCGACCAGCCGGACCAGGCCGAGCAGCGCCAGGTCGGGGTCGGCGGTGGCGCCGAGCGCGTCCAGGAGCAGCGGGTCGGAGCGCACCGAGGAGAGTGCGGGGGCGTCGAGCAGCCGCTCCGCGCCGGACGGGTCGGTGAACCCGTGCCGCAGCAGCCGCGTGAACGTACTGCTCCTGCGCCCTTGCGGCACCGACATCCCGGCCTCCTGTTCGATCACACGCTGGTCATGAGCGTACTGCGGTCGGCACGGCATCGACGCGCGGTGACCGCGTGCGGAGTCGTCCTGTCGGCGGGAGGATGCGGAGGGCAATCCAGGAATCCAGGGCATCGAATCCGGGCACAACCGGAAGGACAGGTCGTACGTCATGGAGTGGACCCTCGAAGTGATCGTCGTCCCCGTCTCCGACGTGGACCGTGCCAAGGACTTCTACGCCGACAAGGTGGGCTTCAAGGTCGATGTGGACACGCAGGTCGCCCCGGGCACCCGTGTCGTCCAGCTGACGCCGCCCGGTTCGCGCTGCTCGATCGCGTTGACGAAGGGGCTGCCGGCCGCTCCCGGGCAGCCGCCGCTGAAGCCGGGGATGCTCACGGGCCTCCAGGTGTGCGTCACGGACATCGCGGCGGCGCGCGAGGAGTTGGTGGGGCGTGGGGTACAGGTGAGTGCGGTGCGGCACGTGGGTCCCGGGGGCTGGGCGGACGGTCCCGGCACTGAGATGTGGAACTCGTTCATGTTCTTCTCGGATCCGGACGGCAACGGGTGGACGGTGCAGGAGGCGCCGTCGCCGCTGTCCGAGCGCTGAGCCCTCCGCCCGGCGCCGGCTCCCCCAGGGGTTCACCCACGCTTCACCCATCAGGGTCGGAACACGCGACGCGGGAGCATCTTGGCGTGTGCATGCTCTAGCCGCACCTGCACCGCCGCACTGCTGCACCGCCAGGATCCCTCGCTCCTCCCTCGACTTCGGAGGTCTCACGTGCCCGGCAGATCACGCAGATCATTCCTCAGGCGTACGCGCGGCAAGGCGCTCGCTTCGGCCCTCGCCCTGACGGCGGCCGCCTCCGCCAGCTGGCTCGCCCTCACCGGCGGCTCCCCCGCGCAGGCCGCGGCCGCCGTGCCCACACCGGACCACACGGTCGTCGTGGTCTTCGAGAACCACGCGTACAGCCAGGTCATCGGCGCGTCCAGCGCCCCGTACATCAACAGCCTGAAGTCGGGCGGCGCCAACCTCACGGCCTCCTACGCCGAGACGCACCCGAGCCAGCCCAACTACTTCGCGCTGTTCTCCGGCTCCACGCAGGGCGTCACGGACGACAGCTGCTACACCCCCGGCTTCTCCTCCGCGCCCAACCTCGCCTCGGAGCTGATCGCCGCCGGAAAGACGTGGGGCAGCTACAACGAGGGCCTGCCGAGCCAGGGTTCGACGACCTGCTCCTCGGGCGACTACGCCCGTAAGCACAACCCGTGGTTCGGCTTCAGCAACGTACCGACATCCTCGGCGAAGACCTTCACCCAGTTCCCGGCGGACTACGCGACACTCCCCCAGGTCTCCTTCGTCGTACCGGACTTGTGCAGCGACATGCACGACTGCTCGGTGGCCACGGGCGACACCTGGCTGAAGAACAAGCTGAGCGCGTACGCGAGTTGGGCCAAGACCCACAACAGCCTGCTGGTCGTCACCTTCGACGAGGACAACCGGCTCGGCGGCAACAGGATCCCCACGGTGCTCTACGGGCAGCGGGTCGCCCCGGGCTCGACCTCCGCCACCACCTACAACCACTACGACCTGCTGCGCACCATCGAGGACATGCACGGTCTGCCGACGCACGCGGGCAACGCCGCGTCGGCCAAGGACATCACCGGCGTCTGGACCTCGTGACATGTACGTAGCGGACAGCCGCGCCCCAGCACCGGCGCCGACGTCCGCGGAGCCCGCCGCCCGGCCCTTCGCCGGGCGGCGGCGCGCCGTGGGCTCCACCGTGTTCGCGCTCGGCACGGTCAGCCTGATCACCGATGTGTCGTCCGAGATGGTCACGGCCGTGCTGCCGCTGTACCTGGTCGCCGGACTCGGCCTCAGCCCGCTCGGCTTCGGCCTCCTCGACGGCGTCTACAACGGGTTCTCGGCACTGGTCCGGCTCGTCGGCGGGCGCCTCGCGGACAGCGGCGGCGGCCGCCACAAGACGGTCGCGGTGATCGGCTACGGCCTCTCCGCGCTGTGCAAACCGCTGCTTCTGCTCGCCGCCTCGCTCCCGCTCATCGGCGCGGTCCTCGCGGCGGACCGCACCGGCAAGGGTCTGCGCACGGCGCCGCGCGACGCGCTGATCTCCCTGTCGAGCGAACCGCCCACGCGGGGCCGGGCGTTCGGGGTGCACCGGGCGATGGACACGTTGGGCGCGCTGCTGGGTCCGCTGGTGGCTTTTCTGATCCTGCGCTACACCGTGGACGGGTACGACGCGGTGTTCACAGTGAGCTTCTGCGTGGCCGTGCTGGGTGTCGTGGTGCTGGCACTGTTCGTCCCCGGGACACGGGGCTCCGCCCCGGACCCCGCTCCTCCAACGCCGGAGCGGCTGGATTCGGGGCCCGGCCGAGTCCACCTGATCCGGCCCACGATCTGCGCGACACTCCTCGGCCTCGCCACCGTCAGCGACGCCTTCATCTATCTCCTCCTCCAACGCCAACTCGGCGTACCCGAGCAGTGGTTCGCGCTCCTTCCCCTCGGCACGGCGGCCGCGTTCCTCCTCCTGGCCGCGCCGCTCGGCCGGCTCTCCGACCGCGTCGGCGCGTGGCCGGTCTTCCTCGCCGGCCACGTCGCCCTGCTCAGCGTCTACGCGCTCCTGCTCACCCACGCGCACCACACGGCACTGCCCTACGCCGTACTGCTGCTCCACGGCACGTTCTACGCGGCGACCGACGGCGTCCTGATGGCGGCGGCCTCCACCGGCCTCCCCGAGGACAGCCGCTCGTCCGGTCTGGCCGTCGTGCAGACGGGGCAGGCCCTCGCCCGGTTCGGCTGCTCCCTCGGGTTCGGCGCGGCCTGGACGGCGTGGGGCGACCGCCCGGCGCTCACGGCCGCCGCGGTCCTGCTCGCCGGTTGCGGGGTGGTGTCGTACGCCCTGCGCCCCTCACTCCCCACAAAGGCAGCCACATGACGACCGGCACGACCACCGGCATGACCACCCGCGGCAAACTCACGGTCCTGATCGCGGCGGTGCTCGCCCTGGCCGCGGTGGCGACAGCCGCTGTCCTGCACGCCTCGGCACGCGCCGAGCGCGTCGACCAGGCCCGCCCGGGCGGCCCGCGGGTAACCGAGGGACCGGTCCGACTAACGCCCTCCTCACCCCACTTGGTGTTCCGCAACATGGCGTGGGGTCCGCACCGCGACGAACTGGCGGCGACGCCCACGGGCTCCCCCGGCGGCCCGCGCACGGCGACCGCGACCGGGGTCAAATGCCTGCGCTTCTACGCGAGTTCGGGCACGGGCATCTGTCTCCAGTCGGTTCACGGCACCCTCGCCGACACCTATCGGGCCACCGTCCTGGACGCCCGCCTGCACGAGAAGGCGCACTACCCGGTGCCGGGCATCCCTTCGCGCGCGCGGGTGTCGCCGAACGGGCGGTACGCGGCGTGGACGGCGTTCGTCGGCGGTGACAGTTACGCGGGCACGAACTTCTCCACGCGTACGGCCATCCTGGACACGGCCACCGGGAAACTGACGCCGACCCTGGAGGCGTACCGCATCATCAAGGACGGGCATCCCTACCGGGCGGCCGACGCGAACTTCTGGGGCGTCACGTTCTCCCCCGACGACCGCCACTTCTACGCGACGCTCGCCACGCACGGCAGCACGCACCTGGTCCGCGGCGACCTGCGCGACCGCACGGTCACCACCCTCCACAAGAACGTCGAGTGCCCGTCCCTCTCCCCCGACGGCACGCGCATCGCGTACAAGAAGCGCGTCCCCGGCCTGTCCCCGGACGCGCCCTGGCGCCTGTACGTACTGAACCTGGACACGATGCGGGAAACGCCGCTGGCCGAGACCCGCAGCGTCGACGACCAGGCGGTGTGGAGCGACGACCACGACGTGACGTACGCGCTGCCCGGCGACTACGGCGCCGACCTCTACACGGTCCCCGCCGACGGCACGGGCACCCCGCGCGAACTCCTCCCGGCCGCGGTCTCCCCCGCCTACCTTTGACCGATGGACATGACCCTGGAAGTCATCCCGCTGCCCGTCTCGGACATCGACCGCGCCAAGGCGTTCTACACCGACAAGGCCGGCTTCCGCTGCGACGTCGACCGCGAACTGATGCCCGGCACCCGCATCGTCCAGCTGACCCCACCGGGCTCAGGCTGCTCGATCATGCTCTCCGCCGGGGTCCCCCTCCAGACGGGCACGCCTACCCCCGGCACGTACCACGGCCTGCAACTCGTAGTGGCCGACATCAAGACGGCCCGCGCCGAACTGACAGCCCGCGGCCTCGACGTCTCGGAACCGGTCCGGTTCGGCGCGGACGACGGCGGCACGTTCATGTATTTCACGGACCCGGACGGGAACGGGTGGGCGGTACAGGAGTACCGGAAGCGGGCGTCTGTGCCGTTGCGGGACGCGCTGTAGGAGCCGCTGTTGCGCGGGGTTCGGCGTGTGGGCGTGAGCGCCGGACACGACTCGACCGGCCTTTCGGGCGCGGACGGCGTGCATGGTCGTTGACTGTCGATGGCCCGTTGCCCCTCCACATCAAGGAGCCCGAACCATGCCCGCCCCTGCGCTCCACGTCGAGGGCCGCGAGGGGGAGCCCCAGCGGTTGCCAACCATGCCCGAACACACGCCCCGAGCACTCCGATCGGCCATTCAGGAACACGCTCCGCGCCCCCTCCCGGATTTCGAGACCCGCTGGAAGCGCGTCATCGGTGACACCTTCACCATCACGCCGGCGCCGGCCTTCATGCGCCTGTGGTGGACGCAGCACGCCACCGAGCGGCATCCCGCCCTCGACTCCCACCTTCGCGACCTCGACGCCCGCGCCGCCAAGACCGACGAGTGGTGGGCCACTACAGACAGTGGGGCCGCCGGTTCGCGACCGGCGGCCCCACTAGCTGCACTGAGCGCGGCAGCGCCCTGACCTGCGCCTACAGCACCGGCAGGTTCTTCCGCAGCTCGAACGCCGTCACCTCGGAGCGGTACTCCTCCCACTCCTGCTTCTTGTTGCGCAGGAAGAAGTCGTACACGTGCTCCCCGAGGGTTTCCGCGACCAGTTCCGAGCGTTCCATCAGGGCGATGGCCTCGCCGAGGTTCTGGGGGAGGGGTTCGATGCCCATCGCGCGGCGTTCGGCGTCGGAGAGGGCCCAGACGTCGTCGTCGGCGCCCGGCGGGAGTTCGTAGCCCTCTTCGATGCCCTTGAGGCCGGCGGCGAGGAGGACGGCGTAGGTGAGGTAGGGGTTGGCGCCGGAGTCGATCGAGCGGACCTCTACGCGGGCCGAGCCCGTCTTGCCGGGCTTGTACATGGGGACCCGGATGAGCGCCGAGCGGTTGTTGTGGCCCCAGCAGATGTACGAGGGGGCTTCACCGCCCGCGCCTGCGGTGCGCTCGGAGCCGCCCCAGATGCGCTTGTAGGAGTTGACCCACTGGTTGGTGACCGCGGAGATCTCGGCGGCGTGCTTCAGCAGGCCCGCGATGAAGGAGCGGCCGACCTTGGAGAGCTGGTACTCGGCGCCCGACTCGTAGAACGCGTTCCGGTCGCCCTCGAAGAGGGAGAGGTGCGTGTGCATGCCCGAGCCCGGGTGCTCGGAGAACGGCTTCGGCATGAAGGTCGCGTTGACCCCCTGCTCCAGCGCGACCTGCTTCATGACCAGGCGGAACGTCATGATGTTGTCGGCCGTGGAGAGCGCGTCGGCGTAGCGGAGGTCGATCTCCTGCTGGCCGGGGGCGCCCTCGTGGTGGCTGAACTCGACCGAGATGCCCATCGATTCGAGCATGGTGATCGCCTGGCGGCGGAAGTCCATGCCCACGTTCTGCGGGGTGTGGTCGAAGTAGCCGGAGTTGTCGGCCGGAGTGGGGCGGGTGCCGTCGAGCGGCTTGTCCTTGAGGAGGAAGAACTCGATCTCGGGGTGGGTGTAGAAGGTGAAGCCGAGGTCGGAGGTCTTGGCGAGGGCGCGCTTGAGGACGTAGCGCGGGTCGGCGAAGGACGGGGAGCCGTCGGGCATCAGGATGTCGCAGAACATGCGGGCCGTGCCGGGAGCCTCGGCGCGCCACGGCAGCACCTGGAACGTCCCCGGGTCGGGCTTGGCGATCATGTCGGACTCGTAGACCCGGGCGAAGCCCTCGATGGCCGAGCCGTCGAAGCCGATGCCCTCGTCGAAGGCCTGTTCCAGCTCGGCGGGGGCCACGGCCACCGACTTGAGGAAGCCCAGCACATCCGTGAACCACAGACGTACGAACCGGATGTCGCGCTCCTCAAGAGTCCGGAGCACGAATTCCTGCTGCTTGTCCATCTTCCGCTTCCACCCATCCTTGCTGGTCAGGCCACCTGCTTTGGGGACGTCGAAGGGCCTGGTCCCATCCCACCACACGCCCGTTTCGTACGCGTTGCCGGCCATGATCGTCCTTGATCGGCCGGTGTTCTGTTCATAGTGCCGGTTGCACCCCCCAGGGCCATAGTGCCTGCCCTTCGCCGTGCGGACGACAGCACCTCCCGCGCAACCTGTTTTCCCCACTACGATCAGCGGGCCCGCCCGTCTCATCCTTTTCTCATAAGGACACTCCATGGGTTCCGCCAAGAAGACCTCCGCCGCTCCCCGTCAGGATCGCCGGGACCGTATAGAGGAGATGCGCCGTGCCGAGCGCACTCGCGCCCGTCGCGGCCGGATCGCCATCGTCTCGGTGAGTGCCGTCGTCGCGGCAGCCCTTATAGGAGTAGGCGCCTGGGCCGTGACGAAGGGTGGCGACGACTCCGGGAAGGCGGACGCGAAGTCCGGCTCGGGAGCTTCGGGGCACTTCTCGTACGACAAGGACGGCGTCGGCACCTGGAGCGGGAAGCTCACCCGCAACCACGTCACCAAGGACGTCGCGTACCCGATGAACCCGCCGGTCGGCGGCGACCACAACCAGGTGTGGATGAACTGCAACGGTGACGTCTACGGCAAGGCGATCCCGGACGAGAACGCCGTGCACGCCCTGGAGCACGGCTCTGTCTGGGTGACGTACAACGACAAGGCGGCCGACGGCGACGTGAAGGCGCTCGCCGCCAAGGTGAAGCAGACGCCGTACTCGCTGATGAGCCCGGTGCAGGACCAGAAGGACCCGATCATGCTCAGCGCCTGGGGCCACCAGCGCACGGTCAAGAGCGCGTCGGACCCGGCGGTCGCGTCCTTCTTCGCCACGTTCGTGCAGGGCAAGCAGACGCCGGAGCCGGGGGCTGCCTGCACGGGCGGCCTGGCCCAGTGAGGCGTCGTACCGGCTGGCTGGTGTCCGTGGCCGCGGCGGTCGCCGTGGCCACGGGTGTGGTGACGTACGCCGCCGCCGACGGGGACGGCGGCCCCGCCGATCTGCGCGTGCCGGCGGCCGAGTCCGCGGATGCCGGGTTCGCGCGGGACATGTCCGTGCACCATCAGCAGGCCGTCGAGATGTCGTACATCGTGCGCGACCGCACCAAGGACGTGGAGGTGCGCCGCCTCGCGTACGACATCGCGCAGACCCAGGCCAATCAGCGCGGGATGCTGCTCGGCTGGCTCGATCTGTGGGAGTTGCCGAAGGTGTCTGCGAAGCCGCCGATGGCGTGGATGGGGATGGCGGACGCGCCGGTCGGCGAGGACGGCGCGCTGATGCCCGGCATGGCGACGAACACGCAGCTCGGCCGGCTCGGCAAGGTCAGCGGGCGGCAGGCCGAGATCATGTACCTGCGGCTGATGATCGCCCACCACAAGGGCGGCGTGCACATGGCCGAGGGGTGCGTGAAGCGGTGCGCGGTCGGGGCCGAAGTGCGGCTCGCGCGGGGCATGGTGGCCTCGCAGCAGTCCGAGATCGACCTCATGACGGGCATGTTGAAGGACCGCGGCGCCACCCCCTGATGCGTCCGCCCCCTGTCGCACCGCGCCCCAAATCGGTGGATCTCGACCGGACTTGAAATGACTTGACGCCTTCTTGATCGATCCATTCCCCCGGCGTGAACGGTTCGTGGCGAGAGTGGGGCTCTCTGCGTGTGCATTACACGTGCAACGTGTGCATTACACGTGCACCTCACCCAGAGGTTCCACGAGACCAGGGGGTTTCATGAGATCCATCCGCGGCACACGCCGCACCCGCGCCGGCCTGAGCCTGGCAGCGACACTGCCGTTGCTGGCCGGCGCGATCGCCCTCGCCGCTCCGGCCGCCCAGGCCGACACCGGCCGCGCCACCCTCTCCGGCACCAAGCCGCTGTGGGCCACCGACACGGCCGACAAGGGCGCCACGGCCAACGGCAACAAGGTCACCGCCCGCGTCTACCTCGCAGGCAAGGACGCCGCCGGTCTCGCCGCGTACGCGAAGGCCGTGTCCGACCCGTCGTCGGCCAGTTACGGCAAGTACCTGAGCGCGACGCAGGCGAAGGCCCGGTTCGGTGCCACGAAGGCTCAGATATCCGAGGTCACGAAGTGGCTCGAGTCCTCGGGCCTGACCGTGACCGGCACCAGCGAGCACTACATATCCGTGTCGGGTGACGTGGCCGCCGCCGAGAAGGCGTTCGGTACGCAGCTGCACAACTACACCAAGGGCAAGCACACCTACCGCGCCCCGTCCGGCGCGGCCTCCGTGCCGGGCTCCCTCGACGGCGCCGTGCTGACCGTGACGGGCCTTGACAGCGCCCCGCACAAGACGGACCACCAGGACGAACTGCCGCCGCCGGACGCGGTGTTCCGCAACGCCGGGCCGTTCTCCTCGTACTTCGGCTCGAACGTCGCGAAGACGCTGCCCTCCGCGGGCGGCAAGAAGGTCCCGTACGCCGTCAAGGGGTACACCGGCAAGCAGCTGCGTGCCGCCTACGGCGCGGGCAAGGCCACCGGCAAGGGGGTGCGGGTCGCCATCACCGACGCGTACGCCTCACCGACCATCGCGCAGGACGCCGAGAAGTACGCGGCCAAGCACGGTGACGCGGCCTACGGCGACGGCCAGTTGAACCAGAGCCTGCCCTCGGAGTACACGAAGACCGAGGAGTGCGGCGCGGCCGGCTGGTACGGCGAGGAGACCCTCGACGTCGAGGCCGTGCACGCGGTGGCGCCCAAGGCGGACATCACGTATGTCGGCGCGGCCTCCTGCTACGACGACGACCTGCTCGACTCGCTGAGCAAGGTCGTCGACAAGCACCTGGCCGACATCGTCTCCAACTCCTGGGGCGACATCGAGGCCAACCAGACGCCGCAGCTCGCCGCCGCCTACGACCAGGTCTTCCAGCTGGGCGCGATCGAGGGCATCGGCTTCTACTTCTCCTCCGGCGACAACGGCGACGAGGTCGCCAACACCGGTGTGAAGCAGGTCGACACCCCCGCGAACTCCGCGTGGGTCACCGCGGTCGGCGGCACGTCGCTGGCCGTCGGCAAGGGTGACAAGTACCAGTGGGAGACCGGCTGGGGCACCCTGAAGTCGAACCTGTCGGCGAACGGCAAGAGCTGGACCGACTACCCGGGGGCGTACACCTCCGGCGCCGGCGGCGGCACCAGCAAGACCGTCGCGCAGCCCTACTACCAGAAGGGCGTCGTGCCGAAGACGCTGGCGCGGGCCAACGGCGGCCTGAACCGTGTCGTGCCGGACATCTCGGCGATCGCCGACCCCAACACCGGTTTCCTGGTGGGCCAGACGCAGACCCTGCCCGACGGATCGCAGGGCTACGACGAGTACCGCATCGGTGGTACGTCGCTGGCGGCGCCCGTGATCGCGGGCGTGCAGGCGCTGGCGCAGCAGCAGCGGGGTGGCCGGGCGATCGGCTTCGCCAACCCGGCGATCTACGACCGGTACGGCTCGAAGGTCTACCACGACGTGACGGACCACCCGGTCAAGGGTGACCTCGCCGTGGCGCGGGTGGACTTCGCGAACAGTGTCGACGCGTCGGAAGGGCTGCTCACGTCTGTGCGCAGCCTCGGTGATGACGCCTCGTTGAAGGCGGTTCGGGGTTACGACGACGTGACGGGGGTCGGTTCGCCGGCGCCGGGTTACATCTCGTCGTACACCCGTCGCTGATCCCCTCCGGGGTCCGACTTGCGTCCGTCCCAGGGTGATTGATCTGGGGCGGACGCTCTGGCGTGTGCGGGGTTCTTCTCTCGTCGGCGCCCGCGGCTCCCATCGCGACCGGTCGCGCAGTTCCCCGCACCCCTGGAAGGCACTCCCATCCGCCGAGCGCCCTTTCACGCACGACCCCAGGCCAAGGACCAGTCGCGCAGTCCCCCGCACCCCTGGAAGGCACTCCCATCCGCCGAGCGCCCTTTCACGCACGACCCCAGGCCAAGG
>NZ_JBFAKV010000001.1:105958-221906 GCF_040655895.1 Streptomyces sp. NPDC050264
GGAAGGCACTCCCATCCGCCGAGCGCCCTTTCACGCACGACCCCAGGCCAAGGACCGGTCGCGCAGTCCCCCGCACCCCCTGGAAGGCACTCCCATCCGCCGCGTACAGCTTCGTACGCGGCCCCGGGCCCGTGGGACTTCTCGCGCAGTTCCCCGCACCCCCGAGATGCGCACTTCGTGCGCCATCTCAGCTCTCATGGAGTTGCGGCGAAGCCGCATGCTTCAGGGGCGCGGGGAACTGCGCGACCAGCCACGACGCACCCGCGGGCGCCGACGAGACATGAACCCGGCACACGGGTGTGCGGCCCCGCCGCGCCAGCCACCCGGCACCCGAGACCGCGCCCCGCCGCGCCGCGCCAGCCGCCCCGCAAACGAAAACGCGCCCCCGGCTAAGCCACCCGCGCCATGTCCCCGCGCCCCGTCCCGCCCCGCAAGACAACCCCCCGCACGAACCGTTCGACCTCCTCCACCGCGTACACGCCCAACCTCCGCACCTCGCTCCCCTGCGCCCCGGCGATATGCGGCGTCACCAGAACGTTGGGCAGCGTCAGCAACGGATGCCCGGCGGGCAACGGCTCCGGGTGCGTGACGTCCAGGTAGGCCGAGAGCCGCCCGGCCCCGCATTCGGCGGCCAGCGCCTCCGTGTCGAGCAGTGAGCCTCGCGCCGTGTTGATCACGACCCCGCCGTCCGGGATCAGTGCGAGCATTTCCGTACTCAACATGCCTTGTGTTTCCGGGAGTTGAGGCGCGTGCACGCTCACGATGCCGCTGCGCCGGCACAGCTCGGCGAGCCCGGCCTGTTCCACTCCGAGCCGCGCGGCCTCGGCCGCGTCGACGTACGGGTCGCACAACAGCACCCGGTACCCCGCGGAGTCGGCCCGCAGCGCCTCGATCACCCGGCGTCCGATGCGGGACGCCCCGATGATGCCGACGACGCGCGCGTCCGCACCGGTCCGTTCGGTGAACCCCGGCCACGCCGACGCGTACCCCGCGGCGGCGGAGAGCGCCCCCTTCGCCGCGAAGGTGATCGCGGCGAGGGTGTAGGCGACGACGGGCCCCGCGTTGGCGTCGGCGGCGGAGGAGACGAGCAACCCGCGTTCCCACACGGCGTCGGTGACGATCGGGCGGACCGATCCGGCGGCGTGCATGACGGCCCGCAGCCGGGGCGCGGCCGCGAGGACGCGGTCGGTGAGCGGCGGGCAGTCCCATCCGGTGACCAGGATCTCGGTCGCGGCCAGCACCTCCGCGGCGTCCGGCCCATCGAGCGCGCCGGTCAGCGGCGCCGCCGCCAACCGGGTGCTGCGGCCGAGCCGTTCCCGCAGGTCGGGCGGGAAGACCCGCTCCACCACCTGGGCGCCCATGGCCAGTGCCGCGGTTGGTCGGTGTGCCGTCACTCGGTCCCACCCCTCGTTGCAGAGACTCCGAGCCGAAGTCCGAAGCCCGGAGTCCTGTGCTGAACTCTGTAACCGGTTACTGAAGTGCATCAGGAGGCTAGGCACTTGAGGTGCCCAGGGTCAAGGCTGATCTGAGCCAAGGGGGTTGACCGTTCGTAGTAACCGTTTTAGATTCCGGCTCACCTTGTTCCAACGACGGAGGGGTTCCCGTGCCCACTGTGGCGAAGGAAAGGCCCGATACCGGGGCAGTGGAGCCCCCAGACGAGCCGCAAAACGGGTCAACTGACCCCACAATTCAGCGTGATACGAAGTGGAAACGGTTTCGGAGCAGCCGGACTCTTCTGCTGCTCATGGTTCCGGGCGTCGCCTACTTCCTGGTCTTCCACTACGGGGCCTTCGTCGGCAACGTCGTGGCGTTCAAGGAGTACGACCCGTTCGCCGGACTGTGGGGCAGCCCCTGGCTGGGCCTCGGCAACTTCAGCCGGATGTTCGGCGACCCGGACTTCTGGCACGCGACATGGAACACGCTCTACATCGCCGTACTGCAGCTGGTGTTCTACTTCCCGGTGCCGCTGGCGATCGCGCTGCTCCTGCACAGCCTGACGTCCGACCTGCTGCGCCGTTTCGTGCAGTCGGTCGTCTACCTGCCGCACTTCCTGTCGTGGGTGATCGTCGTCGCCCTGTTCCAGCAAGTCCTGTCCGACACGGGCCTGTTGAACAGCTTCCTCGGCGACTCCGGCCTGCACACCGTCGACATCATCGGCAACCCGGACGCCTACCGCCCGCTGGTCGTCGCCGAGGTGATCTGGAAGGACGCCGGCTGGGGCACGATCATCTTCCTGGCCGCCCTGATGCAGGTCGACGAGCAGCAGTACGAGGCCGCCGCCATCGACGGCGCCGGGCCCTGGCTCCGCTTCTGGCACGTCACCCTGCCCTCGATCCGCCCGATCGTCGTGCTGCTGTTGATCATGCGGCTCGGCGACATCCTCTCCGTCGGCTTCGAACAGATGCTGCTGCAACGGCAGTCGGTGGGCCCGGAGGTCGGCGAGGTCCTCGACACCTTCGTCTTCTGGCAGGGCATCATCGGCGGCGACATCGGCTACGCCACCGCTGCCGGGCTCTTCAAGGGCCTGATCGGCGCGGCCCTCGTGTTCGTCGCCAACCGCATCGCGCACAAGCTCGGCGAACAAGGGGTCTACAAGTGAGCAGGACGTCCACCGCCCCCGCCCGTCCCGCCTGGATGGAGAAGCCGAAACCCGCCACCAAGGCCGCCAAGGGCCTGGCCGTGATCGTGCTGCTGTGCCTGGTCCTCGTACCGTTCCTGGTGATCATCTCCACGTCGCTCGCCTCCAACAAGGAGGTGGTCGCCAACGGCGGCTGGGTGCTGTGGCCGACCGATCCGAGCCTGCGCGCGTACGAGAACATCCTCAGCGGCGGCATCGTCACGAAGGCGCTCGGCGTGAGCGTCGGCATCACCGTCATCGGCACGCTGCTCTCCCTGGCCTGCACCTCGTTCCTCGCCTACGCGCTCAGCCGCCCCGGGGTCTTCGGCGGCAAGCCGGTGCTGCTGCTGGTGCTGTTCACGTTCCTCTTCCCGCCCGGCATGATCCCCGCGTTCCTGCTGGTCAAGGGGCTCGGGATGCAGAACATGTACGCGGCGGTCATCGCCCCGTGCCTCATCAACGTCTTCAATCTGGTGGTGCTGCGCGGCTTCTTCCAGGGGATTCCCGAGGAGCTGTACGAGGCCGCGCGGCTCGACGGCGCCGGTGACTGGGCGACGTTCTGGCGGATCGCGCTGCCCCTGTCGAAGGCCGCGCTCGCCGTGGTCGGCCTCTTCTACGCGGTCAGCTACTGGAACTCCTGGTTCACCGCCTCCATCTACCTGGAGTCCGACCACTGGCCGCTGTCGCAAGTGCTGCGGACGTACGTCATCGGCGGCGCGCAGATCGCCGACACGGGGCTGAGCGAGGCCGGCATGGTCTCGGCGCCGCAGACGACACAGATGGCCGTCCTGGTGATCGCCGTGGTGCCGATCCTGCTGGTCTACCCCTTCCTCCAGAAGTACTTCACCAAGGGCGTGCTCACCGGCGCCATCAAGAGCTGAGCCACCGCCCCTCCCCTCGCTTGCCCTCAACTTCCTTTAGATGAAGGGTCCTTCACCATGTCCGCGAACATGTCGCGCCGCACCCTGCTGCGCTCCATCGCCGTCGGCGGCACCGCGATCGCCGTGCCGTCCCTGCTCACCGGCTGCTCGACCGGGAGCGGCGGGGGCGGGTCCGTCGGCAACAAGGGCACGAAGGCGGCGCCCTGGCCGACGTACGCCGCCGCGCTGGGCCCGGCGCCCGACCTCGCGCCGACCGCCGACGGCGTCCAGGCCGGCTTCCTCACGTACCCGGAGAAGCTGGTCGAGGCCGTCGCCGAGAAGCCCGGCACCGGCAAGGAGAAGATCCGGATCATCTCCATCACGTACGGCACACCGCCCAAGCCCGCCTCGCAGAACAAGTACTGGGCCGCCCTGAACAAGGCGCTCGGTGTCGAGGTCGAGTTCACGGTGGTGCCGGACGCCGACTTCCGCACCAAGATGGCCACGCTCATGGCCGGCGACGACCTGCCCGACATCATCGCGATCGGCGGCGGCTACACCCTGCCGCGCGAGGCCCAGTTCGTGAAGGAGCGGTGCGCCGACCTGACCGAGTACCTGTCGGGCGACGCCGCGAAGGACTATCCGCACCTCGCCGCCATCCCGACGTACGCCTGGGAAGGGATGGGCCGGATCGCCGGCCGGATCTACGGGGTTCCGGTGGAGCGGCCCAAGCCGCAGGACACCCTGTTCCTCAACCAGGAGGCCTTCAAGAAGGCCGGGTTCGAGCAGGGCATGTCGGCGGCGGACTTCGCGAAGGTCGCCAAGTCCGTGACGGGCCACCGCAAGTGGGGCCTTGGCGCCTCCACGACCAGCTACTTCGGTTACAAGACGCACGCCATCTGGCACGGCGCCCCGAACGAGTGGCGGATCGAGGGCAGCAAGGCCGACTACTTCGCCGGTACGGACGAGTTCAGGGCGTCCCTGGAGTACATGGCGAAGCTGCGCGCGTCCGGCGCGTACTACCCCGAGGCCACCTCCGTCTCCCAGGTCGACCTGAAGACGCAGTTCTACAACGGCACGGCCCTGTCGATGACCGACGGCTTCGGCGCGACGATCTCCAACGCGCAGGGCATCAAGGACGCGTACACCCTGGCCGTCGCGCAGCCCTACACCACCGGCGGCTCGCGGCAGTACCAGCAGAGCCGCGGCATGTTCGGCTACACGGCGCTGAAAAAGGCCTCCAAGGACCGCATCAAGCTGCTGCTGCGCGTCCTGGACTGGCTGTCCTCGCCGTTCGGCTCGCAGGAGTACGAGCTGCTGCACTACGGCATCGAGGGCACGCACTTCAAGCGCGACAAGGACAACAACCCGATCGCCACCGAACTGGGGCTCGTCGAGTCGAAGGACAACCTGCCGCTGGTCAAGGTCGCCGACGCGCCGCAGCCGCTGTACTACCCGGGCTACGCGGATCTCACCAAGCGAGTGCACGCCTGGCAGCAGAAGGTCGTCCCGATGATGGTGCCCAACGACCGGTGGGGCCTGCAGTCCGACACGTTCAACCGGCAGGGCGCCACGCTCGACCAGATCATCAACGACGGCGTGACCGCGGTGGTGACCGGCCGCAAGAAGCTCTCCGACTGGGACGGCATCTACAAGAAGTGGCTCGCCCAGGGCGGGAAGAAGGCCCTGGACGAGTTCGGTGAGGAGTACGCGGCGGCCCACTGACCCGGCTGACCGAGGGCGACGGCGCAGGCGATGATGGTGCGGGGCCCGAGGAGGTTCCGCACCATCGGACTTTGAAGGAGTCAGAGTGGGCGACCGGGCGACGATCCGCGACGTGGCCGCGCGCGCGGGGGTCTCGGTGGCGACCGTGTCACGGGTCCTGGCGGGCAACTACCCGACGTCGGCCGCCTCGCGCGCGAAGGTGCTGCGCGCGGCCAAGGACCTGGACTACGTGGCCAACGCGCACGCGCGCGCGTTGGCGGGCGCCGGCCGCAAGACCATCGCCGTGCTGATGCTCGACGTGGTGAGTTCGTTCTACGCGGCCATCGCGCAGGGCGTCGAGAAGGAGGCCGCCCAGCACGACCGGCTCACCCTGGTCGCGTCGACCGGCGCGGACCCGGCCCGGGAGCTGGCGCTGGTGCAGATGATGCGCGAGCAGGCGGCGGAGGCGGTCGTCCTGGTCGGCGGGGTCGTCGAGGACGCCGCGTACCGGGAGCGGATGGCCCAGTACGCGCAGTCCCTCGCGGCCGCCGGTTCGCGTCTGGTGCTGTGCGGCCGGCCCGCGCCCGCGCCCGACGTGCCCGCGGTCGTCGTGGAGTACGACAACGAGGCGGGCGCCCACGCGATCACCAGCCATCTGCTGGGCGCGGGCCACCGCAGGATCGCGCTGATCGGCTACCAGCCGGGCAACACGACGGGCGAGGACCGGGTGCGCGGCTATCTGCGGGCCCTGGAGAACCACGGCGTCCCGAAGGCGGACGCGCTGCTGCACGGGATCGGCTTCGGCCAGATCGCCGGCGACGAGGCGATCCGCGACCTGCTCGACAAGTGCGACGGCAGACCGGACTTCACGGCGGTGTTCGCGGGCGACGACCGGGTGGCCGCCGCCGTGGTGAAGGCGCTCGGGGAGTACGGGCTGCGCGTCCCGGAGGACATCTCGGTGGTCGGCTACAACGACGACCCGGTGGCCACCGACATGACGCCGGGCCTGACCACCGTGCACATCCCCGGCGAGGAACTGGGGCGCACGGCGGTCCGGCTCGCCCTCGGCGGCACGGGCCGGAGCGGGCAGCAGCGCCAGCTCCTCGGCACGCACATAGTGATCCGCGACAGCGTGCGCCGCCTCACGCCGTAGCCGTATACCGGGTGGGGGTAGGGTGCGGTCCATGGCGACGACGAAGGGCCGCACCGGCCGCGGACAGCTGCTGCTGTTCGTGGCGCTGCTCTTCGGGATCGTGGGGATGCACACGCTGGGGCATCCGACGGGGCACGTGGCCGGGGACATGAGGCCGATGGCGTCCCACGCGGCGCCGATGCCGGAACACACCGGCGTCCAGGTGCGCGCACCCGAGCACCGCTCCCCCGGCGACAGCGGCATGGACCCGCTGAGCGTGTGCCTGGCCGTGCTGGGTTCGTTCACGCTGCTGTTGCTTACAGCGGCGGTACTGCGACCCCTGATCACCGGCCCGTCCGCACAGGCCCTGCGCGGCCTGACGCACGCGCACCGCCCCAACCCTCCCCCACCACGCACCTTGCTGTCCCGCCTGTCGGTGCTGCGCATCTAGGGCCTGTCCTCACCGGCTGCTTCGCGCTGCCCGGAATCCGACCGGGGAACCCGACCGGTGGGAACCCGATCGGGTCGAGCGGTGTATCAGAAGCAGCAGATGAGTTCGCCCACTGCACACAGCACGACACCGACACAGAGGTGCACTCAGTCATGCCCGACACACACGACGCACACGACCCACGCCGCCCACGCGGCCCACGTCGGCTGCCCGCCTCATCCCCTTCCCGGCGCACCCTGCTCGGCGCGTCGATCGCCTTTGCCGGCACGGGAGTTCTGTCCGCCTGCTCGGGAGCGGGTTCGGATTCCGGCTCCGGGCACGGCGGTCACGGCGCGGGCGGCGGCGGGCCCGAGGGGTTCGTCGACCCGGCGGGCAGGGAGGTCGCCGCCGCCGAGCGCGAGCGCGGCTCTGGCCCGGTCCGCGCGATGCGGCTGACGGCCGCCGCGACCCCGCTGGATCTGGGCGGCCGCACCGTCAGGTCCTGGTCGTACGGGGGCGATCTGCCCGGCAAGGAGCTCCGCGCGACCGCAGGGGACACGCTCGCCCTGATCCTGGCCAACCATCTCCCCCAGGCCACGTCCCTGCACTGGCACGGCCTCGCCCTGCGCAATGACATGGACGGCGTCCCTGGCCTCACCCAGAAGCCGATCGCTCCCGGCGCCGATTTCACCTACCGCTTCACGGTGTCGCACCCGGGCACGTACTGGGTCCATCCGCACTCGGGCACGCAGCAGGACCGCGGCCTGTACGCACCGCTGATCGTGGACGACCCCAAGGAACCGCTGTCGTACGACAAGGAGTGGGTGATCGTCCTCGACGACTGGCTCGACGGGGTGGAGGGCTCGACCCCGGACGCGGTCCTGGCCGAACTGCGTGCCGGCATGGACCACTCGGCCGGCCCGGGATCCATGGGCGACACCGGCGGCATCGGCGACGCGGGCGGCTCGGGGCACTCCGGCCACGACATGCCGGGGATGAGCGGCATGGCGATGACGGAGACCACCGCGCCCTCGGCGGCCGCCGGTCCGTCCCGGATGATGATGGGCGCCCGGAGCGAGCTGCTCGGCGGCGACGCGGGCGATGTGGCGTACCCGCACTACGTGGTCAACGGGCGTACGCCACAGGCCCCTTCGTCCTTCAGGGCCCGCCCGGGTGACCGTATCCGCCTGCGGATCATCAACGCGGGCGGGGACACCGCCTTCCGCGTCGCGCTCGGCGGACATGAGATGACGGTGACGCACACGGACGGCTCCCCGGTGCGGCACGCGACGACGGACGCGCTGCTGCTCGGCATGGGTGAGCGGTACGACGTGCTGGTCACGGCGGGCGACGGCGTCTTCCCACTGACGGCGCTCGCGGAGGGCAAGAAGGCCTCGGCGCTCGCGGTGCTGCGCACAGGCGCGGGGGCGGCACCCGCCGCCACGGCCCGCCCCAGGGAGCTGGACGGCCGCCTGCTGACGGCGGACAGGCTCAGAGCGGACGCCTCAGTCGCTTTGTCGTCCCGCGAGCCGGACCGCACGATCAGGCTCCAACTGACGGGATCCATGGCCGCGTACGACTGGGCCTTCGACAAGAAGCCGTACTCAGCGGACCGGCGCCACCCGGTCCGCGCGGGCGAGCGCGTCCGGCTCGTCTTCGCCAACTCGACCGCGATGTGGCACCCGGTGCATCTGCACGGCCACACGTTCGCCCTGGCGAACGTGGCGGGCGGCCCCCGCAAGGACACGGCGATCGTGCTGCCGAACGGGACGCTGACGGTGGACTTCGACGCGGACAACCCGGGCCTGTGGATGATCCACTGCCACAACGTCTATCACGCGGAGGCAGGGATGATGACGGTGCTCGGCTACCGCGCCTGACCCGAGGGCCGGGCCACGGCCACCCGGCCCGGCCACCCGCCCCGGGGCCGTCACCGCCGGGCCGGCTCCGCCTCGCTCGGGACGTGCGCCGCGACCAGGCGGCCCGGGGCGGAGCCGGTCGTGCCGCGGCGGCGGTCCACGGCGTACGCGAGTGCGGCCACGGCGAGGCCGAGGACGGCCAGGACCGCGCCGGTCAGGGCCGGGGACGTGACGCCCAGGCCCGCGGCGAGGGCGAGGCCGCCGATCCAGGCGCCGCCCGCGTTGGCCAGGTTGAACGCGGCCTGGTTCGCGGACGAGGCGAGGGACGGCGCGGCGGACGCCTTCTCCATCACCATCAGCTGCAGCGGCGACCCGGTCGTGAAGGCGGCCATCCCGAGCAGCAGCACGGCGAGGGCCGCGCTCCACTCCGCGCGCATCAGCAGCGGGAAGAGGGCCAGGACCGCGACCAGGGAGGTGAGGCCGCCGAAGAGGGTGCCGCGCAGCGAGTGGTCGGCGAGGCGGCCGCCCAGCAGGTTCCCGATGGTGGCGCCGACGCCGAACAGGGCGAGCAGCAGTGTCACGCTCCCCTCGGCGAATCCGGCGGCGTCGGTGAGCATCGGCGTGATGTAGCTGTAGGCCGAGAAGAGGGCGCCGAACCCGGCGACGGTCGTGCCGAGCGCGAGCCATACGGGTACCGAGCCGAGCGCCCGGAGTTCGCTGCGGACGCCCACCGTCGCACCGTGGCCGTGGTCGGCGGGGACGAGCGCCGCGAGGGCGGCGATCGCCGCGAGGCCGATGGCGCTGACCGCGAGGAAGGTGGCGCGCCAGCCGAGTTGCTGCCCCATGGCGGTGGCGACGGGGACGCCGACGATGTTGGCGACGGTCAGGCCGAGGAACATCAGCGACACGGAGCGGGCCTTGCGCTCGGGTGCCACCAGGGAGGTGGCGACGACGGCGCCGACGCCGAAGAAGGCGCCGTGCGGCAGGCCGCTGACGAAGCGGGCGAGCATCAGGGAGTGGTAGTCGGGGGCCACGGCCGACACCGCGTTGCCGACGACGAAGAGCACCATCAGGCCGATCAGGACCCGGCGCCGCGGCATGCGTGCGGTGATCGCGGCGAGTACGGGGGCGCCGATGACGACGCCGAGCGCGTACGCGGAGACGAGGTGTCCGGCGGCGGGGATCGAGATGTGCAGGTCGTCGGCGACGTTGGGCAGCAGGCCCATCATCACGAACTCGGTCGTGCCGATGCCGAAGGCGCCCACAGCGAGGGCGAGGAGGGCGAGGGGCATGAGGGATCGTCCAAAGAAAGTGGGTGCAGGGAGGGTGAGCCGCGTACGCAAGCCACGCGAGCCGGGCAGGTCGCGCCACGTAAGTTTACGTACGGAACAAACTCTCCCGCGCCAACTATTCCGTGAGGTTAAAGCCCCATGAAGCTCAGGGGACGGGCGGAGACGGGTGTCACAGGGCGAGGCGGGCCGCGATCGGCAGATGGTCGCTGCCGGTCTCGGGCAGCGTCCACGACGACACCGGCTCCACGCCCTTCACCATGATCTGGTCGATCCGGGCCATCGGGAACGCGGCCGGCCAGCTGAACCCGAAGCCGCTGCCCGCGGCGCCCTGGGTGGAGCGCAGCTGGGACGTGACGGCGGTGAGGGCGCGGTCGTTCATCGTGCCGTTCAGGTCACCGAGCAGGACGATTTTGCCGAGCGTCTCGTCGGAGATCGCCTCGCCCAGCGCGTTCGCGCTCTTGTCGCGCTGGCTGGCGGTGAACCCGGAGTCGAGCTTCACCCGCACCGACGGCATGTGCGCCACGTAGACGGCGACCTTGCCCTCGGGCGTCGCGACGGTGGCGCGCATCGCCCGGGTCCAGCCCAGCTTGATGTCGACGGGCCGGGTCGCCGAGAGCGGGTACTTGCTCCACAGCCCGACGGTGCCCTGCACCGAGTGGTGCGGGTACTTCGCCGCGAGCGCCTTCTCGTACGTCGGCAGTGCCTGGGGCGTCAGTTCCTCCAGGGCGACGACCTGCGCGCCGGACGCGGCGACGGCCTTCGCGGTCTCGGTCGGGTCGGGGTTGTCGGCGTTCACGTTGTGGGTGGCGACGGTGAGGTCACCGCCGCCGGCCTGCTTGTCGGTGAGCAGACCGCCGAAGACGCTGAACCAGACGATCGTCGGGATCAGCAGCGCGACCAGGGCCGTCGCCGACTTCCGTACGAAGGCCAGGATCAGCAGCAGCGGGATGAACAGGCCGAGCCACGGCAGGAACGTCTCGGTCAGGGAGCCGAGGTTGCCGATGGTGTTGGGAATCTGTGCGTGCAGCAGCATGACGAGTGCGAGCAGCACCGCGAGTACCGCGAGTACGATGCCGCGGCGCCACAGCCCGCGGTCCTGGCGGAGCCTGCGCCCCAGGCGTCGGAGTCTGGCACCCGGTCCGGTGTGCCCGGATCCGTCGCCGTCTCCCGTGCTGTGCGCCTGCGCCATACCGTCGTCGCCTCACTGCCGTGCCCGCCGTCCCCCTGCCCGAAAACCCTAGGGGATGTTCGGCGGCTTTCTGTCCCGTCACGCCCAGGCCGGGCGGGTCTGTGACGTCCGTACCGTCACGAGGACGTGCGAGGCGGCGTCCGAAGTTCCGAACAAGGCGCTTTGATGGGCTTTCTGTGACGAAACGCGCACAATCAGCCGTCGCTCCCGGTCCGCAGTCCGGCGAGCGCGAGATCGACGATCCGCTCGGCCAGATCGTCGGTGAGGGGCAGGTCGCTGCGCATGATGCTGCGCAGCAGCATGGGCCCGGTCACGAGGTCGTTGGCGAGTTCGATGTCGGTGCCGGCCGGCAGTTCCCCGTCGGCGACGCCGCGCCGCAGCACGTCGTGCATGACGCGCCGGCGCGGGTCGATGACGATCTCGTGGTACGCGTTCCAGAGCTTGGGCAGGGTCTTCATCTGTGCGAAGACGTTGTGCAGGAGGACCGACCTGCGCATGCTCAGGCCGCGCCGGCGCAGATGCTCCAGGAGGCAGACCAGGTCGTCGCGCATGGAGGTGCCGGGCAGTTCGGGGTCGGGCGCCTCCATGGAGCGCAGTACGTCGACGAACAGTTCCTCCTTGCCGCTCCAGCGCCGGTAGATGGTGGCCTTGCCGACGCCGGCGGTGCGGGCGATCCGCTCGATGGAGAGTTCGGCGAGCGGGATGCCCTCTTCGAGGAGGGCGACGACGCCCTCGACGATGGCCTGCTCGACGGCCTCGCTGCGGGGGCGGCCCCGGACAGGGGCCTCGCAGGCGGGTGGCGGCGTCGGGGAGCCCGGGGTCCTCTGCCGCCGCGCCTGTCCCTCGGCCCGTTCCGTGTCCACACCCTCCGCCTTCCGCCACGGCCCCGGAATCCGGCCGTCCGCCAGATCCCGGGGCGATTCTCTCAGCGCGTCCCGGCCGCCCGTCCGTGCGGTGCGCGGATCAGTGGTCCGCGCCGACCTTCTCGGGTTCGCCCGGCTGTCCGGCGGGCGCGGCCGGCACCTTGCCCGGCAGGAACAGGGCCGTGACGACGGCGCTGACCAGCGCGACGCCCGCGCCCCACAGGGCGGTGACGTGCATGGCGTGCAGGAACGCGCCGTTGGCCGCGTCGACCAGGCCGTGGGCGCGCGGCCCGAGCTTCTCGGCGACGCCGAGCGTGGCCTCGATCGAGGCGCCGGCGGTGTCCCGCAGGTTGGCGGGGAGCAGCCCGAGCTTGTCCGTGTGGCTTTCGAGTCCGCTGCGGTACGCGGTGGAGAGCACGGAGCCGAGGACGGCGATGCCGAGCGCGCCGCCGACCTGGCGGAAGGTGTTGCTGAGCGCGGACGCCGAACCGGCCTTCTCACGCGGCAGCGCCTGCATGATCACGACGCTGGTCGGCGTCATGACGTGCGCCATGCCCGTGCCCATGAGGAAGAAGATGACTTCCAGGAGCCAGATCGGGGTGTCCGCGTCGAGCGCGGTGAAGGCGGCGAGCATGCCCGCGAGCAGGACGAGTCCCCCGGTGGTGGTGGCCCGTACGCCGAGCTTGTCGACGACGATCCGGGCGCGCGGCGCGAAGATCAGCTGGGCCACGGCGAGCGGCAGCATCAGGGCGCCGGTCTGCAGCGGCGAGTATCCGCGCACGCTCTGGGTGTAGAAGACCGAGAAGAACGTGACGCCCATCAGCGCGAAGAAGACCAGCGCGATGGCGGCGATCGCGGCCGAGAACACCTTGTTCTTGAAGTAGTCGATGTCGATCGACGGGTGGTCGCTGCGCTTCTCGTAGACGACGAACCCGACGAGGACGACGAGTCCCGCGATGATGGTGGCGAGGACCTGGGGGCTGGTGAAGTCGCCCTCGTCGCCGCCCTTGATGATCCCGTAGACGAGCAGGACCAGGCCCACGACGGACAGGACGACACCGACGAGGTCGATCCGGCCCGGCTTCGGGTCCTTCGAGTCGGGCACGAGCGCGAGCATCAGGACGACGGCGATGATCACGATCGGCACGTTCACGAGGAACACCGAGCCCCACCAGAAGTGGTCGAGCAGCAGGCCGCCGGTGATCGGGCCGATGGCGATGGCGAGGCCGACGCCGCCGGCCCAGATGCCGATGGCCTTGGGCTGCTCCTCGCGCTCGAAGACGTTCATGAGCACGGCGAGGGTGGCCGGCATGACGAAGGCGGCGCCGAGGCCCATCACCGCGCGGAACGCGATGAGCTGCACGGGCGTGCCGGATTCGGCGGCGAGCGCCGAGCCGATGCCGAACACCACCAGACCACCGATGAGGACCTTCTTGCGGCCGATGCGGTCGCCGAGCAGGCCCGCGGTGAACAGCAGGCCCGCGAAGACGAGCGTGTAGGCGTTGATGGCCCACTCCAGCTCGCTCTGGGTGGCGCCGAGGCCGGTGGGTGCGGGCGTCGAGATCGTCTTGATCGCGACGTTCAGGATGGAGTTGTCGAGGACGACGATCAGCAGGCTCAGCATGAGCACGCCGAGGATCGCCCAGCGACGGCGGTGCACGGCCTCCGGTATACGGGGGGCCGCGGGGACGGCAGGAGTGGTCATACGGACGACCCTAGCCGCATTTCGATACGGGACCGTCTCGTATTGAAACCTGAGGGCAAAGCCTTACCGAGGCTTTACACGGAGGCTTTGCACGGGCGGGGCTCTGGCGCGGAAGCGGCACGCGGTGCCACCATGGAGACGATCCGGGGACGCCGTCAGGGCGCCTCGAGACGAATTGAAGGAGCCGTTGCGATGACGCAACTTCAGGCTGCCCAGAAGACCACCGACAGCAGCAACCCCAAGGCGCTGTACGGGGGCAAGGGCACCCGCCGCATCACCGTCCGGGACATCTCCCTCGCCAAGGAGCGGGGCGAGAAGTGGCCGATGCTGACCGCGTACGACGCGATGACGGCATCGGTCTTCGACGAGGCCGGCATCCCCGTGATGCTGGTCGGCGACTCGGCGGGCAACTGTCACCTCGGGTACGACACCACGGTCCCGGTCACCCTGGACCAGCTCACCATGCTCTCGGCCGCGGTCGTCCGTGGCACCAGCCGCGCGCTGATCGTCGGCGACCTGCCCTTCGGCTCCTACCAGGAGGGCCCGGTGCAGGCGCTGCGCTCGGCGATGCGGCTGGTGAAGGAGGCGGGTGCCGGCGCCGTCAAGCTGGAGGGCGGCGAGCGCTCCCACGAGCAGATCAAGCTCCTGGTCGACGCCGGCATCCCGGTCATGGCCCACATCGGCCTGACCCCGCAGTCCGTCAACACGCAGGGCTACCGGGTGCAGGGGCGCGGCGAGGAGGCGGCGCAGCAGCTGCTGCGCGACGCGAAGGCGGTGCAGGACGCGGGCGCGTTCGCGGTGGTCCTCGAACTGGTCCCGGCGGAGCTGGCCGCGGAGGTCACGCGCGTCCTGCACATCCCGACGGTCGGCATCGGCGCGGGCCCGGAGACGGACGCCCAGGTCCTCGTCTGGACGGACGCGCTCGGGCTGACCGGAGGCAAGATGCCGCGCTTCGTGAAGCAGTACGCGAATCTGCGCTCTGTCATGTCCGATGCGGCCAAGGCGTTTGCGGAGGACGTGATCGGCGGAACGTTCCCTCTGGAGGAGCACTCCGTCCACTGAGCCCCCGTCGGCGATCTCGACCGATCCCGACCGATCTCCACTGAGCCATCGCGGCACCAACGCGGCCCGTCGATCTTCCCCCGTCGACGGGCCGCGGCCGTTTTCCCGCACGAGCCGACCCGTGCCGATCCAATCTGTCGGCGATATATCGGCGTACGGTCGAACCTGTCGGTCGTCTGTCGGTGACTTGTCGGTGGCGGCTGGCATCTTGATGGGCATGACGCGAATCGACAAGAACCCCGGCAACAGCGTGGGCGGCCGTCCGGTGGCCGTGTCCGTGCGGGGGCTGGTCAAGCACTACGGCGCGACCAAGGCCCTGGACGGTGTGGACCTGGACGTGCACGAGGGCACCGTGATGGGTGTACTCGGCCCGAACGGCGCCGGCAAGACCACCCTCGTCCGCTGCCTCTCCACCCTGATCGTCCCCGACTCCGGCACCGCGGTCGTGGCCGGCTACGACGCCGTGCGCCAGCCCCGCCAACTGCGCCGCGTGATAGGACTCACCGGCCAGTACGCCTCGGTCGACGAGAAACTCTCCGGGCGCGAGAACCTGTACATGATCGGGCGGCTGCTCGACCTGTCCAGGAAGGACTCCCGCACCCGCGCCGACGCGCTCCTGGAGCGGTTCTCGCTCACCGACGCCGCGACCCGGCCCGCGAAGACGTACTCCGGCGGCATGCGCCGCCGTCTCGACCTCGCGGCGTCGATGATCGGCAGCCCGCACGTCCTCTACCTGGACGAGCCGACGACCGGCCTCGACCCCCGTACCCGCAACGAGGTGTGGGACGAGGTCCAGCGGATGGTGCGGGACGGCGTGACCGTGCTGCTCACCACCCAGTACATGGAGGAGGCCGAGCGGCTGGCCTCCGAGCTCACCGTCATCGACCGCGGCCAGGTCATCGCGGGCGGCGGCATCGAGGAGCTGAAGGCCAAGGTCGGCGGCCGCACCCTGCGCATCCGCCCGGCCGACCCGCTGGAGCTGCGCCCGCTCGCGGCCGCCCTCGACGACATGGGCCTGACCGGCCTCGCCACGGCCACCGTCGACGCCGAGTCCGGCACCGTGCTGGTGCCGATCCTCAGCGACGAGCAGCTCACCGCCGTGGTCGGCGCGGTCACCGCGCGCGGCATCACGATCGGCTCGATCGCCACCGAACTGCCCAGCCTGGACGAGGTGTTCCTCTCCATCACCGGCGAGAAGGCGTCCGCACCGCAGGACGCCCGCCCCGAACTCGAGGAGGTCGCCGTATGAGCGCCACCACCGTCTCCCCCTCGACCGTCCCCACCATCAAGGTCGACGCCGACCCCCGGATCGGGCTCCGCGGCCACCTGCGCCACACCGGCGCGCTCGTCCGCCGCAACCTGCTGTGGATCAAGCAGGACCCGGAGTCGATGTTCGACGCCGTGCTGATGCCGGTCGTCTTCACGCTGCTGTTCGTGTACGTCTTCGGCGGCTCGATCGGCCAGTCGCTCGGCGGCGGTCAGCAGCAGTACGTGCAGTACGTGATTCCCGGCATGGTCGCGATGATGAGCATGAACATCGCGCAGGGCGTCGGCACGGGCTTCAACGAGGACTTCAACAAGGGCATCATGGACCGCTTCCGGTCCCTGCCCATCGGGCGGGCCTCGGTCCTGATCGCCAAGATCTCGGTGGAACTGCTGCGCCTGCTGATCGCCACGACGGTCCTCATGATCGTCGCGCTCCTCGTCGGCTTCGACATCACCAACTGGGGCGGCCTGTTCGCCGCTGTCGGTCTGACCGTCCTCTTCGGCTCGGGCATCATGTGGATCTTCCTGGTCCTCGGTGTGACCATGAAGAACGCCCAGTCCGTGCAGGCGATGGGCTTCCTGGTGATGATGCCGCTGCAGTTCGGCTCGTCGATCTTCGCGCCGACCCAGTCGATGCCGGGCTGGCTCCAGGGCTTCACGAAGTACAACCCGATGTCCGGTCTCGCGGACGCGGCCCGTGGCCTGATGGTCGGCGGCCCGGTCGCCCACGGCCTGTGGGTGACGCTCGCCTGGACGGCGGGCCTGACGCTGGTCATGGCGCCGGTCGCGATCCGCAAGTTCACCAAGAAGAGCTGAGCCGGGGCCGGGACAGCCGGTCGGTTCGCGTCACAGCAGGGCGGTGGCCTCCTCCACGGAGAGGCCGCCGCCCTCGGCGTATGCCCGCTCGTAGGTCGCGTCGTCGAGCAGCGCCCGCACCACCGCCTCGGTGTCCGTCCGCCACTCGCGCTCCATCACGGCCCGGTGGTACAGGGAGGACAGCGAGGCGTCGGACGCGCCGATCAGCCGGGCGGCGAGCTCCACGTCACCGGGACGGCCGCGCTGCGCGAGCCCGCGCGCCACGGTGAGCAGGTGCAGCGCCGACAGGTTCGGCATGATCACGCCGGAGAGCGGGTCGCTCGCGAGTTCCAGGGCCCGCAGCGCCGCTGCGATGGCCTCCTCGGCATGTCCTTCGAGGGCGTCGAGCATCGCTTCCATACCGGTGGTCATGCCCTGGAAGAAGACGATGTCCGCGACCTTGAACTCGCCCCGCAGCGCGGCCAGTTGCTCACGCGCCTCGGCGGTGCGGCCCGTGCCCGCGAGCCGGCCGACGAGGAACATCCGGGCGGCGGGCCGGGCCTCGTTCGTGTGCCGGCGGCCGGACTCCAGGGCGTCGCGCAGCAACTGCTCACCGCGCTCACCAGCGCCCTGCTCGATGAAGACCTGGCCGAGCCTGATCTGGAGGATCGCGGCCTGGGAGTGGGCGCCCATGCTCTCGGCGACGGACCGGGCGCGGGTGTAGTCGGCGGCGGACTCGGTGTACCGGCCGAGCTTCTCGTGGGCCTCACCGCGCGCGGAGAGCGCCTCGGCGACGCCCCACTCGTCGCCGAGCCGGGTGAACAGGGCCAGCGACTCGTCGGCGTCCACGAGTCCGCGGACGGCCGTCTCCGCGCTGTTGGCCAGCACGTTGGCCCGCAGTTGCAGAACGAGCGCGAGTTCCCAGTCGTAGCCGAGGGCGCGGCAGGCGCGTACGGTCACGTCGGCGAGGCCGTACAACTTCTCGATCTGGCCGGTCAGCAGGACCGCGAAGTACCAGACGTTGCCCGGGGGGCGGCAGGCCTGCGGCAGATCGGCGCGGTAGGTCTCGCGGATGACGCGCAGCCTCGCCTGCCCCTCCGGCGACTGCCACTTGTCCATCTCCATGTCCATGTAGCCGAGGCGGGCGATGTGGACCTGGCGGCGGGCCTCGTCGAGCAGCTCGCCGGTGAACGGCGGCGGCACGTCGGTGCAGCGCTCGTACACCGGCGGCGCGGGGCGCACCGGCCCGTCGAACGGGTCGGGGCCCAGCTTGACGACCTCCCCCGTCCAGGCGCGGGCCTCGGTGCGCAGGTCCCGCATCTGCCAGAACCAGGCCAGGGACAGCACGAGGCTGATGGCCTCCTGCTCGTCCCGCTGCGCG
The DNA here is from genome assembly GCF_040655895.1 of Streptomyces sp. NPDC050264. Taxonomy (NCBI): domain Bacteria; kingdom Bacillati; phylum Actinomycetota; class Actinomycetes; order Kitasatosporales; family Streptomycetaceae; genus Streptomyces; species Streptomyces sp. NPDC050264. The sequence continues at coordinate 124,114 of NZ_JBFAKV010000001.1, forward strand.
ACGGCGCGACGCAGGGCGGAGCGCAGGTTCTCGTAGTCGCCCTCCAGGCGGGCGACGGCCGCGCGCTGTCCGTGACCGCGCAGCAACGGGTCGGTGGTGCGGGCGAGTTCACGGAAGTACGTGAGGTGGGCGCGTTCGGCGTCCGCGCGGTCCCCGGCCTCGTCCAGGCGCTCGCCGGCGTACTCGCCGACCGTCTCCAGGAGCCGGTAGCGCATCGCCCCGTCCTCCCCGTCGGGCGCGGCGACGACGAGCGACTTGTCGACGAGCGAGGCGAGGGCTTCCAGGGTGTCGGGGCCGCACACGGCCTCGGCGGCGGCCAGGTCGCAGCCGCCGCTGAACACGGACAGATGGGCGAGGACGGCGCGCTCGGGGGCGTCGAGCAGGTCCCAGGACCAGTCGACGACGGCGCGCAGCGTCTGCTGGCGGGGCAGGGCGGTGCGGGCGCCGGAGGTGAGCAGCCGGAACCGGTCGTCGAGCCGGTCGGCGATCTGGCGCGGGGTGAGCATCCGCAGCCGGGCGGCGGCCAGCTCGATGGCGAGCGGCAGCCCGTCGAGGCGGCGGCAGATCTCGGCGACGGCCTCCGTGGTCTCGGCGGACTGTTCGACGGTGAAACCGGGCCGCACGGCGGCGCCCCGCTCGCCGAAGAGCCGCAGCGCGTACGGCTCGGGCAGCGGCTCCACCGGGTACAGCGACTCCCCCGGTACGCCGAGGGGTTCACGGCTGGTGGCGAGGACGGTGACGCCGGGGCAGCGGGCCAGCAGGTCCTCGGCGAGGGCGGCCGCGGCGCCGATGACGTGCTCGCAGTTGTCGAGGATGACCAGCATGCGGCGGTCCGCGCAGTGCTCGGCGAGCCGGACGAGCGGATCGTCGCCGTGCCGCTCGCTCGCGGCGCGCAGCTCCTCGGCGCCCGCGCCGCGCAGTACCGTCTCGCGCGCACCGAGCGCGCTGACGACGGCTTCCGGCACGGCGTCCGGGTCGCTCACGGGGGCGAGCCCGACGAGCCAGACGCCGTCCGGCGCGGAGTCGGTCAGGCCCTCGGCCACCTCTTGCGAGAGGCGGGTCTTGCCGGCGCCGCCGGGGCCCAGCAGCGTGACCAGGCGGACCCTGCCGAGGTCGGCCCGGATGGCGTCGATGTCGCCGCCGCGGCCGACGAACGAGGTGAGGCGTGCGCGGAGGTTGCCCGGCGGCGGTGCGGGCCGTGCCCGGCCGGGGGCGTCGTCCGCCGGGAGGGCGACGGGATCCAGCAAATCCTCGTACAGGGCACGGAGTTCGGGCCCCGGGTCGGTACCGAGCCGGTCGGCGAGGGCGACGCGTATGTCCTGGTAGGCGGCGAGCGCCTGGGCGGCCCGGCCGGTGTCGCGCAGGGCCCGCAGCCGCAGCGCCTGGAGCGGCTCGTCCAGCGGGTGCGCGTCGCACAGGGCGGTCAGCTCCGCCAGCGTCTCCTCGGCCCGGCCCAGGGCGAGGCGGGCGGCGAGCCGGGTGCGGCGCGCGTCCAGGTGGCGGGTGTCCCAGCGGGCGGCGTCGGCGGCGCGGTCGGGCAGGTCGGCGAGGGCGGGCCCGCGCCACAGGGCGAGCGCCTCGTCCAGCACCTCGGCGGCCTTGGCCGGGTTGCCGTCGGCGAAGGCGCGGGCGCCGTCGGCGGTGAGCCGCTCGAAACGGAACAGGTCGATCTCCTCGGCCGACGCGGCGAGCCGGTACCCGCCGTCGGCGGAGGCGATCGCCCCGGGGCCCAGGACCCGGCGCAGCCGCCCGACGAGGGCCTGCAGCGCGCCGGGCGCGTCGGCGGGCGGATCGGCGCCCCACACCTCGTCGACGAGCACGCCCGCCGGTACGGCCCGGCCCGGCCGCAGGGCCAGCACCGTGAGCAGGGCGCGCAGCCGCGCCCCGCCGACGGGGACGGCCGTGCCGTCGTCGCGGAGTGCCTGAGTGGTGCCGAGGATGCGGTAGCGCACGGCCCTATTGTCACCGCTGTCCCGTGGGCGGGGCACCAAGAACGGCACGGCCGCGGGAACGGCGGCCGGCGGCGCCCGGAACTCCCGCCACATCCCGACACGTTCCCCGTGCAGTGCGGGTACGTTCAGTGACGCCCCAGACCAGCGACCCCGGGAGCTCCACCCCATGACCACCGCCACATCCCGTCGCGGCGACAGCAGGATCAGTCCCGTCTTCCTCGGCATCGTCGCGGTCGCGGCCGTGTCCGGCTGGGCGGTGTGGACGGACTACGCCTCGCAGCCCGGCTTCGCCGTGTTCCTCTTCGTGACGGCGGCGTGGATCGTCTCCCTGTGCCTGCACGAGTACGCGCACGCGCGCACGGCGCTGCACAGCGGCGACATCTCGATCGGCGCGAAGGGCTATCTGACCCTGAACCCGCTGAAGTACACCCATGCCCTGCTCAGCATCGTGCTCCCGGTCCTCTTCGTGATCATGGGCGGGATCGGCCTGCCCGGCGGCGCGGTCTTCATCGAACGGGGCCGCATCCAGGGCCGCTGGAAGCACAGCCTGATCTCGGCGGCGGGGCCGCTGACGAACGTACTGTTCGCGATCGTCTGCACGGCACCGTTCTGGCTGCACGCGCTGGACGGGGTACCGGACACGTTCCGCTACGCGCTCGGATTCCTGGCGCTGCTGCAGGTGACGGCCGCGATCCTGAACTTCCTGCCGATCCCGGGGCTCGACGGGTACGGGGTCATCGAGCCCTGGCTGTCGTACGGCATCAAGCGGCAGGTGGAGCCGTTCGCACCGTTCGGGCTGCTCGCGGTCTTCGCGATCCTGTGGATCCCCGAGGTCAACGCGTATTTCTTCGACGCGATCAACGCGGTGCTGCGCTCGCTCGGCGTGACCGAGTGGGACACCTACTGGGGGCGCCAGTTCTACCAGTTCTGGCAGGGCACCCCGCAGATCCCGACCTTCACACAGCAGTAGTCGTCGACGACCCGGACCGCTCCGCCTTCTCGGCCTTGGCCTTGCGCACGTAGAACCACGTCATGTTCGACGTGATGCCCGCGATGAGGACCCACACGATCCCGAGGAAGCTGCCCTCTACGAAGGACACCACCGCCGCCGCGACAGCGAGGACGCAGACGACGAGGGCGAAAAGGGCGATGCGGGGCATGGGGTCGGCTCCAATACGGCACGGCTCGGTCTTCGCCGACCAGTGTCCCCCATGCCCCGCCGACGCCTGAAGGCGCCCTGAACGTACGGAAAGTATAAAGATTCGGTGTTATACGTCCGTGACGCGCAGGCCCGCGTGCGCCTTGTACCGGCGGTTGGTGGAGATGAGGTTCGCGACCAGGGATTCGACCTGGTGGGCGTTCCTCAGGCGGCCCGCGAAGACGCCGCGCATGCCGGGGATGCGGCCGGCCAGCGCCTGGACGAGGTCGGTGTCGGCGCGGACCTCACCGAGGACCATCACGTCCGTGTCGATCTCCTCGACCGCCGGGTCGGCGAGCAGCACGGCCGACAGATGGTGGAAGGCGGCCGTGACGCGCGAGTCGGGCAGCAGGGCGGCGGCCTGCTCGGCGGCGCTGCCCTCCTCGGGCTTGAGCGCGTACGCGCCCTTCTTGTCGAAGCCGAGCGGGTTGACGCAGTCGACGACGAGCTTGCCGGCGAGGTCCTCGCGCAGCGCCTCCAGGGTCGGGCCGTGCCCGTCCCAGGGCACGGCGACGATCACGATGTCGCTGCGCCGCGCGCACTCGGCGTTGTCGGCGCCCTCGATGCCCTGGCCCAGTTCGTCGGCGGCGGCGGCCGCGCGGTCGGCGGCGCGGGAGCCGATGATCACCTTCTGGCCCGCGCGGGCGAACCGGTAGGCGAGTCCCTTGCCCTGCGGTCCGGTGCCGCCGAGCACGCCGACGACGAGCCCGGACACGTCGGGCAGGTCCCAGGGGTCCTTGGCGGGGGCCTTCGGGGCGTTCTGTGCGCTGTCGGTACTGTCACTGGAAGTCATGGAGCGACCTTACTCAGCGGCGGTTCGGCCCGGTGAGAGCGGCCACGGGGATCCGCCGGAAGGTGATCGTCTCGTACGCGGAGAAGTCCCCGGTCTCGTAGAGCAGGCCGACGGTGTCGTCGTCGGCGCGGACGAGGTCGGAGTAGGCGGCGGGCAGCCCGTCGACGGTGTGGACGGGGCTCCAGGTGACGCCGCCGTCGAGGCTGCGGCGCACGGTCATCAGGGCGCGCAGGTCCGGGTCGGCGGGGCCCGCGAAGAGCAGCACGTCCGGGTCGCCGAGGTGCAGCAGGCTGCCCTCGACGACCGGTCCGACGAGGCCCGCCTGCGGCCGGAAGGGCTTGACCAGCCGTTCGCCGCCGTCCAGGGAGCAGGCGTCGGCGCGGGTGCCGGGGGCCGGTGAGTCGTTGCGGGTGTTGAAGTAGAGCCGCCCGTCGGGGAGTTGGGCGGCGGTCGTCTCGTTGGGGTTCATCAGGCCGTCGGTGGCGGCCGCCCCGTCGTCGACGTATCCGATGCGCCAGGTCGCGCCGTCGTCGTCGCTGAGCAGGCAGTGCCCGCCGTTGTACTTTCCCTCGGTCCCGGTGTCGCTGCCGGCCGGCGGCAGCGAGTGGTTGGCCGGGACGACGACGCGGCCTTCGCGGGTGAGCACGGCGTGGCCGGGCGTGGTGGCGTACCAGCGCCAGCTCGCCCTCTTGGTCTGCGCGGTGATCTCCCGTGCGGGCTTCCAGGTCAGCCCCGTGTCATCGCTGTACGTGACCCAGACGCGCCGTCCGTCGGCGGCCGTGACCCGCCCGCGACGGATGGCGTCCTCGGTGGCGGCGGCCGCGTTGCGCACGTGGACGAGCAGGACGCGTCCGGAGGCGAGGACGACGGGCGCCGGATTGCCCGCCAGATCACGGCCGTTGGAGGCGACGACCTGGAGCGGGCCCCAGCCGCGGCCGCCGTCCGTGGAGCGGCGCAGCACCAGGTCGATGTCGCCGCTGTCCGCGCTGGAGGCGCGCCGGGCCTCGCAGAAGGCGAGGAGTGTTCCGTCGGCGGCGGACACGACGGCCGGGATGCGGAAGCCGGCGTAGCCGTCCTGTCCGGCGCGGAACGGCACGGAGGTATCGGGGATCACCGGCGGCTCGGGCAACGCTCCTGTGGCGGGCATGCCCGCCATGCTTCCCGCCGGAAATAACTCCGGGTGAACTTCAGCCGTACGAGCGTTCTTCCGGCGAACGAGCCGAACACGGGCGACGGTTGAGGCACCATGCCACCCCATGGACGCCGTACGAGTAGCCCTGCTGCGCGAGGTCCTCGCCGGGACCGAGTGGCCCGCCGCCACCCGTCGCTTCGCCGGGGCGCTGCGCTCCTCGGTGGCGGCCCATGGCGGGGGGCTGCTGCTGGTGGGCTCCGCCGCGTACGAGCCGTGGCATCTCGCGGCGCACCTGGTGGACGAGGCTGCCTGGTCGGGCACCCCCGAGCTGGCCCCGACGCTGGTGCGGCACGCGGCGCGGCCCGAGGATCCGGCCCATCTGGCGGTCGGGCTCGGCCGGCTCGCGGCGGCCCGGCGCGGCGAGACGCTGCTCGTGGTGACGCCGGACACGGTGGGCGCGCCGCTCCTGGAGCGGGTGCACGACGCCCGCCGGGCCGGTGCGACGGTCCTCGCGCTCGACGCCGGCCCCGCGGGCAACGGCGATCTGCACGCCATGGCGCACGACGGGCTGACCGTGCCCGGCGACACCGACCTCGACCTCGACACGGTGCAGCACCTGGTCAGCGCGGCGGCCGGGGAGAACGCGGTGCCGGCCGCGCGCAGCCGCCGCGGCTTCCGCGACCGCCTGTCCCGCCTCGCGGACCACCTGACGGCGCCGCCACCCGCCCGCTGGTGACGGCGCGCCGGCAGCGGCCGCTACCCCTGGTCGTCCTCGCCGCGCGCCGACGCGTCGTGCCACCGCGGATCGTTCTCCCACTGGAGGTTCTTCTCCCGGGCGGTGGCCATCGCGTGCTCCGCCTCCTGGCGGGACGCGTACGGCCCGAACCGGTCCTTGGCGGGGCACTCGGGCCCCTCCTCGACCTTCTGGTGCTCCAGGCAGTAGTACCACTCGCCCGGCTTTCCGACGGTCCGCTTCTTGAACAGGGCCACATCGACTCCTCTCGTCAGGGCCATGGTCCCCCACGGCGCCTCGTTACACTCGCTGGCATGTCTGGCCAGTCGACGCAGTCGTCACCCACCGTCCTCGTACCGGGGGAGCAGTCCCCCATCCGTTCCGTGCCCGGAAACATCCGGCGCCCCGAGTACGTCGGCAAGCCCGCGCCGACGCCGTACAAGGGCCCGGAGGTCCAGACCCCGGAGACGGTCGAGGCGATGCGCGTCGCGGGCCGGATCGCCGCACGTGCCATGGCCGAGGCAGCGAAGGCGATCGCCCCGGGCGTCACCACGGACGAGCTGGACCGCGTCGCGCACGAGTACATGTGCGACCACGGTGCCTACCCCTCGACGCTCGGATATCGCGGTTTCCCCAAATCGCTCTGCACAAGCGTCAACGAGGTCATCTGCCACGGCATCCCCGACTCCACGGTGCTGCGCGAGGGCGACATCATCAACCTCGACGTGACGGCGTACATCGGCGGCGTGCACGGTGACAACAACGCCACGTATCTGGTGGGCGACCCGGAAAACACCGACGAGGAGTCGCGGCTGCTCGTCGAGCGCACCCGCGAGTCCCTGGAGCGGGCCATCAAGGCCGTGAAGCCGGGCCGCCAGATCAACATCATCGGCCGCGTCATCGAGTCGTACGCCAAGCGCTTCGGCTACGGCGTCGTGCGCGACTTCACCGGGCACGGCATCAACTCGTCGTTCCACTCGGGTCTGATCGTCCCGCACTACGACAGCCCGCACGCGACGACGGTGATCCAGCCCGGCATGACGTTCACGATCGAGCCGATGCTGACGCTCGGCACGTACGAGTACGACATGTGGGCCGACGGCTGGACCGTCGTCACCAAGGACCGTAAGCGGACGGCTCAGTTCGAGCACACGCTGGTGGTCACGGAGACGGGTACGGAGATCCTGACGCTGCCGTAGCCGGTCGCGTCCGTCCTCCGGCGCCTCCCCTGTCGCATGAGCCCGTCCCTTTCCGGGGCGGGCTCTTCGCGTGCGCCGTCCTACGTTCCCTTGATCGGAAAAGCGGGGTACGTTTTTACCGACAGGATGTCGGGAAGCCTGATATCTTAGGTAAGGCTAACCTACCTAGACCCCGTTGGCGGAGGCCTCATGGACACCCCGTTCTCCACTCTCATCCGCACCGCCTCGCACGAGCAGCACACGGAGGCGGAGACGTCCACGTTCATGAGCGACCTGCTCGGCGGCAGCCTCGGCGTGGACGCCTACGCGCGGTACACGGAGCAACTGTGGTTCGTCTACCGCGCACTTGAGGGCGGCATGGAGCGGCTGGCGGACGACCCGGTCGCGGGTCCGTTCATCCAGCCGGAACTGCTGCGCCTGCCCGAGCTGGAGCGTGACCTCGCGCATCTGCGGGGCGCCGGCTGGCGCGAGAAGGTCTCCGCGCTGCCGGCCACGGTGGCGTACGCGGCGCGGGTCGAGGAGTGCGCGGCGTCCTGGCCCGCCGGGTATGTGGCGCACCACTACACGCGCTACCTGGGCGATCTGTCGGGCGGCCAGATCATCCGCGACAAGGCGGAGCGCACGTGGGGGTTCGCGCGCAAGGGGGACGGCGTCCGGTTCTACGTGTTCGAGGGGGTCGGGAACCCCGCCGCGTTCAAGCGGGCGTATCGCGAGCTGCTCGACGGGATCGGCGTCGACGAGTTGGAGCAGCAGCGGGTTGTTGCTGAGTGCAAGGCTGCTTTCGCTTTGAACACGGCCGTGTTCCGGGCGCTCGGTGAGGAGTTTTCCGCGGCCGCGTAAGGCGCACCGTTACGGGGCTCCGCCCCGGACCCCGCTCCTCAATCGCCGGAGGGGCTCAGTCGGAGGGGCTCAGTCGGCGGGGCCTGAAAGGCGTACCCGGCCGCCCACCTCGATCAAGCCCTCCGGCTGCGGGGCCGTCAGGATCTGTGAGCCCCGGCCCTGGTGGATGTTGAGGGCCCGGTCCAGGTGGGCGGTCAGCAGGAGTGCGGCCGCGCCCGTCGCCTCGTCCTCCGTGATGCCGTCGTCGCGGCCCGGGAACCCGCGGGCCCTGATCCGGCCCGCGGCCTCGTCCTCCCAGGCCCAGGCGTAGATCCACTCCCCCGACGGCGGCACCGGCAGCGCGTCCACCTCCGCAGCCGAGCCGAACTGCCGCAGCGTGCGCGGCGGGGCCCATTCGGGGCGGGCCTCGATCCAGCTGAACTCGCCGTCGAGGCGGGCCCCGACGACGCCGGCGGGGACGACCAGTTCGGGGACGTCGAGCAGCCAGGCGGTGCCGACGCAGGGGTGCCCGGCGAAGGGGAGGCGCAGGGTCGGCGTGTAGATGTCGATGACGCCGCGCTCGGGGTCGTCGACGAACACCGTCTCGCTGAAGCCCAACTTGCCCGCGAAGGCCTGCCGTTGCGCCCTGCCGGGCACGTCGGCTCCCTCACGCACGACTCCGAGCCCGTTGCCGTGGCGGCCGTCGGGCCCGCAGAACACGTTCAGTACGTCGTAGTCCGAGTAGTCCAAGTAGCGCACCGGAAAAGTGAACCACGCACGCACCGACCGCCGCTTGACTGCCCCTTGACCGTCCTCTGGGTCGCCCGAGGGTCGCTTGTATCCGTGGCGCGACCAGGCGGTTTTCATGAGAGGTGAATCACGGTGCCGGCGGGTAGTACTTAGGCAAGCCTCATATAAGTTAGGGCCGCCTTAGCAGAAGCTGTGCACTTCCTTTGGAGCCCCCATGCGAGCCGTTCGCCTCTCTGTCGCCACCGCCGTCGCCGCGGTGGCGGCCCTGACCGCTGTCACGGGTTGCACCGAGAAGAGCGACGCCAAGGGTGGCTCCGGCGCCATCAAGGTGACCGCCACCGACGACAGCTGCGAGGTCTCGAAGACCCGGTTCCCCGCCGGACACGTCGAGTTGGCCGTCGAGAACAAGGGCTCGCGCGTCACCGAGGTCGAGATCCTCTTCCCCGACGACCGCATCGTCTCCGAGCGCGAGAACATCGGCCCCGGCACCAAGCACACCCTGACCGCCGAGGTGAAGAGCGGCGACTACCGGATCGCCTGCATCCCCGGCATGAAGGGCACGGGCCACCGCCAGGACGTCAAGGTCACCGGCGGCAAGGTCGCCCAGCGCGACCCGAAGCTGGACAAGGCGGTCGCCGACTACCGCGCCTACGCCCAGACGCAGGCCGACGAGACGCTGCCCCGGGTGAAGACCTTCACGGACGCGGTCCGCAAGGGCGATCTGGCCGCCGCCAAGAAGGCGTACGCGCCCTCGCGCATCGGCTGGGAGCGCACCGAGCCGGTCGCCGAGTCGTTCGGCAACATCGACCCGAAGACCGACGCCCGCGCCGACGGCCTCGAAGAGGGTCAGAAGTGGACCGGCTGGCACCGCCTGGAGAAGGCGCTGTGGCAGGACAAGAAGATCGGCGGGGCCGAGAAGTCCCTCGCCACGCAGCTCGACAAGGACCTCACCAGCTGGCAGCAGCGCGTCGGCAAGGCCGAGATCACCCCGACCTCGATGGCCAACGGCGCCAAGGAGCTCCTCGACGAGGTCGCCACCGGCAAGGTCACCGGCGAGGAGGAGCGCTACTCGCACACCGACCTCGTCGACTTCAAGGCCAACGTCGAGGGCGCCGAGAAGGCGTACGACCTGCTCAAGCCGGTCGCCTCGAAGAACGACCCGGCGCTGGCCAAGGAGCTCGACAAGCAGTTCGCCGCGCTCGACAAGCTCCTCGACACCTACCGCCAGGACAAGCACGAGGACGCGGACTCGTACGTCTTCATCTCCTACGACAAGGTCGGCAAGGCGGACCAGAAGGAGCTGTCCGACGCCGTCAACGCTCTCGCGGAGCCGCTGTCGAAGCTGGCCGCCGCCGTCGTCAAGTAGCCACCACGTGAGCGAAGAGAACACAGAGGGCCCCGCCATGACGGACAACTCCCCTGCCCCGTCCAGGCGTTCACTGCTCGCTGTCGGCGGCGCCGGGCTCGCGCTCGGCGCCGCGGCCACGGGTGGCGCCGTCGCACTGACCCGTTCGGACGGCGACGACATGCGGCCCGCCGCCGAGTCGGGCGGCGCGGTGCCGTTCCACGGCGCGCACCAGGCCGGCATCGCCACCGCCGTGCAGGACCGGCTGCACTTCGCGGCGTTCGACGTGAAGACGGACGACCGCGAGGAGTTCGTACAGCTCCTGAAGGACTGGACGAAGGCCGCCGCGCTGATGACCGAGGGGCGCGCGGTCGGCGACGGCGCGTACGGCGGACTCGCCGAGGCGCCGCCGGACGACACCGGCGAGGCGCTCGGCCTCAAGCCCTCCCGGCTCACGCTGACGATCGGCTTCGGGCCCTCGCTCTTCGAGTCGTACGGGACGACGTTCGGGATAGCCGGGCGGCGGCCCGAGGCGCTGGTGGAGCTGCCGAAGTTCCCCGGCGACAACCTCGACAGGGCCCGCAGCGGCGGCGACCTGTGCGTGCAGGCCTGCGCCGACGATCCGCAGGTCGCCGTGCACGCCATCCGCAATCTGGCCCGGATCGGCTTCGGCAAGGTCGCCATCCGCTGGTCGCAGCTCGGCTTCGGCAAGACGTCGTCGACGACCCCGGACGCGCAGACCCCTCGTAACCTGATGGGCTTCAAGGACGGCACCCGCAACATCGCGGGCACCGAGACGAAGCGGCTCGACGAGCACGTGTGGGTGACCGACGCCGGGTGGATGCGCGGCGGTTCGTACCTGGTCGCCCGGCGCATCCGGATGAACATCGAGACCTGGGACCGTACGTCGCTGCAGGAGCAGGAGGACGTGTTCGGCCGCGACAAGGGCAAGGGCGCACCGGTCGGCAAGGCCCACGAGCGCGACGAGCCGTTCCTCAAGGCGATGAAACCGGACGCTCATGTGCGGCTCGCGCACCCCGACACCAACCACGGCGCGACGATCCTGCGCCGCGGCTACTCGTTCACCGACGGCACGGACGGCCTGGGCCGCCTGGACGCCGGGCTGTTCTTCCTCGCGTACCAGAAGGACGTGCGCGAGGGGTTCATCCCGGTGCAGCGGAGCCTGTCGTCGGGCGACGCGCTCAACGAGTACATCCAGCACGTGGGTTCGGCGGTGTTCGCGGTCCCGCCGGGGGTGCGGGACGGCAAGGAGTGGTGGGGCCGCGGCCTCTTCGAGAACACAGAGCACGCAGAGAACGGGGCCTGAGGGATGTTCGCGAACTATCTGATCGGTCTGCGCGAGGGGCTCGAAGCGAGCCTCATCGTCTGCATCCTCGTCGCGTACCTGGTGAAGACGGACCGCAGAGACGCCCTGAAGCCGGTGTGGCTGGGGGTCGGTGCCGCCGTGTTCGTGGCGCTGGCGTTCGGCGCGGGTCTGGAGTTCGGCTCGCAGGAGATGACGTTCAAGGCGCAGGAGGCGCTCGGCGGTTCGCTGTCGATCGTCGCCGTCGGCCTGGTGACGTGGATGGTGTTCTGGATGCGGCGCACCGCCCGGCACCTGAAGACCGAGCTGGGCGACAGACTGGAGACGGCGCTGCGCACGGGCACGGCCGCGCTGGTCGTCACGGCGTTCCTCGCCGTCGGCCGGGAGGGCCTGGAGACGTCGCTGTTCGTATGGACGGCGGTGCACGCCACCAGCAACGGCACGATGGAGCCGGTGGCCGGCGCGCTGCTCGGCCTGGCCACGGCGGTGCTGCTCGGCTGGCTGTTCTACCGGGGCGCGCTCAGGATCAACCTGGCGAAGTTCTTCACGTGGACCGGCGCCATGCTGGTCGTCGTGGCCGCGGGCGTCCTCGCGTACGGCTTCCACGACCTTCAGGAGGCCGACTTCATCGGCGGCCTGAACAACCTGGCGTTCGACATCAGCGGCACGATCGCCCCCGACGGCTGGCTGGGCACGCTCCTGAAGGGCGTCCTCAACTTCCAGCCCGACCCGACGGTCCTCCAAGTCGTCGTCTGGCTCGTGTACTTGGTGCCGACACTGGCGCTGTTCTTCGCGCCGCCCGGACTGCTGTCCCGCAGGGGCGAGGCACTGCGCGCTTCTTCTTCCCGGTAGGGTTCGGCCCCGGGAAGGGGAAGGTGAGAGCAACGTCATGAGCGAGGTCAGGATCGGGCTCGGCAGACCCGTCGCGGCGGCGGCAGCGGCGGTCGTGCTGTCCCTCACGGCGAGCGGCTGCGTGACCGTGCACGGAGAGCTCGAGGTCGTCCCCACGACCACGAAGGCGCAGGCCGCACGCGCCCTGGACACCTTCGTCGCCGCGTACAACAAGGCGGACAGAACGAACGACCGGGACGCCGACGCGAAGTACGTCACCGGGGCGCTCGGCGCGATCGACGCGGCCAAGCTGAAGGCGGGCCACGTGGTGAGCCCCAAGGGCAACCCGAAGTACGCGCAGCTGAAGCTCACCGATGCCCACTTCACGATCCCGAAGAAGGCCGGCTGGCCGCGCTGGTTCGTCGTCGACAGCGACAACAGCCGGGTCCCCGACTCCCGCTGGGTCATGGTCTTCACCCGCAACGCCGTCGACGAGCCGTGGGCGGTCTCGTATCTGACGCTGTTCAGGGGCGACACCGTCCCCGAGTTCAAGAAGGACGCGGACGGCTGGGGCGAGGCCGTCTCCCCCGACGCCAAGGGGCTCGCGATGCGCCCCGCCGACCTGAGCGAGAAGTACACCGGGTATCTCAAGGACGGTGGCGACGGATTCGCGGACGGGGCGAACACCTCCGAATGGCGCGCGTCCCGGCAGAAGAGCACCCGGCCCGGCCTCGCCACGCAGTTCATCGACGAACCGCTCACGTCCGGTGACTACGCGCCGGTCGCGCTGCGCACCGAGGACGGCGGGGCGCTCGCCTTCTTCACGACGCGGCGCTACGAGAAGCAGACCGCGTCGCCGGGCAGTGATCTGCCCACGATCAGCCCGAGCGTGAAGGCGCTGATGTCCGGCGACGCGAAGCAGTCCGCGACGTACGGGTACGTGTCGAACCAGGCTGCGATTGTTCCGGCGGCCGGTTCCGCGGGGGGTGGGGTGCGGGTGTTGAACCGGGTCGAGGGGATTACTACTGCTGAGGGGTCCTGACCTCTTGCGGCGTTGACGTGGGCGTCACGGGGCTCTGCCCCGGACCCCGCTCCTCAAGCTCCGGAGGGGCTTGATCCGGCGGGGCTCGATTGCTACCAGGCCGACGTGTAGTCCGGTTCCGCTCCCGCGTGGCGGGCGCAGGCGTCGGTGAGTGTTTCCAGCAGGGTCAGCGGGTCCGGCAGGGGGTGCTCAGGTCCGCGCAGCCAGTCCACCGAGCGGTCGGCGGGGAGCCGGGCCGGGGGGACCAGGACGTACGAGCCGCGGCAGTGCCAGCGCAGGCCGGGGTGCTCGTCCATGGTCTCGGGGTGGCAGTCCAGCTCGCAGGGCCACCACTCGTCCTCATCCTCGGGCGTACCGCGCGTCGCCGTGAAGAAGAGCATGCGGTCGCCGCCGGACTCGGCCACGGGGCCGACGTCGATGCCCTGCGACAGCAGGCGCTCCAGCGCCTCGCGGCCGGCTTCCAGCGGTACGTCCAGGACGTCGTGGACCATGCCGGTCGCGGTGATGAAGTTGGCCTGCGGCTGATGCCTGGCCCAGCGCTCGATCTGCGCGCGGTCCGTCGTGGACTGGGTCTGCCAGGCGAAGGAGACGGGGTGCCGGCCGGGCGTCGGACAGCCGATGCGGTTGCAGGAACATCGGTAGTCGGAGGGGTAGGCGGCCGGTGCCAGCGGCAGTCCGGCGGCGGCAGCGGCGAGCAACAGGGACTCCCGGTCGACGTCGGCCGTGGACTCCTTCGGGCCCCTGCCCGACTTCAGCCACTGGGCGAACCTGCCAAGCCCCGTACGTGCGCCGTCACCGTGCTCCGCGCCCATCTATCCCCTCACCACACCATCGCCGTCGTGCCGGGCCCGGGTGAACCCCGGGCCCCCATGGTCGCACCATCCTGCTTCCCGGGAGGCCACAGGGTGTCATTGCCAGATTTGCGCGCATTTGTCTGCCTACCTTGTTCGCCATGGTCACCCTCGCCAGCAGGACCGTGCCGGTCGTCGCCGCCTCCGGCGCCCTCTCCCTGGCCGTTCTGGCCTTCGCGTTCCCGCTGGACTCCGGCAGCGAGAGGACGCCGACAGCGGACGCCCTGCCCCGCGTCACGTACACGGCACACCGGGGCGGCGCCCTGGAGGTGCCGGAGAACAGCACGTCGGGGCTGGCGGCGGCGCTCCGACGGGGCACCGCCCAGGTCCTCGACTTCGATACGAGGATGCTGCGCGACGGCACCCTCGTCGTCATGCACGACCCGACCCTGGACCGGACGACCTACTCGCGGGGCCCGGTGGGCGCACTGGACCGGGCGCGATGGGAGGGCGTACTGGTGCGGCCGAAGACGTCACTGCCGGGCATCTGGCTCCCGGAGCAGGTGCCGACGGTCGCGGAGGTGCTCGACCGGTTCGGCGGCCGGAGCGTACTGATGCTGGAGGCCAAGGACCCCCGGAGCCTCGTCGGGCTCGCCCGGCTGATCCGCGCCCGCGGCCTGACCCGCTCGGTGCTGGTCAACTCCAACCTCCCGGCCGTCGCCGAGCGCGCGCACCGGCTCGGCCTGATCTCCCAACTGTGGCGCTCCGCCCAGCAGATGAGGTTCGACCGGCCCGAGGACTGGGCCCGCTACGTCGATGTCCTGGACATGGACTACAAGGCGCGTGACGTGGATCTCGTACGGGCCGTCAGGTCCGGGGTGCCGCGCGTGTGGGCGCACACCGTGAACACGCCGGGCGAGCGGGACCGGGTGCTGCGCCTGGGCTGCAACGGGGTCATCACGGACGCGCCGGGCCTGCTCGCGGCTACGCCCCGGGCCTCGGGCGGGCGCTGATCCCGTAGAGGGCGTACTCGACGAGCTTGTCGGCGTACGCGTGGTCGAGCGGGCCCGTGAGCTGCAGCCAGCGCTGGGCGAGCGGCGAGACGAAGAGGTCGCGGGCGATCCCGGGGTCCACGTCCGCGCGGATGTCGCCCGCGTCCTGGGCGGCGCGCAGCCGGGCGACGTACAGGTCGAGCCCGGGCATGAGGAGCCTGGCGATGAACTCCTCGGCGAACTCGGAGTTGGCGACCCCCTCGGCGGCGAGCGCGCGGGCCGGAGCGTCGAAGCGGGGGTCCTGGAGCTCGTCGATGGTGGCGCGCAGCACCAGCTTGAGGTCGGCCTCCAGGTCGCCGGTGTCGGGGAGGCCGGCCGCGTCGATGGGGGCGTCGGGGTGGTTCTCGGCGGCGGTCCGCGCGTTCTGCTCGTTGAGGTCGACGAAGGCCTCCATGAGGACCTCGGCCTTCGAGCCCCACCAGCGGTAGATCGTCTGCTTGCCGACGCCGGCGCGGGCGGCGATGCCCTCGATGGTCGTGCGGGGGTAGCCGATCTCGCCGACCAGGGCGAGGGCGGCGTCGTAGATCGCGCGGCGCGAACGCTCGCTGCGGCGGGTGGAGTCGGGGGCCGTCTTCTTCGGGGTCCGGCTGGTCGTGGCTGACATGGTTCGAATGTAGCAGCGCGCGAGGCGAGACGTCCCGTCTCGATACATCTTGACAAGACGGTACGTCTCGTTCAAAGTGGGGAGCGTCAACTTGGCGAGACGATACGTATCGTCAAGCCTCAGGAGCGGCGGAGAACGGCAGAGGAGTACGTCATGACCCGAGGTGGAGCAGGCGGCATGCTGGGCGTCGGCGGTACCCGTCGCACGCTCTCCCGCAAGGCGCTGCGCGGCGGCGGCCGGAGCGGCCAAGTGGGCGGCGGTGGCACCGATCCCGTGGCACAGAAGCGGGAGCTGTTGCGGAAGTTGCAGGAGAGGCGCGGCACCGACGACGTCTCGTGACCCGGTACCCGACGGGAACCACCCGTTCGGTGCACAGCCCCGAGGGCTCCTCCGACCGCACCATGGGCGCAACAGACCCTGCGGTCGTGAGGAGCCCTCATTGCGTATCTCGTACTCCGGGTGTTCCGTCGAACGGCACGCCACACCCCGGCGCTATCTGATGTGCCCACCGGCACACTTCAAAGTCACCTACTCGATCAACCCGTGGATGGACCCGGCGAAACCCGTCGACGTCCCGCTCGCCGTGGCGCAGTGGGAGGACCTGCGCGACCGGTACCGCGCGCTCGGCCACACCGTGGAGGTGCTCGACCCGCGGCCCGCGCTGCCCGACATGGTCTTCGCCGCGAACGGGGCGACCGTGGTGGACGGGCGGGTGCTCGGGGCGCGGTTCGCGTACCCGGAGCGGGAGCCGGAGGCCGCCGCCCACCTGGACTGGTTCCGTGCGCACGGGTACGCCGACGTGCACGAACCCGCGCACGTCAACGAGGGCGAGGGCGACTTCGCCGTCACCGCGTCGTACCTGCTCGCGGGGCGCGGGTTCCGGGCCTCGCCGCTGTCGCACGGGGAGGCGCAGGAGTTCTTCGCGCGGCCGGTCATCGGGCTCGATCTGGTGAACCCGCGCTTCTACCACCTGGACACGGCGCTGGCCGTCCTGGACGACGCGGCGGACGAGGTCATGTACTACCCGGCGGCGTTCTCGGCGGGGAGCCGGGAGGTGCTGCGGCGGCTGTTCCCCGACGCGCTGATCGCCGAGGAGCCCGACGCGGTCGCCTTCGGCCTGAACTCGGTCTCCGACGGGCGGAACGTGCTGGTGCCGCAGGGCGCGGTCGGACTCTTCGGGCCGCTCAGGGAACGGGGGTTCGTGCCGGTCTCCATGGACCTGTCGGAGCTGCTGAAGGGGGGCGGGAGCGTGAAGTGCTGCACGCTCGAACTCCGCTGAGCCGGTTGCCCTAAGGCCAATGCCGTTGCGTTACGGGCGATCTTGCCCTTCGTCGCCCCAGGCTCATGAACCGCCGTGGCACGGTGGACTCCTGCGGTTCTTGAGAATGACACCAGGATGCGCGCCGCGCCTTCGCTCGGGGGTGCACGCACCAAGATCGCGGCTAAGGCAACGGCATTGGCCCTAAGGCCTGTCTTCACACTCCCCTCGTCGCCCGGAGGGCGGCCCGGCGGCGTTCGGTGCGTGCTCTCGGCGGGCCGGGTGCAGGGCCTCGTTCGGGGCGTACTCGGCTTTGCGCCCGGCGCGGCGAGAGTGCGTGCCGGGCGGCGCCGGGCAGAGGGGAATTTGGCGACAGGCCCTAAGGAGTCCAGCCGTCTCCCCAGTCCGCGTCGCGGGCCGCCTTGTAGGCGTCCCCGTGCTTCTTCGTCACCGTCGTCCGGGTCAGGGCGCCCTGCGGTACGCAGAGGTCCAGGAGCACCTGGCCCTTGCGGATCTGGGGGCGCCTGACCACCCGGGCCGGGACCGGGGCCGGGGGGAAGCGGGTCGCGGCCACGTAGGAGAACTTCTCGTCCTCGTACGCCAGTGAGCCGCCCTTGACCTGGCGGTGCAGGGACGAGCGGCTGACCCGGGCCGAGAAGTGGCACCAGTCCTCGCCCGGGGTGATCGGGCAGGGGGCGCTGTGCGGGCAGGGCGCCGCGACGTGGAAGCCCGCGGCGATCAGCCGGTCGCGGGCCCCGATGATCCGGGCGTAGCCGTCGGGGGTGCCGGGTTCGATGACGACGACGGCATCCGTGGCGGCCTCGGCCGCGGCGTCGACCACCGCGGCCCGGTCGGCGTCCGTCAGTTCCTTCAGGACGTACGAGATCGTCACCAGGCCGACGGCGTCGAAGGGCCGGTGGGAGCCGATGCGCGCGCGTTCCCAGCTGACCGACTCCTTCAACTGGCCGTCCGCCGCGGCCAGTTCGCGGCCGAGTGCCAGCGCCGCCTCCGACCAGTCGAGGACCGTCGTCGGGCGCGGCGCGGGCCACACCGCGCGGGCCGCCCAGACCGCCGCGCCGGTGCCGCCGCCGATGTCGAGGTGGCCGGCCGGCGTCCAGTCGGCCGGCGCCGCGGCGGCGAGCGCGTCGAGGGAGGAGGCGACCGCCTCGAACGTGGCCGGCATCCGGTACGCCGCGTACGCCGCGACGTCCGCCCGGTCGCGCAGGATCGGCGCGTCGGTCGGGGTGGTGCCCCGGTAGTTCGCGATGAGCCGCTCCACGGCCCGGGCCGCCTGCGTGGGCGGGAGGCCGTCGAGGAGAGCGGCGAGGGCCGAGCGCAGGGTGTCCGCGGGCTCGGTGGAAGCGGCGGCGGGCGAAGAGGGGTCGATCGGGGCGTTCACCCGGACGATGTTAGAGGGCCGGGGCCCCCGGACGCCTACGAGCCCGGCGGGCCCGTGACCGCGCGGGCCAGCCGGGTCGCCGCGGCCGCCCGGGGACCGCTGTCGGCGGGACGGCGGCGCGGGTGGACCGTGTTGGCGAGCAGCACCAGGAACGTGTCCGTCACCGGGTCGAGGACCAGGGACGTCCCCGTGAAACCGGTGTGCCCCGCGGCGCCGTGCCCGGCCGACTCGCCCATGAAATACGGCTGGTCGACCCGGAACCCGAGGCCGGGCGCCGCCAGCATCAGATCGACGAAGTCGGGGCCGAGGATGCGGGCGGTGCCGTACGACCCGCCGTTGAGGAGGGCCCGGCAGAGCACCGCCAGGTCGTACGCCGTCGAGAAGAGGCCCGCGTGGCCCGCGACGCCGCCGAGCGCCCAGGCGTTCTCGTCGTGCACCTCGCCGCGCAGCATCCCGCGGTCGGCCTTGGCCCAGGAGTGGCGCTGGTCCTCGGTGGCGGCGGCGCCGGGCCGCGGCCCGTACGACGTGGCGCTCATGCCGAGGGGGCGGGTGATGCCCTCGCGGACGAGTACGTCGAGCGCCCGGCCGGTGAGGCGCTGCAGGAGGTGCTGGAGCAGCAGCATGTTCAGGTCGGAGTAGCGGTACTCCCCCGGCTTCGACGACGGGGCCTCGGCGCGCAGCAGCGCCAGCCGGGCGGGTGCGTCCCGGGCGTCGTACAGCGGGAGTTCGGGGCGCAGGCCCGAGGTGTGGGTGAGGAGCTGGCGGACCGTGACGCCGCACCGGGCCGCTCCGGTGAACTCGGGGAGGTACGCGCCGATCCGCGCGTCGATGCCGAGCGTGCCACGCTCGATCTGCTGCACCGTGGCGATCGAGGTGAAGAGCTTGGTCACCGAGGCCAGGTCGAAGGGCGTGTCGACGCTCATGGGGACGCGGGCGGCGGAGGGCAGCTCGACGCCCCGGTCGGTCGCCTCGTCGTACGCCGCGTAGCGCACCGCCCAGCCGCAGGCGGTCTCGGCGGCGATCACCGGGCCGCGCCCGGCGATCAGCACGGCGCCCGCGCACCAGGGGCGCGGACCGTCCGCGAGCGCGCGCACGTCGGCGACGAGCCGCGCGATCTGGCCTGCGTCCAGGCCGGCCCGCTCGGGGGTGCCGTGCCGCAGTCGTGGGTAGCTCAGGGCTCCGTCACCTCCTTGGCCGCCTTGGCCGCGAGCTGCCAGGGGCGGCACAGTGCCATGAAGGCGACGGCCGCCGCCAGGCCGCAGACGAGTTGCGTCAGGGCCATCGGCACGGCCGTGTGCTCGCCCGCGATGCCGACGAGCGGCGAGGCGACCGCGCCGATCAGGAACGACGAGGTGCCGAGCAGCGCGGACGCGGAGCCGGCGGCGTGCGGGGTGCGCAGCAGCGCGAGGGCGTTGGTGTTGGGGGTCGCCAGGCCCATCGACGCCATGAGCACGAAGAGCCCCGCGGCGACGGGCACGATGCCGAGCTCCTCCGGGTCGCCGAACACGCCCGTGGCGACGAGGAGGAGGAAGGCGGCGGACACGACGATCAAGGTCAGGCCGACCGCGAGGACCTTGTCCAGGCTGACGCGGCCGACGAGGACCTTGCCGTTGAGCTGGCCGACGGCGATCAGCCCGATCGAGTTGATTCCGAAGAGCAGGCTGAACGTCTGGGGCGAGGCCCCGTAGATCTCCTGGATGACGAACGGGGAGGCGCTGATGTACGCGAACAGCGCGGCGAACGCGAAGCCGCCCGCGATCATGTACCCGGTGAACACGCGGTCCGCGAGCAGGGACCTCATGGTGCGCAGTGCCTCGACGGTGCCGCCGGAGTGCCGCCGCTCGGGCGGGAGCGTCTCGGGGAGGAACTTCCCCACGATCGCGGTGAGCGCGATGCCGATGAAGGTGAGCACGACGAAGACGCCGCGCCAGTCCGTGACGCGCAGGATCTGCCCGCCGATGAGGGGCGCGACGACCGGGGCGACCCCGGATATCAGCATCAGGGTGGAGAAGAAGCGGGCCATCGCGACGCCGTCGTAGAGGTCGCGCACGACGGCCCGGGCGATCACGATGCCGGCGGCGCCCGCCAGGCCCTGGAGCAGGCGGAAGGCGACGAGCAGCGCGGCGCTCGGCGCGAAGGCGCAGATCGCGGTGGCGACGACGTACACGAACAGGCCGATCATGAGCGGCCTGCGGCGGCCCCACTTGTCGCTCATCGGGCCGACCACGAGCTGGCCGAGCGCCATGCCGGTCAGGCACGCGGTGAGGGTGAGCTGGGCGGTGGCGGCGGAGGTGTGCAGCGCGCCGGTGACCTCGGGCAGCGCCGGGAGGTACATGTCCATGGACAGCGGTGGCACCGCGGTCAGCCCGCCGAGCACCAGGGTGACGAGGGCACCGGTGCGAACAGCCGCCCTGGGTACAGGAGTTGGACCGCCGACCCGGGTGACCTGCGCGGTCTCCGCCACGCCGCCGGCACTCCCGGTACTTCCGCTCTCCGCCATCCCGATGCCCCTCGTTCCCTTTCGCCTCTCCCGGCCGTACGTGCGATTACCTATGCTCTCAGCTCGGTGGAGTGGCCGAGACCAACAACTGAGGTGGCACGGATGGCAGCGGAACGCGTGCGGTGGGGCATTCTCGCGACGGGTGGGATCGCCGCGTCGTTCACGGCGGATCTGCTGGACCTCCCCGACGCGGAGGTGGTGGCGGTGGCCTCACGGACCGATGCGTCGGCGAAGGCTTTCGCGGAGAGGTTCGGGATCGAGCGGGCGTACGGCGACTGGGCCTCTCTGGCGGCGGACGAGGACATCGACGTGGTGTACGTGGCCACGCCGCACTCGGCGCACCGGGAGGCGGCCGGGCTCTGCCTGGAGGCGGGGCGTGCGGTGCTGTGCGAGAAGGCGTTCACGCTGAACTCGCGCGAGGCCGAGGAGCTGGTGACGCTCGCGCGTTCGCGTGGCCTGTTCCTGATGGAGGCCATGTGGATGTACTGCAACCCGCTGATCCGGCGCCTGAAGGCGCTGGTCGACGACGGGGCGATCGGCGAAGTCCGCACCGTGCAGGCCGATTTCGGCCTCGCCGGCCCGTTCCCGCCCGCGCACCGGCTGCGGGACCCTGCCCAGGGGGGCGGTGCGACCCTGGACCTCGGGGTGTATCCCGTGTCGTTCGCGCAGCTGCTGCTCGGTGAGCCGGCGGAGGTGACGGCTCGGGCGATGCTCTCCGAGGAGGGCGTGGACCTGCAGACCGCGATGCTGCTGTCCTGGGACAGCGGTGCGCAGGCGCTGCTGCACTGCGCGATCAACTCCGGTACGGGCGGGACCGCCTCCATCAGCGGGTCGACGGGCCGCATCGATGTGCCGTCCGGGTTCTTCCACCCCGAGCGGTTCGTGCTCCACCGGGACGGGCGCGACCCGGAGGAGTTCGTGGCGGATCCGGCCGACGGCCCCCGTGACTCGCTCCGTCACGAGGCGCTGGAGGTCATGGGCCGGCTGCGGGCCGGCGACACGGAGTCTCCGCTTGTGCCGTTGGATTCCTCGCTCGGAGTGATGCGGACGCTGGATTCGGTGCGGGCGGCTGTGGGGGTCCGGTATCCCGGGGAGCGGTGACTCGTCTGCCAGGTCGCGTCGCCGGGTGCCGCCCGGTGGGGGCTGGTCGCGCCCCCACCGGCCCGCAGCCGGGGTCGTACCTGCTCAGGCAGGACGAAGACCCTGGTCCCCCACCTGCGTGACGAACGACGCCGCCGTCGTGATGGGCGCCCCCGGGACGGTGACCGCCGGGACCGTCTTGAAGTCGGCCCGCGCCTCCGACTCCCCGAGACCCACGGTCACGTAACCGCGCCGCCCGTTGTAGAACCTCAGGTGCGGATTGGCCCGGGTGTACGTGTCCCAGTTGGCGGGCCGCTCCGCCCCGTCCTTGCCGGAGGTGATGGACGTGGCGACGATCTCGGTGCCGAGCGTGCGCGACGCCGGGTCGGCGAAGTCGTCCTTGATGTCGAAGGCGTACCCGACGTGGACGTCACCGGTGAGGACCATGAGGTTCTCGACGCGGGCCGCCTTGACCCCGGCGAGCACCCGCTCGCGCGAGGCCCGGTAGCCGTCCCACGCGTCCATGGACAGCTTCGCCTCGGCGTTCAGGTCGAGCCTGCGCTCGGAGAAGGTGACCTGCTGGGGCACGACGTTCCACAGGGCGCGCGAGCGGCGCCAGCCGTCGATGAGCCAGCGCTCCTGCGTGGCGCCGGTGATGGTGCGCGCCGGGTCGTCGGACTCGGGGCCCGGCACGTGGGAGCCGTCGCCGTAGGCCTGGTTGGAGCGGTACTGGCGGGTGTCGAGGATGTCGAACTGGGCGAGCCGGCCCCAGACCAGACGACGGTAGAGCCGGGCGTCGGGGCCGGTCGGCAGCTGGGGGCGGCGCAGCGGCTGGTTCTCCCAGTACGCGCGGTACGCGGAGGCGCGGCGCAGCAGGAACTCGGCCGGCGGGTCGTCGTTCTCGGATATGTCGTCGGCGTAGTTGTTCTCGGTCTCGTGGTCGTCCCAGGTGACGACGAAGGGGTGTGCGGCGTGCGCGGCCCGCAGGTCGGGGTCGGACTTGTAGAGCGCGTAGCGCAGCCGGTAGTCCTCCAGGGTCACGGTCTCGCGGTTGAAGACGTCGGGCAGCACGCGGTCGGTGTACTTGCGGGCGCCGCCGACGGAGTTGACCGCGTACTCGTAGAGGTAGTCGCCGAGGTGGAAGACGACGTCGACGTCGTCCTCGGCGAGGTGCTTGTACGCGGTGAAGTAGCCGTCGTGGTACGCCTGGCAGGAGACGGCGGCGAGCGTCAGCTCCGAGACGTGGCGGGATGCGGCGGGCGCGGTGCGGGTCCGGCCGGTCTCGCTGATCCAGCCGCCCACGCGGAAGCGGTAGTAGTAGACGCGGCCCGGCGCGAGGTGCTCGACCTCGACGTGCACCGAGTGGTTGAACTCGGGGTGGGCGGTGGCGGTGCCGCGTCTGGCGATCCGCCGGAAGCTCTCGTCGTGGGCGATCTCCCAGCGCACGTCGACGCGCTGGGCGGGCAGCCCGCCGCCGGTCTCGTACGGTTTCGGGGCGAGCCGTGTCCACAGCAGCACGGACTCGGGCAACGGGTCGCCGGAGGCGACGCCGAGGGTGAACGGATCGGCGGTGATCTTGCGGGCGTCCAGCTCCGCGGCGGCCGCGGTACCGGCAGTGGGCAGGTTCACACTGAAGGCTAGCGCCGTGGCGGCGCCCGCGACAGTGAGGAAGCGACGGCGGCCCAAGTACTGCGCGGCTGCGCGCAGTTCGGGCGTGTGCTGCGATACGTGTGACATGGAGCCCCTCCCCTGACGGCTGGTGTCATCTGCTGCCATGGGAAGTTCAGTGGTCCGGGACGACGCACGACTGTCGCGTACACAACAGCCACATGGCGGATCGGTGATCTCCACGTGACCGCGGCGCCCGTACGCTGCCGCGTCATGAGCGAACAGCGAGACGAACAGCGCGACCCCCAGCGGGCCGAAGAGACACGAAGCGCCGTGGTGACCGGCGCCGGCTCCGGCATCGGCCGGGCCGTCGCCGTGGAACTGCTGCGCACCGGCTGGCGGGTGGCCCTCGCGGGCCGCCGCACCGAGCCCCTGGAGGAGACGGCGGGACTCGCCCCCGGCGCGGACTCGTACGTCGTCCGCACGGACGTGTCGCGCCCGGACGACGTGGCGGCCCTCTTCGCCGCGGTGCGCGAGCGGTTCGGCCGGCTGGATCTGCTCTTCAACAACGCGGGGACGTTCGGGCCCGCCGGCGTACCGGTGGAGGAGCTGGCGTACGACGCGTGGCGGCACGTCGTCGACACCAACCTCAACGGGGCGTTCCTCTGCGCGCAGGCGGCGTTCCGGCAGATGAAGGAGCAGGACCCGCGGGGCGGCCGGATCATCAACAACGGCTCCATCTCCGCGCACACGCCGCGCCCCCGCTCGATCGCGTACACGGCGACGAAGCACGCGCTGACGGGGCTGACCAAGTCGCTGTCCCTGGAGGGCCGCCCGTACCGGATCGCCTGCGGGCAGATCGACATCGGCAACGCGGCGACCGATATGACCGAGCGGATGCAGGCCGGCATTTTGCAGGCCAACGGGGAGCTGGCGCCGGAGCCGGTGATGGACGTGGCGGACGTGGCGCGCACGGTGCGGCACATGGCCGAGCTGCCGCTGGAGGCCAACGTGCAGTTCGCTACGGTCCTGGCCACCAACATGCCCTACATCGGGCGGGGTTGAGTCCGCCCTCGGGGCTGCCGTCGGGTCCGCGGGGCCCGTTTGCTTGAGATGTAAATCTCCACAATCGGAATAGCGCCTGCCGGCTCAACTGCCTCATTGCTGGACAGTGAAACCCGTATGCTCAGGCCCACCTCCACGAGAACTTCACACTTGGAGCACATCTTGCGCATACGTTCCGCGGCTCCCGCCGCACTCGCCGCGGTCGCCCTCGCCGGCTCGCTGCTCGCCGCGTCCCCGGCCTCCGCCGCCACGCACCAGGGCGGGCTGCACCTCGGCTACATCCAGTACGACAGCCCCGGCGCGGACCGCCGCAGCAACAGCTCGCTGAACGCGGAGTGGGTGAACATCCACAACAACAGCCGCTCCGCGATCCAGCTCAAGGGCTACAAGCTGAAGGACAACACCGGCTACACGTACACCTTCGGCAGCTACAAGATCGGCGCGGGCAAGACGGTCAAGGTCCGCACCGGCAAGGGCACGAACGCCGCCGGCGTCCGGTACTGGGGCCGTGGCCAGTACGTCTGGAACAACACGGGCGACAAGGCCCGCCTGATCAAGCCGAGCGGCACACAGCTCGACTCCTGCTCCTGGAGCCGTGTCGGCTCGGGCGGGATCAGCTGCCACTGAGCCACCGCAAGGGGGGATGGAGGGGGCGCCCGTGCCGCAGGAGGCAGGGGCACCCCCTCCTGGGGCACTTCACTTCCGGGGCCACTTCACTTCCGGGGCTCCTTGCTTCCGGGGCTCCTCGGGCGCGGAAATTCCCCTCGTTCGGCGCGGCGGCCTTGGTTTGATGTCCCCATGACCGACGACATGACCGATGACGTGCTGCGCTACACCGCCTTCGCCACCCACCCCGCCGGCGGCAACCCCGCCGGGATCGTGCTCGACGCCTCCGCTCTCGGCGACGGCGAGATGCTCAAGATCGCCGCAGACCTGGGCTACAGCGAGTCCGCGTTCGTCACCCCGGGCCCGGCCGGGAGCGGCGAACGGGCGTACACCGTGCGCTACTTCAGCCCCAAGGCCGAGGTCCCGTTCTGCGGCCACGCCACCGTGGCCACCGCCGTCGCCCTCGCGGAGCGCCACGGCACCGGCGACTACCTGTTCCACACCCCCGCCGGCGAAGTTCCGGTCAGCGTCGAAGGGGCCGGGGACGTGCTGCGCGCGACCCTCACGAGCGTCGCGCCGCACCTGACGGACGTCACCGGCGACGACCTCGCCGAGGCGCTGGCCGCGCTCGACTGGCCGGCCGCCGACCTGGACCCCGCGCTGCCGCCCCGTATCGCCTACGCGGGCGCCCGCCATCTCGTCCTGGCCGCGGCCACCCGGCAGCGCCTCGCCGACCTCGCGTACGACTTCGACCGGCTCGCCGCGCTGATGCACCGGCTGGACCTGACGACGGTCCAACTGGTGTGGCGGGAGAGTGACTTCACGTTCCACGTACGTGACCCGTTCCCCGTCGGCGGCGTCGTCGAGGACGCCGCCACCGGCGCGGCGGCCGCGGCGTTCGGGGCGTACCTGCGCGAGCTCGACCTGGTCCCGCGGACGTCCGAACTCACCCTGTACCAGGGCGCCGACATGGGCCGCCCCGGCGAACTGACGGTGACGCTGCGGGAGGGCGACCCGCGGGTGCGGGTGAGCGGGACGGCCGTACCGATTCCTTAGCCGGGACCCGCAACGCCCCCTACGCCCCTACGCTCGTCGCAGGATCTGCTCGACCTGCGCCAACTCGGCCTGCGCAAGCGGCCCGTGGGCCAGTGCGCCCGCGTTCTCCTCGGCCTGCGCCACCGTGCGGAAACCGGGGATCGGCACGGTGTGCGGGCTGCGGGCCCAGAGCCAGGCGAGTGCGCCCTGCGCCGGGGTACGGCCGCCGCTGGTGAGCACGGAGCGCAGCGCGTCGACGCGGGCCAGCCAGTCCGGGTCGGCGCCGCCGCCCGCGCCGAAGCCGGGCAGCCAGGCGGGCGGGGCGCTGCGGATGTCGCCGGCGGAGAGACGCTGTCCCGCGCCGTGGCCGCCGCCGAGCAGACCCATGGCGAGGGGGCTGCGGTTGATGCTGGCGAGGCCCAGCTCCTCGCACAGGGCCAGCATTTCCGGCGCGTCCTGCAGGACGTTGCAGCGGTGCTGCACCGCCGCGCAGTGCGGGCCCTCGGCGAAGACGCGGGCCCGTTCGGGATCGTCGGTGCTCCAGGCGTAGGCGCGGACGAGCCCTTCGCGGACGAACTCCTCGCAGGTGTCGCGGAGCCGGGCGGCGCGTTCCGGGTCGGCGTCGGAGATGTGCAGTTGGTAGAGGTCGACGTGGTCGGTGCCGAGGCGGGCCAGCGACGCCGTCAGGGCGCGGCGGGCGTGTTCCGGGGAGTCGTCGCTGCCGGTGCTGGTCCGGGTCCGTTCGTCGAAGACGTTGCCCCATTTGGTGGCGATGACGACGTCGTCCCGGCGCTTGCCGAGGGCGCGGCCGAGGACGCGTTCGCTGTGCCCGGTCCCGTAGGCGTCGGCGGTGTCGAAGAAGGTGACGCCGAGGTCGAGCGCGCGCCGTACGGCCCGCACCGATTCTTCGTCGTCGACCGCCCCCCAGCCGAGCGGCTGCCCGGCCAGGTCCTGCCACTCCCCGCCGATCGCCCAGCATCCGAAGCCGAGCGCGCTGACCTCGATACCGCCGTCACCCAGGTTCCGCGTAGTGATGTCCATGTCCGCGGACACTAGGAGTTGAAGCGCACACGAGGTCAACGCCCGTGCGGGAAACGGTTGTTCAGGCCTGGCCCGTCTCGAACCGGGTGACCTTGCCGCCCGCCACGTCGAACGTCCACTTGGTGCGCATCTCGCCCCAGGTGTCGTTGCGGTAGCGGGCGACGAGGGAGCGGCCCTCGGCGGTCTCCTTCTCGACCTCCATGTGACCGTTCGAGTCGAAGATCTCGCGGGCCGTCCAGTCGGCGAGGTCCCGGTCGGACCCGTCGTCGGCCATGGTCGCGCCGGGCGCGAGCACGGCACGGAAGGCTTCCTGGTCGTGGGCGTTCAGCGCCGAGACGAAGGCACGGACGGCCGGGTCGCTGAGCTTTGCGGTCTGGATGGGCATGGGCCCAGGCTTGCACCGCGGCCGGGCGCCCGCCACCCGAATGGGCCCGCGCGCGAGGTGCGCGAGCCATGACTGCCGGACGGTGGAGACATGACCTGCACACGTTTGCGTACCTCCCGCACCTCCTGCCTCCACCGGCGCGACCTGGGCCTTCTCGCGCTGCGCGTGGGCACCGGCGGTGTCCTCGCGGCCCACGGCGCACAGAAGCTGCTCGGCTGGTTCGGCGGGGGTGGCGTGTCCGGGACGGCGGCCGCCATGGACGCCATGGGCTACTCCCCCGCGAAGGCGAGCGCCCTCGCGGCCGGGCTCGGCGAGGCGGGCGGCGGGGCGCTCCTCGCCCTCGGCCTCGCCACTCCGCTGGGCGGCGCGGCCGCGGCCGGGACCATGGCGGGCGCGGCGGCCGTGCACGCCCCGAACGGGTTCTTCGCGATGAACGGCGGCTACGAGTACCCGGCCTTCCTCGGCTTCGTCGCGGCGGGGCTCGCCGTGACCGGCGCGGGCCGCTACTCCCTCGACCACGCGCTCGGCCACGTCCTCGACCGGCACTGGATGGTGCCGGCCGCGCTCGTGGGGGCCGCGGCGGCGACCCTGGCGGTGGTCGGCTCGCGCACCAAGCGGGTGCAGGAGGCGGACACCGGGGAGTAGGCCCCCGGCGGCCGGGCCATAGGCTCGTCTCCCGTGACTACGTACGACGACGAGCTGTGGACGACCATCGACCGGCTGCGCGCCTGGCTGGACGGAAACAGTAAGGGCTCGGCCCAAGAGGACCTCCTGCTGCGGATGTTGAAGCTGTCGGAGGAGGTGGGCGAGGTGGCGCAGGCGGTCATAGGCGCGGTCGGCCACAATCCCCGCAAGGGGTTCAGCCACACCTGGCAGGACGTCGAGTCGGAGCTGTGCGACGTGGTCGTCACCGCTCTCGTCGCGCTCGGCACGCTGACACCGGACGTCCGCGGGGCGCTGTCCGCGCATGTGGCGAAGGTGGCGGAGCGCTCGCTCGGAAGCTGAAGGGGCCCCGTCGAGCCGGCCCCCGCCGGTAGGCTCACAGCGTCCAGCGTCCAGCGTCCAGCGGTCACCATGTGCAGGGGGTTCCACGATGGGCGAGTTCGACGGCGGTGCCGTCACATCGGTCAGCGGCAACGGCACCTGCTCCTTCACCGAGCCGAACCGGGACAGCATCACGCTGCTCACGGGGCTCGGCGTCGAGGGGGACGTACGCCTGCCCACCGAGCCGTACCGGCCGCTGGAGAAGGTCTGATGCCCCCGCACGAGAAGCCCGTCGTCGTGCCGTACGACCCGGCGTGGGCCACTCATGGCGCCGCGCTCTGCGCTCAACTGCGTTCGGTATTGGGCCCGTTGGTGCTGCGAGTCGAGCACATCGGGTCGACGTCCGTGCCGGGCATGGCCGCCAAGGCCATCTATGACGTGCAGGTGGGCGTCGCCGAACTGGACGCCGCCGCGGCCGCGTTCGAGGCGCCGCTGGCCACGCTCGGATTCGTCCGGGCCCCCTACCTGCGCGACCACGTCCCCGCCGGACGCGAGGACGCCGAGGATCCCGCCGACTGGGCCAAGCGGTACTGGTCGCGGCGGACCACGGACGCCGCGCCGGTCAACCTCCATGTGCGCAGGACCGGTTCACCGAACGAGCGGCTCGCGCTGCTGTTCCGCGACTGGCTGCGCGCCACGCCGGACGCGGTCCCGGCGTACGCCCGCTTCAAGTACGTACTCGCCCAGGCCGTCCCCGACACCGGCACGTACGCCGATGTGAAGGATCCCGTCGTCGACCTCATCGGTGTCGTCGCCGAGCGGTGGGCCGCGGAGACCGGCTGGCGCCCGCACGCGTGACGCCGTCGCGAGCGCCATCGCCGGTGCCCTTGCGGGCGCCGTACAGGTGAACGACTACCATCGCCGCCATGACAGACAGGCGCCGAACCACCGAACCCCCCCGCTTGGGCGTGGCCATCGTCACCATGGGCAACCGCCCCGACGACGTGGACGCGCTGCTGGAGTCGGTGGCCAAGCAGGACGCGCCGCCGGCCCGCGTCGTCATGATCGGCAATGGCACGCCGCTGCCCGAGTTCACCGGTCTCCCCTTCGAGGTCACCAACGTCGAACTCGACGACAACCTCGGCTGCCCCGGCGGGCGGAACGTGGCGCTGGCCCGGCTGCGCGAGTTCGGTGACGTGGACGTGGCGGTCGAACTCGACGACGACGGACTCCTCGTCGACGCCGACGTCTTCTCCACGATCCAGAACCTGTACGCGGCCGATCCCGGCCTGGGCATCGTCGGTTTCCGCATCGCCGACGAACTCGGCGAGACGCAGCGCCGCCACGTGCCGCGGCTGCGCGCGAAGGACCCGATGCGGCGCGGCCTCGTGACCGCGTTCCTCGGCGGCGGCCACGCCTTCTCGATGGACATGCTGGCCGAGACCGGCGACTGGCCGGCCGACTTCTTCTTCACGCACGAGGAGACGGACCTCGCCTGGCGCGCGCTCGACGCCGGCTGGAAGGTCCTCTACGAGCCGTCGCTGCTGCTCCAGCACCCGAAGACGTCCCCGGCACGGCACGCCGTCTACTACCGGATGACCGCCCGCAACCGCGTCTGGCTGGCCCGCCGCCGCCTCCCGGTCCCGCTGATCCCGCTCTATCTCGGGACCTGGACGCTGCTGACCCTGCTGCGCACCCGGTCCTACGGCGGCCTGCGCGCCTGGGCGGGCGGCTTCGTGGAGGGCCTGCGCGCCCCGGCCGGCGAACGGCGCCCGATGCGCTGGCGCACCGTGTGGCGCATGACGCGGCTCGGCCGCCCGCCACTGATCTGACGGACGGCCGAAACCGCAGGGCTCAGCCCTCCTGCGAGCGCCGCTTGCGCGCGGCGAACACCGTGCCCGCGCCCGCGACGACGACCAGCGCGGCGGCCGCGGCGAGCGGGCCCGCCGGGACGTCGGCGCCGGTCGAGGCGAGGGATGCGGTGCCGCCGGTGGTCGATCCGGTTCCGGTGGAGCCCGTGGTGCCCGCGCCGCCCGCGGTGCCGCCGGACGTACCGCCGTCGGAGCCGCTGCCCGTGGGGAGCGTGGCGCTCTCGTCGAGGGAGACGGCCACGTCGAGGGGGTCGAGGGCGGCACCGGCCTGGTAGAAGCCGCCGAAGGCCTTGGCGCCGTCGGCGGTGAGGGTGGCCGCGGCGCCGTCGAGCCCGACGACGTCGTTCTTCGCGGTCAGGTCACCGGAGCCGATCTTGAAGGTGGCCACGGTCAGGTCGGCGTACGTCGTGACCTTGCCGCTCTCCTGGTCCTTGCTGGACACGTCGGCGACGAGCTTGCCGCTGCCGCCCTTCGCCGTCACGTGCAGATCGCTGAACTGCAGGTCGAGGGCGTACGTCCCGCCCTCCTCGTGGCCGAGGAAGCGGACCTTGCCGGCGAACTTCGCGTCGAGGGACTTGGCGTCGGCGTCGTAGCTGCCGCTCGCGTCGCCGAAGCGGTACACGGAGCCGTTCTTCGCGGCGCCGCCGGTCAGCTCGACCTTGCCCTTCGCGATGGGCCCCGTGATGTACGTACGGAAGGACTCCTTGACGCCCCAGTCCAGGTTGCCGTCGGCGACCTCGCCGGAGGCGGCGTCCTCGGACGCGGAGGCTGCGGGCTTCGGCGTCGTCGTCGCGGTGGCGGTCGGCTTGGCGGTGGGGGTCGCGGTCGGCTTCGGCGTGGCGGGCGGGGTGGTGGGCGGGGTGGTGGACGGGTCCGGGTCGGGCGACGAGGCGGCGGCGGTCACCGTCAGCGTCGCCGGGTCGAGGGCGGTGCCCGCCTCGTACATGCCGTTGAACGCCTTGGCGCCGTCGGCGGTGAGCGTCGCCGGGATGTCCTTGAAGGTCATCGCGCCGCCCGCGCCCTGGCCCGGCTTCACGGCGGACAGGTCGAGCGTGGCGAACTCGATGTCGTTCTGCGCGGTGCCGTTGAGGGAGACGTCCGCGTCGATGTGCCCGGTCGTGCCCGAGGTGACGACCTTGACATCGCTGATCTCGATGTCGAACCGGTGGGCCGTGGAGGTGAATTGGACGGCACCCTTGAAGGCGGTGTCGGTGCCGTGGGTCGTGGTGTCGTACGTGCCCGTGCCGTCGGAGAAGGTGAACACGCCGTTGTCGGCGGCCTGCGTCGCCCCGTCGGCCGCCTCGATCTTCCCGGCGGCCGCGCCGGTGACGTACTTGCGGAACGACTCCTTCACGCCCCAGTCGAGCGTGCCGTCCTTCAGCGCGATGGCGGGAGCCTTCTCGGCGGCGACCGCGGGCAGCGCGAGGGCTCCCGCGCCGAGCGCGACGGCGGTGGCGGCGGCGAGTGCTATGGGGTGTCTGACGAGGGACATGGCTTCTCCTACTGATGAATTGGGGAGGGCGCCCCGACAGGGGCGCGGGGAACTGCGCGACCAGCCACGACGAAACGGCCGGTCGGCAGCGAAGCTGCGATGGCAGAGGCCTAGCCGCCCGCCGGGCCCCGCTTACGCATCCGAACAACGACAACCACCGCACCGGCGACCAGCAGCGATGCCGCACCGGCGATCCCGGCGACCGCACCTCCGCCCGGCCCCGAACCACCGCTCTGAGCAACGGACTTGCCGGCGACAGCACTGGGGCTCGGGCCGGCCGACTGATCGGACCCCGAGCTGCCGAGATCGGGCAGAGCGGGCAGCGCCACATCCGCGTCGAGCGCGACCGCCAGGGAGACCGGATCCATCGCGGCCCCCTTCTGGTACATGCCGCCGAACGCGGCGGCCCCGGCGGCGGTCAGCACGGCCGGGGCCTCCTCGACCCGCACGAGTCCGTCCTTCGCGGCGAGGGATTTCACGGTGAAGGTGACGAGCGCCGTGTCCTTGGTGGTCTTCTTGCCGCTGGTCACGTCGGCGCGCAGCGTGCCCTTGCCCTCGGCGACGGTGACGGTCGGACGCGCGAGCGTCAGGTCGAGCCCGTGCTCGCCGGTGAACCGCACGGACCCGGTGAACGCACCGTCCAGGGTCTGCTTCTTCTTGTCGTACGAGCCTTCGCCCTTCGGGAAGCGGAACAGCGCGCCGCCGTCCTGCGCCCCGTCGCCGAGTTTCCACTCGCCCTGGGCGATGTCCCCGGTGACGTACTCGCGGAAGGTGCGGCGCACGCCCCAGTCGACGGCGCCGTCCTGAAGCTTCCCGGACTCCTTCTCCGGGGCCTTTTCCGAAGCGGAGGCCGAGGGCTTCGCGGCGGCCTCCTTCGACTCCTTCGACTCCTTCGGCTGCTTCGGCGCGACGTCCGCGGACAGGCTCACCGGGTCGAGCGCGGTCCCGGCCGTGTAGTACCCGGCGAAGGAGGTGGCGCCCTGCGAAGTGAGCGTGGCGGGAAGGTTGTTGAGGGTCACGGCGTTCCCGTCGCCCTTCATGTCGATCCCGCCGAGGGAGAGCGTGGCGAAGGGCACCTGGCGGGACGACGTGACCGCCCCGGTGCCCTTCGCCTTGCTCACGACATCGACGTACAACGTCCCGCTCCCGCCCGCGATGCGGACGGTCGGGCGGCTGAGGGTCATGTCGAGTTCGTTCGTGCCGTCGCTCTTCTTGTGCCCGACGAAGTGCACACCGCCGGAGAACGAGGAGGTGAAGGCCCCGGTCGAGCCGTCGTACGTGCCGGTCGCCGAGTGGAAGCGGAACTGGCTCGCGCCCACCGTCGCCGCGCCACCCGTCAGGGAGTAACTCCCCTTGGCGATGGGCCCGGTGATGTAGCTCTGGAACGACGATTTCACGCCCCAGTCCAGTCGGCCGCCCTGCACGGTGCGGGCCGCGGCGTGCGCGCCGGTGACCGGGAGCAGCGCTCCGAGCAGCGCGGTGAACAGGGCGACGGCGAGGACACGTATCCGGGCGCGTCGGGGCATGGCGGTTCCTCCGGGTGTGCGTCACCAGACCCTGGCGACTTAGGTAAGGCTAACCTAAACTATGATCGCCTTTGTCAACAGCCCTCCCACCACGACAGGACGGTGTCCGCGTGCCGACGCCAGCCGCCCCCTCACGCACCCCCCGACGGACGGGCGCGCTGATCTCCGTACTCGCACTGGCCCTCGCGCTGGTCGCCACCGCCTGCGGAGGCGGCGGCACCACGGCCACCACGAAGGCCGGGGCGAAGGCGGCCACGACGGCGAACCGCCTCGAACCGCTCACCGCTGCTCCCCACCCGAAGCTGCCCGCCACGGTCACCTCGGCGGACGGCCACAAGGTGACGGTGAAGAAGGCCGACCGGATCGTGCCGCTCTCCGGGAGCCTCAGCGAGATCGTGTTCACGCTCGGGCTCGGCGAGCAGGTGGTCGCCCGCGACATCACGGCCACGTTCGACCAGGCGAAGAAGCTGCCGGTCGTCACCCGCAACCACGACGTGTCCGCGGAGAGCGTGCTCTCGCTCAAGCCGGACCTGGTGCTCGCCGAGAAGACGACCGGCCCCGACGAGGCGATGCAGCAGATACGCGACGCGGGCATCCCCGTCGTCGTCATGGACCCGGCCCAGGGCCTCGACGACGTCGGCACCCGCATCCAGGCGGTCGCGGACACGCTCGGAGTCCCGTCCGCGGGGCGGGAGTTGACGAAGCGCAGCGAGCAGCGGATCACCGCCGTACAGAAGAAGATCCCCGACGCGGCGAAGAAGGAGAAGCCGCGCGTCGCCTTCCTCTACGTGCGCGGCTCGGCCTCCGTCTATCTCATCGGCGGCGCGAAGTCCGGCGCCACCTCGCTGCTCGAAGCCGCGGGGGCGGTCGACGCGGGCGCCGCGTCCGGCCTGAAGACCGACTTCCGGGCCATCACCAGCGAGGCCCTCGCCAAGGCCGCGCCCGACGCGATCCTCGTCATGACCAAGGGCCTCGACTCCGTCGGCGGCATCGACGGCCTGGTGAAGATCCCGGGCGTCGCCGAGACACCGGCGGGCGTCGACCGCCGGGTCGTCTCCGTCGAGGACGGCGTCCTGCTCAACTACGGGCCGCGCACCGACCAGGTGCTGCGGTCGATCGTGGACCAGCTCTACGGCAAGGGCAGTGCGTGACATGACAGCGACCGCGACCCCGCCCACGACCTCTCCGCACCAGACCCCGGCACGTCAACCCCGGGGCAGGGCCTGGCTGTTGACGGTGCTGCTCGCCGCCGCACTCGTCCTGCTCGCCCTGCTCTCGGCAGGCATCGGCGCGTACGACATCCCGCCGGGCGACGTACTCTCCTCGGTCCAGCACCGCATCGGCCTCGGCGGCTCGGCACTCGACCGGGTCGGCGAATCGGTCCTGTGGAACGTGCGCCTGCCCCGCATCGTCCTCGCCCTCCTCGTCGGCGCCTCACTGGGCTGCGCGGGCGCGCTGATGCAGGGCGTCTTCGGCAACCCCCTCGCCGAGCCGGGCGTCATCGGCATCTCGTCGGGCGCCGCGGTCGGCGCGGTGGCCTGCATCGCGCTCGGCCTCAACTTCTTCGGTACGTGGACGATCACGGTCTGCGCGTTCGTCTCCGGCCTCGCCACGGTGCTGATCGTGTACGCCATGTCCCGCTCGGGCGGCCGTACGGAGGTCGTCACCCTGATCCTCACGGGCATCGCCGTGAACGCCTTCGCGGGCGCCCTGATCGGCCTGTTCCTCTCCTACGCCGACACGGCCGCGGTCAACCAGATCACGTTCTGGCAGCTCGGCTCGCTGGCGCAGGCGACCTGGCCGAAGGTGCTGGCGGTCCTGCCCTGCGCGGCGATCGGCCTCCTGGCCGCCCCCTTCCACTCCCGCAAGCTGGACCTCCTCTCCCTGGGCGAACGCCCGGCCCGGCACCTCGGGGTGGACGTCGAGCGGCTCCGCGTCACCCTCATCCTCGTCATCGCCCTCCTCACGGCGGCGGCGGTCGCGGTCTCCGGAGTGATCGGCTTCGTCGGCCTGGTGATCCCGCACCTGCTGCGGATGCTCGCGGGCCCCGGCCACCGCTTCCTCGTCCCCGGCAGCGCGCTCGGCGGCGCGGTCGTCCTGGTCGCGGCGGACCTCGCGGCCCGCACGGTGGCCGCCCCCGCCGAACTCCCCATCGGCGTCCTGACCGCCCTGACCGGCAGCCCGTTCTTCTTCTGGCTGCTGCGCCGCACCCGCCGCAAGCAAGGAGGCTGGGCATGACGACGACCTGGACGACACGGCTACGACGGCCCCGGACCCTGCCCGCACGTCACACCCCCGCCGAAACGGTCGCCGAAGCCCGCGCCCTGCACCTGTCCCTGGGCTCCCGCGAGGTCCTGTCCGGCGTCGACCTGACGGTCCGCGCGGGCGAGGTCCTGGCGCTGGTCGGCCCCAACGGCGCTGGAAAATCCACCCTGTTGGCGGCGCTCGCGGCGGACATGCCACCGGCAGCGGGTGAAGTGCGCATCGACGGCCGCCCGACCACATCCTGGAAGGCACCCGAACTCGCCCTGCGCCGAGCCCTGTTGCCCCAGTCGGCGGCGCTGTCCTTCCCCTTCACGGTGGAAGACGTGGTCCGCATGGGCCGGGCCCCCTGGACGGGCACACCGTACGAGGAGCAGGACGACGCGGCGATCACGGCGGCACTCCGCGCGACGGAGACGGAACGCTTCGCGGGCCGCCCCTTCTCGGCACTCTCCGGCGGCGAACGTGCCCGGGTCGCGCTGGCCCGCGTCCTGGCCCAGACGACCCAGCTCCTGCTGCTCGACGAACCGACGGCGGCCCTGGACCTGCGCCACCAGGAACTGGTCCTGCGCGTCTGCCGGGAACGGGCCGCGGCCGGCGACGCGGTCGTCGTCGTCCTGCACGACCTGGGCCTGGCCGCGGCCCACGCGGACCGCACGGCGATCCTCCACGACGGCCGCGTCACAGCGGACGGCCCCCCGTCCGAGGTCTTCGAGGCCGCGCTGCTCAGCGAGGTCTACCAGCACCCGGTCGAGGTGCTGCCGCATCCGGGTTCGGGGGCGCCGCTGGTGATCCCGATCCGCTGACGACCGAGGACCGCCCCGGGCCTCGGGTCCCAGAGGGCTCGGCCCGCACCGGAGACGGCCCTGTCCATTCTCGTACCAGAATCAAGTACCAGTGTGGAACCGTTCTTCCGTACCACTAGGAAAGAGGTGCAGCAGATGGCGATAAGCGCCAGCGAGGCCCGCAAGGACTTCTTCCCGCTGGTCAAGCGCGTCAACGACCACACCCCGGTGCGCATCAGCTCCACGAACGGCGACGCGGTCGTGATGTCCGCCGAGGTGGCCCGCCGGATCGCACGGCTGATCGCGGAGATCCAGCGCACCCCCTTCACCAACATCGGCAAGCCGGAGTCCCTGAAGGGTGACCTGCCCGGCTACTGGTCACGCCTGATCAGCGACGAGCACCGGCTCGTCCACCGGGTGGACGAGAAGGAGGTCAAGATCCTCAAGGCCCGCTACCACTGCTGAGGCCACCGCTCCCCGTTCCGGCACCCGCCGTCACGTCATCGGCTCGATCGCCTCGTCCACCTGGCCGAGCGCGGCCGGGACCCGAGAGAACAGTTACCGGGCCGCGAGCACCATCGGATACTCCGGTCCGAAGCGCCGCACATGGGCTTCGGCGACCAGCCGGATCTCGCTGCCGGCCTTGGCCTGCGACTTTTTCCACGACGCGAAACCCTTTTCAGGGCACGCCGCGGATGGCGGCAGACGAGTCGGGCTGTACGCCGGGTTCTGTCGCCCGGTCACCTCGCGGTGGCCGGGGAGACGGCCATCCATCTAGGACCGGCGTTGCCGCCGGCCTCGTGCGGTCTACCCGCGGACTCGGGCGGGCAGCCCTCGAACGTCCGCGCAGAGCCACCTAGGTGGCTCCTCTTGACCTTGCTCCAGGTGGGGTTTACCGAGCCGCCTGAGTCACCTCAGGCGCTGGTGGTCTCTTACACCACCGTTTCACCCTTACCCGGCGCCGAAGCACCGGGCGGTCTGTTTTCTGTGGCACTGTCCCGCGGGTCACCCCGGGTGGCCGTTAGCCACCACCTTGCCCTGTGGAGCCCGGACGTTCCTCGGGAGGTTCCGAAGAACCCCACGCGGCCGTCCGCCCGGCTCGTCTGCCGTGCCGACCATGATACCCGGCCCCGGCCCGCTCCCTCTCCGCCGTGGACCGTGGAGCGCCGCCTTGACCCTTCCGTAGCGTCAACGTTTCTACTGAGGTCATGAGGATCGGAGAGCTGGCCGGGATGGTCGGCGTCACCACGCGCGCCATCAGGCACTACCACCACCTCGGACTGCTCCCGGAGCCCGAACGGCTGGGCAACGGGTACCGCGAGTACGGGCTGCGGCACGCCGTCGAGCTGGCCCGGATCCGGCGGCTGACCGAGCTGGGTGTCGGGCTCGTCGAGGTGCGGGACGTGCTGGCCGACGACGCCGGGCGGGAACTCGTCGAGGTGCTTGCCGAGCTGGACGCCGACCTGGCGCGGCAGGAGGCCGCGATCCACGACCGGCGGGCCAGGCTCCGGGAACTGCTGGCGGAGGCCGAGCGGGGGCGGCTGCCCGCGAACGGCCCCGTCTCTCCCGAACTCAGTTCGTTCCTGGCCGAGTTGGGTGATCTGGACGCCGAGTCGCCGATGGCCGCGAAGGACCGCGAGATGCTCACCCTGATCGACACGACCGCGCCGCCCGAGTTCCGCGGGCAGCTGATGGCGGCGCTGCTGCCCACCCTCACGGAGCCGGGCGCGCTGGACGCGGCCCGCGAGGTGTACGCGCGGCTCGACGCCCTGGCCGACGCCGCGCCGGACGACCCGCGGGTGGCCGAGGCGGCGCGGGCACTGGTCGCCTGCCTGCCGCCGGACCTGCCCACCGCCGGGGCGCCGGAGCAGCGCGGCTTCCTCGACGCGCTCCTCGCCGACTTCTCCCCCGCGCAGGCCGAAGCTCTCAGGCTCGCACTGCGCATGGTCGCCGAGGGCGGTGCGCGGTGAAGCGGCCGGCGCGGGCGCTGGCCTGTGCGGTCGTGGCCGCCGAACTCGGCCTGGCGGCCTGCCTGTTGGCAGGGGTCCGGCCGCCGTGGTTCGCCGAGGCCGTGGTGCTGCTCGTGGTCGCCGTCGAGGCCGCACTGCTCGTCGCGATGTACCGGCGCGGAGGACGGGACGCCCTCACGGACGTCCTGCCGCCGACCGCGCGGCGGCTCGTCGCGCACGAGTTGCGGGTGTTCGGGAGCTTCGGGCTGTGGGTGGCGCGGCGGCGGCACGGTGTTCCCGCCGGGGCCGACTCCTTCTCGTACGCTCGCGGTCAGGCCACGATGATGTACGCCTTCGCGTTCGTCTGCGTCGTCGAGACCTTCGGGATGTGGGCGCTGCTGCGGGACTGGCCGGCGCTGCACCGCGTCGTGCTGGTCCTCGACGTCTACACCGTGCTGATGGTGCTCGGGCTGCACGCGGCGTCCGTGACCCGGCCGCACGTCGTCACCGCCGACGCGCTGCGGGTGCGCCGGGGCGCCCACGTGGATCTGTGGATACCGCTGGACCGGATCGCGACGGTGCGCAGGGAGAACCGGTTCACGCACACCGCGAGCGAGGGCGAGCTGAATCTCGACGTCGCCGCACAGACCAGCGTCACTCTTGAACTCAACGCGCCGGTACGGCACTTCACGTTCCTGGGGCGCCCCAAGGACGTACATCTGGTGCGGCTGCACGCCGAGGAGCCCGAGCAGTTGGCGCGGGCTCTGGAAGTTCGGCTCAGGCAGGGGCGAACTGGACCTTCGCCTGTCCTGGATCCGCTTGCGTGAGGCGTACGCGCAGCCGCTCCCCCAGGGGCAGCGCGGCGGTGCCGCCCTCGATGCGGGCGACGACGGCCGGTTCGGGCAACTGCACGGTGCCGACGGCCTGTTCCTTCTCCTTCACGTCCACCACGTAGGCGTCGAACAGCTCGCCGACCCGGTGCTGCAGCAGCGCCGCCTCGACGATGTCCACGCACTCGCGCTCCACGGTGTTGGCCCGACGGGTGCCGTCCGCCATCTCCTTGGGGAGCGCGGCCAGCGCCTCGACCACCCACTGCGGCGGCTCCTGTCCGGCGCACGCGGCCAGGCACAGCTCGGACGCGTACCGGTCGACGAGGCGGCGCAGCGGGGCGGTGCAGTGGGCGTAGGGCGCGGCGACGGCGGCGTGCGTGGTGAGGGGCGGCTTCTCGCCGCCGGTGAACGCGGTGTACCCGGCGCCGCGCAGCAGGGTCGTGCATTCCTGGAGGAACGCCGCGTGGTGCGGGATGCGTGGGTCCAGGGAGCGGATCAGGTCGGAGTAGGGGACGTGGTGCGGCCAGTCGATGCGCAGCGCCTTCGCGGTGCGGCGCAGCCGGCCGACCGCGCCGTCGGGGGCGAGGGGCAGGGTGCGCAGGATGCCGGTGCCGGAGGCGAGCATCAGTCCGGCGGCGGCCATGCCGGCGAGGAGCGAGATCTGCGCGTTCCAGGAGTCGGCGGGCAGCGGGGCGCGGTACGCGAGTTCGTAGACGCTGTCGGTGGCGACGATCTCCTGCTCGGGGACGTCGAGGGAGATGCCGCCGCGCTCGGCCTCCAGCTGTTCGCGCAGCCGTCCGATGTCCGCCAGCAGCGCGACCGTCTCCTCCGCGCTTTTGTCGTCGATGGCCTGCTGCACACCCGCGTAGTCGAGTTTGGAGCGGCTGCGCACGAGGGCGCGTACGACCTCGGTGCTCTCCGCGCGCCCGTCCGCGTCCAGGTCGATCGTCCACAGGACGGCCGGGCAGGTCTGGCCGGGCAGCAGGCTCGCCGCGCCCTCGCTGAGCACGGTCGGGTGCAGCGGGACCTTCTCGTCCGGGAAGTAGAGGGTGGTGACGCGGCGGTGGGCCTCCGCGTCGAGCGGGCCGCCGGGCGTGACGAACGCGGCGACGTCGGCGATCGCGTACCGCACGCGGTAGCCGCCGCCGGGGCGCCGGGACAGGTGCATGGCCTGGTCGAGGTCGGTGGACGTGGGCGGGTCGACGGTGAAGAACGGGATCGCCGTCTCGTCGCGCTCCGGCAGCCGGGGCGGCGCCGCCGCGACCCGCTCCGCCTCGGCCAGCACCTCGGCGGGGAACTCCTCGGGCACGTCCAGTGTCGTACGCAGGTCGCGCAGCACGGCACCGAGCGGCGCCTGCGCTGCGCCGGTCACACGGAGGTGGCGGCGGGGCATGCACCGAGCGTAGGGCGGACCGGGCGAGGTGGCACGGCGGCGCTGGTCCCGCCGCCGACTACCCTGGCGCGGGGCCGCACCCTCCCGCCGCCCAGAAGGACCAGAAGGAGAAGCACGTGCTCGTCTTGCTGCCACCGTCCGAGGGGAAGGCCGCCTCCGGGCGAGGTGCCCCGTTGAAGCCCGAGTCGCTCTCGTTGCCGGGGCTGGCCGGGGCGCGGGCCGCGGTCCTGGACGAGTTGGTCGAACTGTGCGCCGCCGATGAGGAGAAGGCGCGCGGGGTGCTCGGGCTGAGCGAGGGGCTGCGCGGCGAGGTCGCCAAGAACACGGAGCTGCGCACGGCGGGCGCGCGTCCGGCCGGTGAGATCTACACGGGCGTTCTCTACGACGCCCTGGATCTGGCCTCGCTGGACGCGGCGGCGAAGAAGCGGGCGGCGCGGGCGCTGCTGGTCTTCTCCGGGCTGTGGGGCGCGGTGCGGGTGAGCGACCGGATTCCGTCCTACCGCTGCTCGA
Source organism: Streptomyces sp. NPDC050264 (assembly GCF_040655895.1). Taxonomy (NCBI): domain Bacteria; kingdom Bacillati; phylum Actinomycetota; class Actinomycetes; order Kitasatosporales; family Streptomycetaceae; genus Streptomyces; species Streptomyces sp. NPDC050264. Next base: position 165,258 of record NZ_JBFAKV010000001.1, read on the forward strand.
TGGGCGTGAAGCTGCCGGGGCTCGGGGCGCTCGGCGCGTACTGGCGGGCGCCGATGGCCGAGGTGCTGCCGGAGGCGGCCGGGGACGGTCTGGTGCTGGACCTGCGTTCGGCGGCGTACGCGACGGCGTGGAAGCCGAAGGGCGAGGTCGCGGGGCGGACGGCGACGGTGCGGGTGCTGCACGCGCCGACCCGTAAGGTCGTCAGCCATTTCAACAAGGCGACCAAGGGCCGCATCGTGCGCTCGCTGCTGACCTCGAAGGCCGCGCCCGGCTGCCCGGCGGAGCTGGTCGACGCGCTGCGGGACCTCAAGTACGCGGTGGAGGTCGAGGAGCCCTCCAAGGGCGGGCAGGCGTGGAGCCTGGACGTCCTGGTGGACGAGGTTCACTGACCAACGACAGGCATCTGTTGCAGCATGCGCAACGGGCTTTGCGCATGCTGCGCGCCGCGGGGCAGGATGTGCCCATGACCTCCTCTGAGACCTCCTCCGTGCTCGATCTCGCCCCCGTCGTTCCCGTCGTCGTCGTGGAGGACGTCGCCGACGCGGTGCCGCTCGCGCGGGCGCTGGTCGCGGGCGGGCTGCCCGCGATCGAGGTGACCCTGCGCACGCCCGTGGCCCTCGACGCGATCCGGGCGATCGCGGCCGAGGTGCCGGACGCGGTCGTCGGCGCGGGCACCGTGATATCCCCCGCGAACGTCGCCGACTCGGTGGCCGCGGGGGCGCGGTTCCTGGTCAGCCCCGGCTGGACGGACACGCTGCTCGACGCGATGAAGGGGTCCGGGGTGCCCTTCCTGCCGGGCGTCTCCACGACGTCCGAGGTCGTGGCGTTGCTGGAGCGCGGGGTGAGCGAGATGAAGTTCTTCCCCGCGGAGGCCGCCGGCGGCACGGCCTACCTCAAGTCCCTCGCGGGACCGCTGCCGCAGGCCCGCTTCTGCCCGACCGGCGGGGTCTCGCCCGCGAACGCCCCCGCCTACCTGGCGCTGAAGAACGTCGGCTGCGTGGGCGGCAGTTGGATGCTTCCGGGCGACGCCGTCGCGGCGAAGGACTGGGCGCGCGTGGAGACCCTGGCCCGCGAGGCCGCGGCACTGCGCCGCTAGCCGCTAGCGCAGGTGCGCGGTCTCGTTGAGGCAGCGCACGCTGGCGTTGCCGTCGGCGTAGTACGCGATCGTCGTCAGGGACGCCGCCGACAGCTCCATGCGGAACAGGGCCTCGGACGGGGCGCCCAGCGCGAGCCGGACGAGCGTCTTGACGGGCGTGACGTGGCTGACCAGGAGGACGGTGCGGCCCCGGTGGGCGGCGGTCAGCCGGTCGCGGGCCGCGGCGACGCGCTCCGCGACCGCCGCGAAACTCTCGCCCCCGCCGCTGGGAGCGGCCTCGGGCGAGGCGAGCCAGGTGTTCATGTCGTCCGGGAAACGCTCCCGGACCTCCTTGAACGTGAGCCCTTCCCAGGCCCCGAAGTCGGTCTCGCGCAGGCCGTCGTCGACCGTGACGGCGAGGCCGAGCCGGTCGGCGACGGCCTCGGCGGTCTCCCGGCAGCGCTTCAGGGGCGAGGAGACGATCGCCTCGACCGTGCCGCGCGCCGCGAGGGCGGCCGCCACGTCGTCCGCCTGGCGGCGGCCCGTCGCGGACAGCCGCGGGTCGCTGCCTCCGCTTCCGGAGAACCGCTTCTCGGGGGTGAGGGCGGTTTCGCCGTGGCGGAGCAGGACGAAGGTGGCCGGGGGGCCCAGGTCGGGCTCCGCGGCCGGTGCTTCCTTGCCGCTCATCCGTTGCCGCTCAGAGACCCGACTCCGAGGTGCGGACCAGGATGCGGTGGCAGTTCTCGCAGCGGACCACCGTGTCGGGGGCGGCGGCGCGGACGTCGTTCAGCTCCGTGATGTTGAGCTCCAGGCGGCAGCCCTCGCAGCGGCGCTGGAACAGCTTGGCCGCACCGACGCCGCCCTCCTTCTCGCGGAGCTTGTCGTAGAGCTTCAGCAGGTCGGCGGGGATGGAGCCCGCGACGACCTCGCGCTCCTTCGTCACCGTCGCCGCCTCGGTGTCCAGCTGGGCGGCCGCCGCGTCACGCCGGGCCGTCGCGTCGTCGGCCTTGGCCTGGACGGAGGCGAGCCGCTCGGAGAGCTCGCCGACGCGCTCCTGCGCCGCCTCGCGACGCTCCATGACCTCCAGGACGACGTCCTCCAGGTCACCCTGGCGCTTGGCCAGCGAGGCGATCTCCCGCTGCAGGTTCTCCAGGTCCTTCGGGGACGTGACCGCGCCGGAGTCCAGGCGCTGCTGGTCGCGGGTGGCGCGCTTGCGGACCTGGTCGACGTCCTGCTCGGCCTTGGTCTGCTCGCGGGCGCAGTCGCTCTCCTCCGTCGTCGAGGCGACGTGCAGGTCACGCAGTTGCGCGAGGTCCTTGTTGAGCGACTCGATCTCGGCGTGCTCGGGCAGCGACTTCTTCTTGTGCCGGAGCTGCTGGAGGCGTACATCCAGATCCTGGACGTCGAGAAGGCGGATCTGGTCGGCGGGCGCGGCGTTCAGTTGGGGGCTCCAAAAGTAGAGAGGGGTTCGTGGTGGGACGCCGCGTGGGCGGTCCAGGGGTCGGTGACCGTGCGCGAGACGTGGACGCGCAGGCCCCATCCCTCGCGGTCGGAGATCTCGTCGAGCTGGGCGGCGGCCAGCTCGCACCAGGGCCACTCGGTGGCCCAGTGCGCGGCGTCGAGCAACGCGAGAGGCTGTGCGGACGACATCTCGCGGGCCTCGCTCGCCGGATGGTGCCGCAGGTCCGCGGTGAGGAAGGCGTCGACGCCCGCGGCGCGCACGTCGTCGAAGAGGCTGTCGCCGCTGCCGCCGGAGACCGCGAGCGTACGGATCGCCCGGTCCGGGTCGCCCGCGACGCGGATGCCCTGCGCGGTGGCGGGGAGCCGCTCGGCGGCGCGGGCCGCGAGCTCGCTCAGGGTGAGGGGGTGGTCCAGTTCGCAGACGCGGCCGAGGCCGCGGCGGCCGGACGGATCGGTGGGGTCCGGGACCAGGGGGCGGACGACCCGGACGTCCAGGGCGCCGGCGAGGGCGTCGCTGACGCCGGGGTCGGCCTTGTCGGCGTTCGTGTGCGCGACGTGCAGCGCGATGTCGTTCTTGATGAGGGTGTGCACGGCCCGGCCCTTGAAGTGGGTGGCCGCGACCGTCGTCGTACCGCGCAGATAGAGCGGGTGGTGCGTGACCAGGAGGTCCGCGCCGAGCTTCACGGCCTCGTCGACGATCTCCTGAACGGGGTCGACCGCGAACAGGACCCGGCCGACCTCGGCGTCCGGGTCGCCGGCGACGGTACCGACCGCGTCCCATCCCTCGGCGAGGGCCGGGGGCCAGAGGGCGTCGAGCGCGGCGGTTACTTCAGACAGACGGGGCACGCACACAGGTTACCTGCGCTGCGTACCCCTTCCCCAAGCCCGGTTACCTCACCAGGTTCGCGCGGAGGTCCTTGAGGACCTCGTCGGCGGCCGTGACGCCGAGACCCAGGTACCAGGTCTCGTCCGGAACGTTCTTCGCCTGCCCGTCCTCGACGGCCTTCAGCTTCTTCCAGAGCGGGTTGTCCTCGGCGCTCGCGCGCTGCGTCTTCTTCGCGTCGCCGTAGACGCCGGTGAAGATCCAGTCGGCGTCCGCGGAGTCGATCTTCTCCGGGCTGATCTCGGTCGCCAAGTCGTCGACCTGCTGGTTCTTCGGGCGCGGGATACCGGCGTCGTCGAGGATCGTGCCGATGAAGGAGGCCTTGGCGTAGAGCCGGATGCGGTCCGGCATGTAACGCAGCATCGTCACGGTCGGGGCCTTGCCGCCGCCCGCCTTCTTCACGTCGGCGCCGAGCTTCTCGACGTTCTTGTCGTACACCGCGAGGTTCGCCTTGGCGGCCGCGGTCCTGTCGAGGGCGGACGCGTTGAGGAGGTAGTTCTCCTTCCACGTGAAACCGGGGCGGATGGAGAAGACGGTGGGGGCGATCTTGGAGAGCTGCGGGTAGAGCTTGGCGGCGCGCAGCTCGCTGCCGAGGATCAGGTCGGGCTTGAGGTTCGCGATCGCTTCCAGGTTGAGGGAGTTGATCGTGCCGACGTTCTTCGGGTCGCCCGCCTTCTTCTTCAGGTAGGACGGGATGCCCTCGTCGCCCTCGGTGGGCGCGTAGCCGACGGGCTCGACGCCGAGCGAGGCGACGTTGTCGAGCTCGCCGACGTCGAGGACGACGACGCGCTGCGGCTTCTTCGGCAGCTCCGTCCTGCCCATGGCGTGCGTGACGGTGCGCGGGAACTCGCCGGGCTCGGCCGTCGTGCCCATCTTCGCCGTCTGCTCGGCCGCCTTCGAGAAGTCGTCGCCGCCCTGCGCCACGGCCTTGGAGCCGGCGCCGTTGTCGCTCTTGGCCGCTCCGTCGTCGCTGCCACCGGAACCGCAGGCGGTGAGGGCGAGGGCCGCGGCCGTCGTGACGGCGGCGGCCGCGATCCGGGTACGGCGACGCGGGGGCATCGGGGGCATCGGCCTGCTCCAGCTCTGGGTGCACAGAAAGCTCAAAGGTTTGGTTAGGGCAACCTAACACCAGCCGTTCCGGGCCCCTCCGCCGGTCGGTGAGCACACCAAGCACTTCCCCCACAGCCCATTGGCGACATGGCCACCCGTTGGTGTGAAGAGGCGTGCCCGCGGCGCCACGGAGGTACGTACGAAAACTAGCTTCGGCTGCGAAGACGAACGGGACGGAACACCAGGAAGACAGGACAAGCGGAGGCGACGGATCCTCATGACGGCCTTGGCCATCGAGCCCGCGACAGAGACGCGACCGGAGCCGCAGCGGCCCGGATGCGTGATCACTGCGGACGCGACGTACGCGGCCCGGCTAGCGCACGACGGGGCGAGCCCCGGATCGTGGTTCCCCGAGCGCTGGACCCTCGACGGCCCCGAGCCCTACGCGGTGCCGCTCCCCGCCCAGCAGCCGGAGGAGCCGGGCACCGCGGTGCTGCCGCTCGCCGACGGCCGGGTCCTCATCCGGCGCGAGGCCGACGGCCGCCACCTGTTCTCCCTGCTCTATCCGACCGGGCCCGGCACCGGCGAGGTGCTGCTGGGGGCGGTGGAGTGCGGGGAGCTGACGCTGTTGCCGCCCGCTCCGGACGGGCGGCGCGCGTACGCGCTGGCCGTGCGCGAGGAGACGACGGACGTGTGGCTGGTGGTGGGCGGGGCGTTCGGGCCCGAGCACGTGGCCGAGGTGAAGGGGCGCTGCTCGGGCGGGGTGTGGCTGGACCCCGCGGGGCGGCTGCTCGCGCTCGACCGGGAGCCGCCGGGGGGCGGGCCCGTGAAGACGGTGGCGGTGGACCTGGACCGGGGCGGGGAGATCTCCCCGCTGCTGCAGATCACCGAGGACAGCGAGGACCGGCTGCTCCTCGCCGACGTGGACAGCGGTCTGATCCTGGTCCGCTCGGACGCCGCGGAGCCGGGCCGGCCGCGGCTCGGCTGGGGTGTGCTGGGCAGCACGCTGCCGATCCGCTTTCCGCGGGCGCTGCGGCTCGCGGACTGCGCGGTGACGCCGTTCGCCGTGCAGCCCGGGCAGACGCTCATGCCGGAGAACTGCGCGGTGGCGCTACGCATCGAGGGCACTGCGGGCGCTGCGGGCGCCGCGGGGGGTGCGGGTGCCGCGGGGGGTGCGGGTGCCGCGGGGGGTGTGCCGTGGCTCGGCGTGTGGCGTCCCAGCGAGGGCAAAGTGCGTCAGCTCCACGCTCCACAAGGGTGGTTGGCGGGGTGCGGCTTCTGGTCGCGGGAGGGCGTGCTGGCTCTCCCGTACGTCACCCAGGACGTGCCGTGCGGACTGGCCCGGGTCGCCGCGCCGGACGCGGAACCGGAGGCGGAGGCGGTTCCGGCGGCCTCGCCTGCCGCCGCGCCGGCGCCCGCCGCACCGCGTCCGGTGCCGTTGGCGCAGGCGCCTCTCGGGGGGCGTGGGGCGGGTGGTTAGACTCGTCCGGCCGAAAGTGCTGTAAGAGAAGGACCATGTACGGGTTTACGGGGTGAGTTTTCCGATGACGGGAAGCAACAGCAGGAACGCAGGGACGAACGCCGCGGAGCACATCGAGTCCGCGGACGAGGGTCCCGGGCGGCACCGCGGTGCGGTCGCCGGCTCTTCGGGGCAGGGCGACCAGCCCGAGCCGCGCGGGCGGCACCGTGGGCCTCACGCCGATGAGGTCTAGGTTCCGTTCGGAGCGCCTTTCATAGCGCGTGGCGAAGGGCCCGGTTCATTCGCCGGGCCCTTCGCCATGTCCGGGCTCAGCCGTGCTTGAGGCCGAGCACCTCCGCCGCCGCGAACGTCTCGTCCGGCGGGCGGTCCTTGTAGTGCGGGGTGAGCAGGGCATCGAGTTCGTCGTACGTGAACACTTCCTTGGCGGTGTCGAACTTCGCCTGCACACGCGGGCGTTCGACGACCGCGACCATGCCGCCGTGCACGACGAGGAGCTGGCCGTTGACGTTCGCGGCGGCGGGTGAGGCGAGGTAGCCGACGAGCGGGGCGACGTGTTCGGGGGCCAGCGGGTCGAGGCCCTCGTCGGGCTCGGCGAACCCGGCGAAGACGTCCTCGGTCATCCGGGTGCGGGCCCGGGGGCAGATGACGTTGGCGGTGACGCCGTACTTGGCGAGGGCGAGCGCCGTGGACGTGGTCAGTCCGACGATCCCGCCTTTCGCCGCCGCGTAGTTGGGCTGGCCCGCCGAGCCCGCGAGGAACGCCTCGGAGGACGTGTTCACGATGCGGCCGTGGACCGGGGCGCCGGCCGCCTTGGAGCGCTCCCGCCAGTGGCGGGACGCGAAGTGGGTGGTGTTGTAGTGGCCCTTGAGGTGGACGTGGATGACCGAGTCCCACTCGTCCTCGGTCATCGAGAAGATCATGCGGTCGCGGAGGATGCCGGCGTTGTTGACGAGAATGTCCAGCGCGCCGTACGTGTCCACGGCCAACTGGACGAGTTCCGCGGCCTGTTGGTGGTCGGCCACATCACCGGTGTGCGCGACGGCGGCGCCGCCCCGGGCCCGGATCTCTTCGGCGACCTGCTCGGCGGGGGTGCCATCGGCCCCGCCGCTGCCGTCCCGGCCTGCCTGGCCGAAGTCATTGACGACGACGTTCGCGCCGAGGCGGGCCAGTTCGAGCGCCTCGGCCCGGCCGAGCCCTCGACCGGCTCCGGTCACGATTGCCGTGCGGCCCTTGAGCGGCGTTGACATGGTGCGGGGTTCCTCTCACTGGTGACGAGTGCGGCTTTCGTCGTGGCTGTCGCGCGGTTCCCCGGGGCCCGGCTAGATCTCGATGCAGGTTCTCAGGGCGGCGCCCGTGCGCATCTGGTCGAGGGCCTCGTTGATCCCCGCCAGCGGCACCCGGTGCGTGATGAGGGACTCCAGGTCGATGCGGCCCGCCCGCCACAGGGCGATGGCCCGCTCGTAGGACTGGAGGACGTCGCCGCCGCCGTACATCGACGGCAGGATCCGCTTCTCGTCGAAGAACAGCTCGAACATGTTGAGCTGGAGGAAGTCGTCCATCGCGCCCGCGCCGACGACGACGAGCGTGCCGCCGCGCCGGGTGGTCTCGTACGCGGTGCGGGCCGTGGCCGACCTGCCGACGACCTCGAAGACGTAGTCGAAGCCCTCGCCCGCCGTGACGCGCTGCTTGGCGTCGGCCAGTCCGTCGGGTCCGACCGCTTCCGTCGCGCCGAACTTCAGGGCCGCCTCGCGCCGCGACTCCACCGGGTCCACGGCAACGATCTGCGCCGCGCCCTTGAGCCGGGCGCCCTGGATCGCCGAGATGCCGACGCCGCCGCAGCCGATGACCGCGACCGAAGAACCCGCTTTCACGTCGGCCGTGTTGATGGCCGCGCCGAGCCCGGTGGTGACGCCGCAGCCGATGAGGGCGGCGATGTCGAAGGGGACGTCGTCGGGGATCGGGACGGCGCACCCCGCGTCGACCACGACCTCCTCGGCGAACGTACCGGTGCCGGCGAAGCCGAACACGTCGCCGCCGGGCCGCTTGAAGTTCGGGGTGCCCGCGTTCATGAACCCGGCGAGGCAGAGCTCGGTCTGGCCGCGCTTGCAGGCGGGACAGGCGCCGCAGGCGGGGAGCCAGCAGACGAGCACCCGCTGACCAGCCGTCAGATGCGTGACACCGTCGCCCACTTCGATGATCTCGCCCGCGCCCTCGTGGCCCGGGACGAACGGGGCGGGCTGCGGCAGTACGCCGTTCATGGCGGAGACGTCGGAGTGGCACAGGCCGGTCGCCCGTACCCGGATCCGCACCCGGCCCGGGCCGAAGCCGACCGCCTCGACGTCGTCCAGTACTTCTAGTTTGTCCTGGCCTGTCTCGTGCAGTACGGCTGCTCGCATGGCGTGCGGCTCCTTCGCGTAGGGCGTGCGGTGGGTGCTGTCAGCTGTGCTCGATGACGGTGTCGGCCAGGACCGGGGCCTCGTCGCGCTCCACGGCCGCCACCGTCACCTGCACCCGGTTCGGCTCCTGCCACATCCGGATGCGCAACGTCTCGCCGGGGAACACGACGCCCGCGAACCGGGTGGCGTAGCGGGTGACGCGGGAGACGTCGCCGTCCAGGGCCGTGTCGACGACGGCCTTGAGCGTCATGCCGTACGAGCACAGGCCGTGCAGGATCGGCCTGTCGAAGCCGCCGAGCTTGGCGAACTCCGGGTCCGCGTGGAGCGGGTTCCAGTCGCCGGAGAGACGGTAGAGGAGGGCCTGGTCCTCGCGGATGGGGCGGTCGACGGTGCGGTCGGGCTCGCGGGCGGGGACCTCCGGGCGGTCGGAGGGCCCGCGTTCACCGCCGAACCCGCCCTCGCCGCGGATGAAGATCTGCGCGTCGCTGGTCCACAACGGGCCGTCGGCGTCGGCCACTTCGGTACGCAGGACGACGACGGCGGCCTTGGTCTTGTCGTAGACCGCCGCCACCCTGGCCGTCGTGTGCGCCGCACCCTTGACGGGGATCGGGCGGTGCAGCTCGATGGTCTGACCGCCGTGCAGGACGTGCGCGAGGTTCACGTCGATGCCGGGCGCGGCGAGGCCGCCCATCATCGCCATGCCGGCGCCCGCGACCGTCGCGAAGCTCGGGAGGACGTGCAGCTTCGATTCGAGGGTGTAGCGCAGTTCGCCGGGGTCGGTGGCGGGGGTGCCCGCGCCGAGCCCGAGGTGGTAGAGCTGGATGTCCTTGTGGTCCCAGGTGATGTCGGCGGTCCGGGGGCCGGCGGCTACGGCCTTCGCGGCGTCGATGGGCATGGGCAGGCGCTCCTCAGACGGTCGAGCGGGGCGGATCGGGCTTGCGGATCGAGCGGGTCGGGCCGGTCAAGACCTCGGTGCGGCCGTCCGCACCGTCGGTCGCACCGAGGTCGTCGCGGGCCGGTTCTAGAACCTGTTTCATTCTGCCCGGCGATCCTCATGTATAGCCAAGAGCGGATGGGTTGGGAAGGGCCGGGCCGGGCTTTTCTGACGTCACGTCAGATGACCGGGCATGACATTTGTACTGGCGAGGCGAGGACAGTCCGCATCTGCCGCTCCCCGGGCCCCGGTCCGTAGCGTCGTGGCCATGACGACGAGGGCGACAGGGACGACGAAGACAGCGGGCACCGCCGCCGGCACCGCACCGGCCTTGTCCTTCACGGGGGCCGTCAAGACGTTCGGGGACGTGCGCGCGGTGGACGGGCTCGACCTGGAGATCGCGGCCGGCGAGACGGTGGCGCTGCTCGGCCGCAACGGCGCGGGCAAGTCCACCACCATCGCGCTGCTGCTCGGCCTGGACGACCCGGACGAGGGGCGCGTGGAACTGTTCGGCGCCGCGCCGCGGGACTCCGTACGGGCCGGGCTGGTCGGCGCCATGCTCCAGGAGGGGCGGGCCGTGCCCCGGGTCACCGTCGCCGAACTGGTGGGGTTCGTGGCCGGGCGCTATCCGGCGCCGATGGCCGTGGCGGAGGCGCTGCGGCTCGCCGGGATCGAGGAGCTGGCCGGGCGGCGGGTCGACAAGCTGTCGGGCGGCCAGACGCAGCGGGTCCGGTTCGCCGTGGCGCTGGCCGGGAACCCGGCGCTGATCGTGCTCGACGAGCCGACCGCCGCGCTCGACGTCGAGGCACGGCACGCCTTCTGGGCGTCGATGCGGGCCTTCACGCGGCGCGGCCACACGGTCCTGTTCTCCACGCACTACCTGGAGGAGGCCGACGCCAACGCGGACCGGATCGTCGTCATCGACCGCGGCCGGGTCGTCGCCGACGGCAGCGGCGAGGAGCTGCGCCGGGCGGGCGGCGGCAGCCTGGTCTGCTTCGACCTCGACGGCCGCGGCTCGGAGGGGCTCGCGCTGCTGCCGGGCGTGCTCTCCGTGGAGATCCGCGGCGACCGGGCACGGCTGCGCACCGAGGACTCGGACGCGACGGTGCTGGCGCTGGCCGCCATGGAGGCCGTACGGAACCTGGAGGTCGCCCCGGCCTCCCTCGACGACGCCTTCATGGCGCTGACCGCGGACCCCCGCGACCTGGAGCGTGTGTGATGTGGGACTACCTGCGGCTCGAAGTACGGCGCACGCTGCGCGACGGGAAGTTCGTGGTCGGTACGGTCGCGATGCCCGTGATGATGTACCTCCTGTTCACCAACCTCGGTGACGACGCCGGTAGTTGGAAGACGGCGTCGATGGTCGGCATGGCGGCGTACGGAGCACTCGGCGCGGCCCTCAACACGGGCGCCGGGGTCGCCGAGGACAAGGCGATCGGCTGGCTGCGGCAGCTGCGGATCACCCCGATGACCCCGCGCCAGGGCGTCGCGGGACGGGCCCTGACCGGGGCGGTGACCGTGCTGCCCGCGATCACGGCGGTGCTGCTCGCGGGCGCTCTCGTCAACGGCGTACGGATGGACGCCTGGAAGTGGCCGGTCATCGCACTGCTGCTGTGGGCGGGCTCGCTGCCCTTCACCCTGCTCGGCCTCGGCAACGGCTACCGGCTCACCTCACAGGCCATGGGCGGCATCAACATGCTCTGCTACCTGGGGCTCGCGGTGCTCGGCGGCCTGTGGTTCCCGGTGGAGCTGTTCCCCGGCTGGCTGCGGCACGTCTCGTCCTTCACCCCGACGAACCGCTTCGCGCAGCTCGGCAGGGCGGTCGCCGACGGGAACGCGCCCTCGTTCGCGGCGCTCGGCATTCTTCTCTGCTGGCTGCTGGCCTTCGGTTCGTACGCTGTGGTCTCGTACCGCAGGTCCGCGCGCACCATCTGAGCGGCACGACCGGACGGCACGGTCGCACGGCACGACGGGGAATCGGAGAATGACGGACATGTCCTGGTGGAGCAAGGTCAACGGGCAGTTCCAAGAACTGCGCACGACGCAGGCCGAGTGGAAGGCCGAGAACGAGCGCGTGAAGGCGGAGCGCCGGGCGCGCGGCGAGCACGGCCGGCCGCCCGAGGAGCTGGGCCCGCCGCCGACCGGCTTCGCGCTGCTGCCGTGGCTGCTGATGGGCATGGGCGCCTTCTCGAACGTCATCCAGGGCAAGTCCGGCAACCCGTGGCTCGGCGGCCTGGGGCTGCTCACCTTCAACTCCCTCTACATTTATGTGGTGTTCAGGGCGTTCCACAGAAAAACCCGGAACGCCACCTCGACACGGGTCGCGCTGGCCTTGATGACGCTGCTGACCTGCGCGCTGGTCGGCGGCTTCGGCGGCAGCTGGGGGGCGTTCTTCCCGCTGCTGGGGCTCGCGGCCGGCGCGATCGTGCGCGGCCCGCACCTCGGCAAGGCCGGCCTTGGCCTGAGCGCGCTGGCGGGGGTCGTCGCCGGACTGAAGGACGGCTGGGACGCGATCGGGGTCGTGTACGGCACGTTCCTGTCGATGATGGTGACCGCGGCGATCCTTTCGCTGTCCGAGGCGGTACGTGAACTGCGGGCGGCCCGCGAGGAGTTGGCGCGCCAGGCCGTGGAGAAGGAGCGGCTGCGCTTCTCCCGCGACCTGCACGATCTGCTCGGCCACACCCTGTCGGTGATCGTGGTGAAGTCGGAGGCGGCCCGGCGGCTCGCGCCGCGCAGCATGGACGCGGCCCTGGAGCAGGTCTCCGACATCGAGGCGGTGGGGCGCCAGGCGCTCACCGAGATCCGCGAGGCCGTCACCGGGTACCGGGAGGGCAGCCTCGCCACGGAGCTGGACCGGGCGCGCTCCGCGCTCACCGCCGCCGGTATCGAGCCGGTCGTACGCCAGTCGGGGCCGCCGCTGTCCGCGCAGACGGAGGCGCTGCTGGGCTGGGTGGTGCGGGAGGCGGTGACGAACGCGGTGCGCTACAGCGCGGCCACCACGTGCACGATCTCCGTCGAGGGCGCGGCGGAGCGGGTGCGGCTGCGGGTCTCGGACGACGGGGCGGGCGCGGCCGCGGTCGTCGATCCCGGAATCGGCGGCACCGGCCTCAAGGGTCTCGCCGAGCGGCTCGCCACGGCGGGCGGCTCCCTGGAGGCGGGCCCCGGCCCGCGCGGCGGATTCGCGGTACGGGCCGAACTGCCGGTCGGGGAGCGGGAGTCCGCGCCGGACGCGGCGCTGGCCGAGAGCGTCTGAGGAGGCCGGGCGGGGTCCGGGCACGTAATCTCTCCCTGTGACAGAGATGCCGCAGGACCACCGCCCGGCCAAGTCTGTGAGAGTCCTGCTCGCCGAGGACCAGGGAATGATGCGGGGCGCGCTCGCGCTGCTGCTCGGCCTGGAGGAGGACCTGGAGGTCGTCGCGCAGGTCGCGGCCGGCGACGTCATCGTCGACAAGGCCCTCGAATGCCGCCCCGACATCGCCCTCCTGGACATCGAGCTGCCCGGCCGCAGCGGCCTGGACGCCGCCGCCGAGCTGCGCGACCAGGTGCCGGACTGCCGGGTGCTGATCCTGACGACGTTCGGGCGGCCCGGGTATCTGCGCCGGGCGATGGAGGCGGGCGCCGCCGGTTTCCTCGTCAAGGACGGCCCCGTCGAGGACCTGGCCGAGTCGATCCGCAAGGTGCTGCGCGGCGAGACGGTCATCGACCCGGCGCTCGCGGCGGCGGCGCTGAGCGCGGGCCCGAACCCGTTGACGTCCCGTGAGGCGGATGTCCTGCGGGCCTCCGCGGACGGGGCGACCGTCTCCGACGTGGCCGGGAAACTTCACCTCTCCGAGTCGACCGTGCGGAATTATCTCTCGTCGGCGATCGGCAAGACGAGCACCCGCAATCGCATGGAGGCGTTGCGGGAGGCCCGCCAGCAGGGCTGGTTGTAGGCCCTCAATCGCCGGAGGGGCTGGAGATGGCGGGTCTGGATGCCCTCGGCATCCAGACCCGCAGCACCACCACCGCCAGCGCCAGTATCCCCGCCCCGCAGAGGAACGCCGCCGCGTACCCGCGGGTCAGCGCGGAAGGGTCCGCCGAACCCGCGGAGCGACTCGCCGCGACCGTCGACAGGATCGCGAGCCCCAGCGAACCGCCCAGCGTGCGGCTCGTGTTGACGAGCCCGGAGACGAGACCCGCGTCGCCCGGCGCCGCCCCTGACGTGGCCAGGGAGGCGAGCGGTGTCATCGCGAAACCGGCCCCGGCCATCATCACGATCCCGGGCAGCATGATCGTCATGACGTAGGAGCCGTCCGCGCTCATCGTCGACTGCCAGCCGAACCCGGCGGCGGTGACGAGGACGCCGGTCACCGCCACGTTCCGCGCCCCGAACGTCCGCATCGGACGCGGAGCGATCTTCGAGCCGGCGACGACCGCGAGCGAGCTGGGCACGAGGGCCAGGCCCGCTTCGATGGGGGTGTAGCCGAGCACGTTCTGCGCGTACAGCGTCATGAAGAACCACATGGCGAAACTGCCCATGCCGCAGACGAACATCGCCGCGTTGGCGGCGGCCACCGATCGCACCTTGAACAGGCCGAGCGGCATCAGCGGCAGCCGCGTACGGGCCTCGACGACGAGGAACCCGGCGATCAGCGCGAGCGCGACGCCCAGCGGGACCAGGGTCGAGGCGGCGCCCCAGCCCTCCGCCTCGGTCTGCACGATGGCGTACGCGAGGGTGGCCGTGCCCGCCGTGACGAGGAGGGCGCCCGGCAGGTCGAGGCGCCGCTCGCCGCCGGATGTGGACTCGCGGATCCAGCGGGCGGCGGCCGCGAGGACGACGGCGCCGAGGGGCACGTTGATGAGGAGCACCCAGCGCCAGTTCAGGCCTTCGGTGAGGATGCCGCCGACCAGTCCGCCGGCCGCGCCGCCGCCCGCGCCGACGGCGGTCCAGGTCGCGATGGCCCGGGCCCGCGCCGCCCCCTCCGGGACGGCCGAGGTGAGGATCGTGAGGGTGGAGGGGGCGAGCACCGCGGCGCCGAGCCCCTGCACGGCGCGCGCCGCGAGGAGCTGCCAGTCGTCCTGGGCGAGGCCGCCCACCAGCGAGGCGAGAGTGAACAGGCCGAGGCCGACCAGGAACATCCGCTTGCGCCCGAAGAGGTCTCCCGCCCGGCCGCCGAGCAGCATGAATCCGGCGAACGCGATCGAGTACGCGTTCACCACCCATTGCAGGCCGCTCGCGCTGAGCCCGAGGTCGGTGCGCATGGACGGCAGCGCGACGTTCACGACGGACACGTCGAGGACGACGAGGAACTGGCCGGCACACGCGACGGCCACCACCAGCCAGGCGGGCGGGGCCGTGCGGGCGCGGACACCGGTGCCGGGAGCGGCGCCGGAGGCAGCGCCGGAATCGGTGTCGGCTTCGGTGTCGGCTTCGGTTTCGGGAGGGGTCTGCGGCATAGGTGTCATGGTCGCAGCCCCGAGGGACCCCGTACATCAGGATTTCGGCGCACCGGACCCGGGCCCGAGGTCATACGCCCCGGGACGTAGGTCCCGGCCGGTCCCGGCCCCGCGAAACCCCCTTGTCCGGTGATCACCTGTCGCGCAGACTCCCCGGATGACCACGACGCCCTTCTCCCACAAGCCCGTCCTGACCGGCGACAGGACCGTCCTGCGGCCCTTCACCACGGACGACGCGGCCGTCATGGCCGGGATCCTCGTCGACCCCGAGCTGCTGTACTTCACCGGCGGTGACCCGGCCCCGTTCAGCGATGAGCACCTGCGTTCCTGGTACGGCTCCCGGGCCGCGCAGCCGGACCGGCTCGACCTGGCCGTGACCGACCGCGCCACCGGCGAGCTGGTCGGGGAGGTCGTGCTCAACGACTGGGAGCCGCGGCACCGCCGCTGCACGTTCCGGACGCTGATCGGCCCGCGCGGGCGCGGCCGGGGCCTGGGGACGGAGGCGGTCCGGCTCATCGTCGGACACGGCTTCGAGGTGCTCGGCATGCACCGCATCCAGCTGGAGGCGTACGCGGACAACGAGCGGGCCCGGCACGTGTACGAGAAGGCGGGCTTCGTCGTCGAGGGCGTGCGCCGGCACGTCGAACTGCGCGACGGGGTCTGGCGCGACGAGGTGCTGATGGCGGTCCTCGCCGACGAGTGGCGGGCCGGCCGGGCGGACGCGGTCAGGGGCGGCGCACCAGCGTGACGACCGCCGCGCCGCCGAGCCCGATGTTGTGCGCGAGCCCGACGCGGGCCCCGGGCACCTGACGGCCGTCCGACTCTCCCCGCAACTGCCAGGTGAGTTCGGCGAGTTGGGCGATGCCGGTGGCGCCCAGCGGGTGCCCTTTGGAGATGAGCCCGCCCGAGGGGTTGACGACCCAGCGGCCGCCGTACGTGGTCGCGCCCGACTCGACGAGGTCACCGGACTCCCCCGCCTCGCACATGCCGAGCGCCTCGTACGTGAGCAGCTCGTTGATCGAGAAGCAGTCGTGCAGCTCGATGACGTCGACGTCGTCGATGCCGAGCCCGGACTGTTCGTACACCTGCCGCGCCGCCTCCCGCGACATCGGCTGTCCGACCACGTCGACGCACGCCCCCGACGCGAAGGACTCCTCGGTGTCCGTCGTCATCGACTGGGCGACGATCTCGACCGCCCGGTCACCCAGGTCCCTCTCCTCCACGAAGCGTTCGGATACGACGACGGCCGCGGCCGCGCCGTCCGACGTGGGCGAGCACTGGAGTTTGGTGAGCGGCTGGTGGATGGTCTTCGCGGCGAGGATCTCCTCGACGGTGTACGCGTCCTGGAACTGGGCGTACGGGTTGTTCACCGAGTGCCGGTGGTTCTTGGCGCCGACCGCGGCGAGCTGCGCCTCGGTGGTGCCGTACTTCTCCATGTGTTCGCGCGCCGCGTCGCCGAAGATCTGGGCGGTGGGCGGGCTCATCTCGAAGCCGTGCCGGGCGGCCATGATCCCGTAGTGCCGGGCGACGGGCGAGGTGGCGAAGTCGCCGCCGTCGGCTCCGCCACCGAGCGCGCCGCGCCGCATCTTCTCGAAGCCGAGCGCGAGCACGCAGTCGCTCACGCCGCCCTCGACGAACTGCCGCGCCATCATGAGCGCGGTCGAGCCCGTCGCGCAGTTGTTGTTGACGTTGTAGACGGGCACGCCCGTCAACCCCAGTTCGTACACCGCCCGTTGGCCTGCGGTGGAGACCTGGAAGCAGTAGCCGACGGGGGCCTGCTGCACGTCCTCGTAGGAGACGCCGGCGTCGGCGAGCGCGGCCGTCCCCGCCTCCTTCGCCATGTCCCAGTACTGCCAGTCCCGGCTCTCGGGCTTCTCGAACTTGGTCATGCCGACGCCGACGATGTAGGACTTCATGCCTCCGGCCTCCTGCCAGTACCCGACTTCCTGACGGTGTGTCAGATGTGTCGGAGATACTGGCAGGAGGAGGCTGCTAACGGAAGGCCGCGTGGCCCGTCAGCGCCTGGCCGAGCGAGAGCGTGTGCATCTCCGTCGTGCCTTCGTACGTCAGCACGGACTCCAGGTTGTTGGCGTGCCGGATCACCGGGTACTCCAGCGAGATGCCGTTCGCGCCGAGGATCGTGCGGGCGGTGCGGCAGATCTCGATGGCCTCGCGGACGTTGTTCAGCTTGCCGAAGCTGATCTGGGCCGGGTGGACGCCGGCCGGCGAGTCCTTCAGCGCGGACAGCTGGAGCGCGGTCAGCGTGGCCTTGTGGAGTTCGAGCGCCATGTCGACGAGCTTCTGCTGGGTGAGCTGGAACGCGGCGATCGGCTTGCCGAACTGCTCGCGCTGCACGGCGTAGTCGCGCGCCGACTGCCACGCCGAGCGGGCCGCGCCCGTGACACCCCAGACGATGCCGTAACGGGCCTCGTTCAGGCAGGTGAGCGGCGCTCCGACACCGCGCGCCTCGGGCAGCTGCGCGGAGGCGGGCAGGCGTACGCCGTCCAGGACCAGCTCACTCGTCACGGACGCGCGCAGCGACATCTTGTGCTTGATGAGAGGTGCCGAGAAGCCGGGGGTGTCGGTGGGGACGACGAATCCGCGTACACCGTCCTCGGTCTGCGCCCAGACCACGGCGACGGCCGCCACCGAGCCGTTCGTGATCCACATCTTGCGGCCGTCGAGCACCCAGTCGTCGCCGTCGCGGCGGGCCCGGGTCGTCATGGACGCCGGGTCGGAACCGTGGTCGGGCTCGGTCAGGCCGAAGCAGCCGATGGCCTCGCCCGCGGCCATCCTCGGCAGCCACTCCTGCTTCTGCTCCTCGGAACCGAACCGGTGGATCGCGAACATGGCGAGGGAGCCCTGCACGGAGACGAAGGAGCGCAGGCCCGAGTCGGTGGCCTCCAGTTCGCGGCAGGCGATGCCGTACGCGCGGGCCGACATGCCGGCACAGCCGTACCCCTCCAGGTGCATGCCGAGCAGGCCCATCTTGCCGAAGTCGCGGGCGAGTTCGGGCAGGGCGGGCAGTTCGCCGCTCTCGAACCAGTCGGCGATGTGCGGCTCGACCTTGTCGTCGAGGTACTGGCGGACCGTGTCGCGCACGGCCCGCTCCTCGTCGGTGAGGAGGGCTTCGAGGTTCAGCGGGTCGACGGGGTCGAGGGCGGGGAACGGCATGGTGTCTCAGGCTCCTTGCGGGTGGGGGTGGTCGCCGGGCACGTCGAGAAGGCGGTCGATCTCCGCCTCCCCGTACCCGATTTCGGCGAGGATGTCGCGGCTCTGCCCGCCGAGGGTGGGCGGTGCGCTGCGCACGGGCGGCCGCTCGCCGCGGAAGGAGACGGGGAACGCGACCTGCCGGAGCGGGCCCACGTCCGGGTGGTCGACCTTCCGCACCATGTCGAGCGCGGCGGTCTGCGGGCAGTCGTAGACCTCGTCGAGGGTGCGGATGGCGGCGACCGGGACGCCGAGCGGCTTCAGCAGGCCGATCCAGTGCGCGGCCGGCTGGTCGACGAGGACCGCCTGCAGTTTGGCGTTGAGGGGGCCGCGGTTCGTCACGCGGTCGCGGTTGGCCGCGAAGCGCGGGTCGTCCGCCCACTCCGGGTGGCCGAGGGCGTCGGCCAGGCGGCGGAAGAGGGCGTCGTTGCCGACCGCGATCACGAAGTGGCCGTCGGCGGCCGGGTACGCCTGGTACGGGACGAGGCTGGGGTGGCCCGAGCCGAGGCGGGTGGGGCGCTCGCCGGTGGCGAAGTAGCCGGTGGCCCAGTTGATGTGCAGGGCGAGCTGGGACTCGTAGAGGGACGTGGTGACGTACTGGCCTAGGCCGGTGCGCGCGCGCTCGACGAGCGCCGAGGTGACGCCGATCAGGCCGAAGAGGGCGGCGCCGAGGTCGCCCATC
Source organism: Streptomyces sp. NPDC050264 (assembly GCF_040655895.1). NCBI lineage: Bacteria > Bacillati > Actinomycetota > Actinomycetes > Kitasatosporales > Streptomycetaceae > Streptomyces > Streptomyces sp. NPDC050264. Next base: position 183,865 of record NZ_JBFAKV010000001.1, read on the forward strand.
GCGTAACCGGCCTTCACGGGCGGTCCGTCCGGCTCGCCCGTGAGGGACATCAGCCCGGCGCTCGCCTGCGCCACCATGTCGTAGCCGGGTTCGTCGCGCAGCGGGCCGGTGTCGCCGAACGCCGAGATGTGCAGGATGACCAGGCGCGGGTAGCGCGCGCTCAGCTCCCGGTAGTCGAAGAGGCGGGCGAGGGAGGAGCCCGGGCGGAAGTTCTCGACCAGTACGTCCGCGTCGGCGAGCATCCGGTGCACGGCCTCCTGGCCGCCCGCCGATGTGAGGTCGAGGGTCACGGAGCGCTTGCTGCGGTTGGCCGCCAGGTAGTACGTGGCGTCGGGGCCGTTGAAGGGCGGGCCCCAGGCGCGGGTGGGGTCGCCGCCGTCGGGGTGCTCGACCTTGATGACGTCGGCGCCGAGGTCGGCGAGGGACATGGTGGCGTAGGGCCCGGCGAGGATCTTGGAGAGGTCGACGACCTTCATGCCCGCGAGGGGGGCCGGTGCGGTCTCGGGCTCGGGCACGGTCGTTCTCCTGCGGGTCGGCGGGCGGGACCCGTCCACCATCCGCCGGTTCGGCGACGTGGTCCAGGGTGGGGCGGGCACCGGTCCGACGGCGCCGCGGTCTCCCGGTGCGCGGGGACGCGCGGGCGGCCACGTCAGGACCCGCGGCCGGGTGCGGTCTCCGTGTGGATCACTCTGCCCCGCCCCATTAGGTGCTGTCCAAGACCGATGACGGCCCTGATTGAGACGTCATCCGTCATGATCCGGCGCGTCCGGCGGGGTCGGGAGCACCTCCTCGGCCACCCGCAGCACGGCGTGCAGCGCCGCCGACCTGTTGCCGGTGCGCCAGCCGAGGGCGATCGGCAGGACCGGCACGTCGTCCCCGGCGAGCGGCCGGAAGACGACGTGTTCCAGGTGGATGTTGCGGGCGGACTCGACGACGACGGCGACCCCGACGCCCGCGCCGACCAGGGCGAGCATGGTGTACGAGTCCGGGGCCTCCTGCGCGATCCGCGGCGCGAACCCGGCGTCGTGGCAGGCCTGCACCATCGCCTCGCGCACCGCCGACTCGCGGGAGAGCGGGAAGGTCACGATGGGCTCGCCCGCGAGTTCGCCGACCTGTACCTCGGGCCGGGCGGCGAGCGGATGGCTGTCGGGCAGGGCGAGCACGAGGCGTTCCCTGCGCACGACGCGGGCGGTGATGCCGCGCCGCACCGGCAGCGCGACGAAGCCGACGTCGAGGGTGCCGTCGGTGACCCGGCGCAGCCCCTCGCCCGTGTAGGTCTGCCCCTCCAACACCAGCTCGATGCCCGGCAGTCGAGAGGTGACGGCGCGGGTGAGCAGAGGCAGCGCGGAGTAGCTGCTGGCCCCGGCGAAGCCGACGGTGACGCGGCCGACCTCGCCGAGGTGGGCGGCGCGTACGGTGCGGCGCACTGCGGAGGCGTCGGCGAGCAGACGCCTGGCCGGCTCCACGAGGGACTGTCCCGCCGGGGTGAGCCGGACGGTGCGTGTCGTGCGGTCGAAGAGCTTCACCCCGAGGTCGCGTTCGAGGAGCCTGATCTGCTGACTGAGCGGGGACTGGGCGATGTGCAGCCGCTCGGCGGCCCGCCCGAAGTGCAGTTCCTCGGCGACGGCCACGAATCCGGTGAGGTGTCTCAGCTCCACGGGTCCGACCCTACGCACCAGCCGTCAGGATCACGCTGCCTGTCGGCCCGCGACGGGGAACGGGGGGCATCGTGGCCGGGATCAAGGTGTCCGGAGCCGGGGTGGCGCTGTCTGTCGTCCTGCTGGCCGTCCTGGCGGCGGGGTGCGGGGAGCAGGGCCGGAGCAGCGCCGCCGACGAGTACCGGCGGACGCACCCGACGCCGACGGCGGTCTCGTCACCGCCCACGCCCGAGGACCACCACTGCCCCGGCGAGAGCCCCTCGCCGCCGCCGTCCGCGCCGGGCGACCACTACGCCGAGAACCATGGGTTCCGGGTGCCGTTCGAGCTGCACGGCGAGCAGCGCTGTGAAGGGCTCACCGCCGTGGGGCGCGTCCAGCACGCGCTCGAACCGCTGCGCGAGCGCGGGGACTTCGAGGAGCGGAGCACCCACGACGCGCCGGCCCGCCCGGACTTTCCCGACAGGTCCGTGGAGTCGTACGAGGACGGCGGCGGGGTCGGGTTCCTCGTCACCGTCGACGACTCCCCGGTGTGTGTGGAGGGCACGCTGAGCCGGGTCTCGGTCCAGGCGCACGCGTTCGGCGGGTAACCCCGACCAGTCGGGCTGCGACATACCCTCAGGCGGGCACTGAGCCCGTCGACGGGCTCAGTCGCGCGGCAGCCCCAGGATCCGCTCGGCCACGACGTTGAGCTGCACCTGCGTCGTGCCGCCCGCGATCGTCAGGCACCGCGACAGCAGGAATCCGTGCAGGGCGCGCTCGCCCGCGCCCTCGCGGAGCGCTCCCGCGGGGCCGAGGAGTTCGAGGGCCAGTTCGGCGATCTTCTGCTGGTGCGGGGTCTGGACCAGTTTGCGCACCGACGCCCCGGCCCCGGGCTCCTCCCCCGCGACCTGCCGCATCGTCGTCCGCAGACCGATGCAGCCCAGCGCGTGCGCCTCCGCCGCGAGGGCCCCGATCCGCGCCCGGTACGCGCCGTCGAGGTCGGCGGCCCGGGCGAGGAGCGCCTCCAGTCCCGTGTCGAACGTCAACTGGTCGGCCATGTGGACCCGTTCGTTGCCGAGCGTGTGCCGGGCGACCCGCCAGCCGTCGTCGACCTCGCCGACCACCGCGTCCGCGGGCAGCAGGACGTCGTCGAAGTAGACCTCGTTGAAGAGGGAGTCACCGGTGATCTCGCGCAGCGGGCGGATGTCGATGCCGTCCGTGTTCTTCATGTCGACGAGGAAGTAGGTGAGTCCCTTGTGCTTGGGGGCCGCGGGGTCGGTGCGGGCCAGCAGGATGCCGTGGTCGGCCCACTGGGCGGCGCTCGTCCACACCTTCTGCCCGTTGATCCGCCAGCGCCCGTCCTCGGTCCGTTCTGCGCGGGTGCGCAGCGACGCCAGGTCCGAGCCCGCGCCCGGCTCGGAGAACAGCTGGCACCACAGGAGGTCGCCGCGCAGTGTCGGCGGGAGGTAGCGGTCGCGCTGCGCGGCGGTGCCGTGGGTGAGAAGGGAGGGGACGACCCAGGTGGCGATGCCGAGGTCGGAGATCTTCACCCCGGCGGCGCTCACCTCCTCCTGTACAGCGAGTTGTTGGACCGGTCCGGCACCGAGTCCGTACGGCGCCGGGAGATGCGGCGCCGCGTATCCGGTCGGCGCGAGGGCGCGGCGGGCGGCGGCCGGGTCGAGGCCGCGCACCCCCTCGATCACCGCCCGCGACCGCTCCCGGTGGGGGTCCGCCTCGGCGGGCAGCGCGAACCGCAGCTCGCGGCGGACACCCGACTCGGCGAGCCGCACGGCCCGCATCCGGTGGGTGTCCCCGGCGCCGAGCAGCTGCCGGGCGACGACGGCCCGGCGCAGATACAGGTGGGCGTCGTGCTCCCAGGTGAAGCCGGTGCCGCCGAGGATCTGGACGCAGTCCTTGGCGCAGCCGTACGCCGCGTCGAGTGCGGACCCGGCGGCGAGCGCGGCGACCAGGCCGCGCACGTCGCCCTCGGCGCCCCCGGCGTCCCCGGCGTCCCCGGCGTCCCCGGCATCCCTGTCATTGAGTGCCCGCGCCGCGTCCCACACCAGGGCGCACGCCTGCTCGACCCGGACGAGCATGTCGGCGCAGAGGTGCTTGACGCCCTGGAACTGTCCGATGGGCCGCCCGAACTGCTCGCGTACTTTGGCGTGCTCGGCGGCGGTGTGCAGGGCCCAGGCGGCGGTGCCGCACGCGTCGGCGGCGAGCAGGACCGCCGCGAGGTCGCGGACGAGGGTGCCGTCCACGGCGAGGACCCGGCCGGCCGGGACGAGGGCGCCCGCCGCGGTGACCTCGGCGGTGGGCCGGGTCGGGTCGGCGCTCTCGTGGAGCCGTACGGCGAGCCCCGGGGTGTCGGCGTCGACGGCCAGCCATACGACACCGTCGGCACTCTCGGCCGCGAGGACGAGCAGATCGGCGTCGGCGCCGGTGAGCACGGGCGGTGCGGCCCCGTCGAGGACGAGCCCGTCGGGCCCGGCGACAGCGCTGAGGCCACCGGGACCGAAGGCGACGGCGCCGATCCGCTCGCCGCCGGCCAGCGCCGCGGCGAGTTCCCGCGGCTCCGCCCGGCGCAGCACCTCGGCGGCCAGCGCGCTCCCGAGGTACGGGCCGGGCAGCGCCGCCCGGCCCGCCTCCTCGACGACGACCGCGAGATCGAGCAGGGTCCCGCCCCCGCCGCCACAGGACTCCGGCAGGTGCACGCCGAGCAGGCCCTGCCCGGCGAGCCCCTCCCAGAAGGGCGGGCGGCGGCCGGGCGCGCCCGGGGCGTCGAGCAGTTTGCGTACCTCGTCGGGCGGCACGGCGCGCGCGATCCAGCCGCGCACCGCGTCCGCGAGTTCCCGCTGTTCCTGCGTGATGGCGATGCCCATGCGGCGCACGGTAGAACACGTTCCAGTAGAGCGGAAGACCGAATCTGACGGCTGGTCAGAATTAACAGCGGGGGCATCCACGTAAACAAAAGGTCAAGGATCGGATTCGTACGACGATCGTCGGAATAGTCGCCTCGGGAAACAGGTTCGAGTTACACGCAAGCTGCCCGCGTCACACTCGGTCCGCATGCGCCACACACCCCGCCCGCACGCCGACGTACGCGCGCCCACCGCTGTACGCGCACCTTCGCCGTTCCCGAGACCGCCTTCCGGAGGCCCTCCGTAATGTCCCAGCCGACGACCACCACGCGCCGAACAGCCGGTGTCGTCCCCGTCCTCGCCTTCGCCGGCATCGTCGTCGCGGTCATGCAGACCCTGCTCGTGCCGGTGATCAAGGACCTGCCCGAGCTGCTGAGCACCGCTCCCTCCAACGCCACCTGGGTCATGACCGCGACCCTGCTCGCCGGCGCCGTGTCCACCCCGATCATGGGCCGCCTCGGCGACCTCGCGGGCAAGCGCAGGATGCTCCTCACGAGCCTCGCGATCATGGTGGTGGGGTCGCTGGTCTGCGGCTTCACCGACCAGCTGGTCGTGATGATCGCGGGCCGCGCCCTCCAGGGCTTCGCCATGGGCGCCATTCCGCTCGGCATCGGCCTGATGCGCGACATGCTGCCGCCCGAGAAGCTCGGCTCGGCCATGGCCCTGATGTCGTCCTCCATCGGCGTCGGCGGCGGCCTCGCCCTGCCGCTGGCCGCGCTCGTCGCGCAGCACGCCGACTGGCACGCGCTGTTCTTCGGCGCCGCGGGCCTCGGTGTCGTATCGATCGTCCTCACGCTCGTCTTCGTCCCGGAGAGCCCGCTGCGCGCCCAGGGCACCTTCGACGTGGCGGGCGCCCTCGGCCTCTCGCTCGGTCTGGTCCTGTTCCTGCTGCCGATCACCAAGGGCAGCGACTGGGGCTGGAGCAGCGGCATGACGCTCGGCCTGTTCGCCGCCGCGCTCGTCGTGCTCCTCGCCTGGGGCCTGATGGAGCTGCGCCTGAAGGCCCCGCTGGTCGACCTGCGCACCACCGCACGGCGCGAGGTGCTCCTCACCAACCTCGCCTCGATCATGGTCGGTGTCGCGTTCTACGCGATCTCCCTGGTGCTGCCGCAGCTGCTCCAGCTGCCGTCCGCCACCGGCTACGGCCTCGGCCAGTCGATGGTCGTCGCCGGTCTGTGCGTGGCGCCGCTCGGCCTGACGATGATGTTCACCGCGCCCGTCTACGCCCGCCTCTCCGCGCGGTTCGGCCCGAAGGTCACGCTGATCGCCGGCATGACGATCATCGCGATCGGCTACGGCGCCGGGCTCGGCCTGATGAGCGCCGCCTGGCAGACCATCGTGATCTCGGTGGTCGTCGGCGCGGGCATCGGCCTCGCCTACTCCTCGCTGCCCGCGCTGATCATCGGCGCGGTCGACGCCTCCGAGACGGGCGCCGCCAACGGCCTCAACACCCTGATGCGCTCCATCGGCACGTCGGTGTCGTCGGCGGTCATCGGCATGGTCCTGGCCAACACGGCGCACCACGTGGGCGGCGCCGCGGTCCCGACGATGCACGGCTTCCGCATCTCCTTCCTCATCGCCACGGGCGCGGTCGTCATCGGCGTCCTGCTCGCCCTGTTCCTGCCGGGACGCCGCGCGGCCACCGTGCGCCAGCACGTCCAGCTGCGGGCCAGCAGCGAGGAGGACGCCAACCTGGCACACGCCGCCGAACCCCTCGCGGACTTCCGCGGCCAGGTCCTCGACCCGGCGGGCCTGCCCGTCGCCCACGCCAAGGTGACGCTGATCGACCGGCGCGGCCGGCAGGCCGGCGCGGCTCTGACCGACGCCGAGGGCCGTTACGCGCTCACGGTGCCGTCCGGCGGCTCCTACGTCCTCGCGGCCACGGCGCCGGGCCACGCCCCGCACGCCTCGGCCGCGACGCACCACGGCGAGGACCGCCCGGTCCAGGTAGACCTGGCCCTGGCGGCGGTCGCCGAGCAGGTCTGACAGAAGCAGGTATCAGCGGTAACGGGGGCCGCGGGCAGCCCTGTTGAAGACGCGTCGCGCTCTTGCGCGGCGCGTCTTCCTGTGTGCGGCCGCCCGTTTATCGGCTGGCGCCGCTCGGCTCAGGACACCTACCGTGCGGACCATGCCCGGTCTCCCGCGCACGCGCTGACGTTCCCGTACCCCGTCATCGCGTGCCGCCCTCGCGCCTCGCACGGCACAGCGAGCTCTCTCCCGCTCGACACCCATGCCCCAAGGGGTTCCTGTGCTGTGGCACGACCGCGACTTCCGCCGCCTCTGGTGCGGCCAGACCCTCTCCCAACTCGGTGAGCACACCGCCCTGGTGGTCCTCCCGCTGACCGCCGTCCTCTCCCTCGGCGCCGATGCCGACGCCGTCGGCGCGCTGCGCGCGGCGGGCCAGGTGCCGCTCTTCCTCCTCCCGCTCCTCGCCGGCGCGTGGCTGGACCGGCGCCGCTCGCTGCCCGTGCTGGTCCGCTCCGACCTGGCGCGCGCGCTCGTCCTCTGCGCGGCGTCCGTGGCGGGCGCGCTGGGCGGGCTCGGTCTGCCGGGCCTGTACGTCGCCGCCTTCGCCGTCGGGGCGCTGTCCGTCCTCTTCGACGTGGCGTATCAGGCGTCGCTCGTACGCCTCGTGCCGCATGACCAACTGACGCGCGGGAACAGCGCGTTGGAGGGGAGCCGGTCCGCCGCGCAGACCGGCGGGCCCGCGCTCGGCGGCGCGCTGGTGTCGCTGGTGCCGACGCCGGCCGCCACCGCGGTCTGCGCGCTGTTCTTCGCCCTGTCGTCGGCCTCGGTCCGCCGCATCCGCCGTACGGAGACGGTCCCCCCGCACCCCGTACGCCGGCCGGTGCCGCGGCAGATCCACGAGGGCCTGCGATTCGTCGCCCGGGAGCCGGCCCTGCGGTCGGTGGCGTCGGCCTCCGCGGCTTTCCAGTTCTCGTTCGCGGCGACGATGACGGTACAACTCCTCTTCCTGCCGAGGGAGTTGCACCTCTCCGGCGCCGCCGTGGGTCTCGCGCTCGCCGCGTCGGGGCCGGGCGCGGTTCTCGGCGCCCTGCTGGCGGCGCGCCTCCCGGGCCGCCTCGGGTACGGCCCGGTACTGGTCTCAGCGGCGGCGCTCGGCGACGGCATCCTGCTGTGCGTACCGGCCCTGCACGGCCCGCCGTCGGCGACGCTCCCCGCGCTGATCGCGGTCCAGTTCGTCTTCGGCGCGGGCGGGCAGCTGGTGAACGTCACGGTGATGGCCGTCCGCCAGTCCCTCACCCCGAGCGGGCTGCAGGCCCGCGCGGCCGCGACGATCACCTTCGCGGGGATGGGCGTGACCCCACTGGGCTCCCTGCTCGGGGGCGCGCTCGCGGGAGCCTGGGGGCTGCGCACGGCCCTGGCCGTGTCGGCGTCGGGCATGCTGCTGTCGCCGCTCCTGATGGCCCTGTCCCCACTGGCCCGGCTGGGCCGGACACTGCCACCGCGCCCCACGCGGAGCACCCGGCCCCGCCTGTGACACAAGGGCCCGGCGGCACAGCACCCGCATCCGTGAGCCCTACACCGATCGGCACAGGTCAACACAGCGCTCATTCACACCACTTGAGGCCATGCTGGCATTCAGGTGACTTATGACGAGAGGCAGTGATTTCCATGCCTAAACTCCGTTCCGTGACAGAAAGTCAACTCGCAGCAGCCGCCGATCACGCGGCTGACGTGGTCATTCTCGGCGCCGGACCGGCCGGCCTGGTGCTCGCCAACCTGCTCCACACCCGCGGCATCGACTGCGTCGTACTGGAACGGGCGGACCGCCACCACGTCCAGACCCGGGCCCGGGCGGGGTTCCTGGCCGCCAACACGGTGCGGATCCTGGACCGGCACGGACTGTCCGACGGGCTGCGCCGGCGCGGTCACACGCACCACACCTGCGAGTTCCGAACCGACGACGGCCGGTTCCGCCTCGACTACAGCGGGCTCGGCGACGGGGAGCAGCACACCGTGTATCCCCAACAAGACCTGGTCACCGATCTGTTGACGCACTTTCTGGCCGCCGGTGGGCGGATCCGGTTCGAGACCGAGGCGGTGGCCATCCTGGACGCGGACGGCGACGGGCCGTCGGTGAGCGTACGGACAGCCGACGGACGGCCCGGCCGGTGGCGGGCACGCTACGTCGCCGGATGCGACGGCCGGCACGGTGCCGCACGGCGTTCACTGCCGGACACAGCGGTCCGCCGCTACCACCGCGACCACCGGGTGACCTGGCTGGGCCTGCTCGCCGAGGCGCCGCCGAGCCTCGACGCCGTGGGCTACGCCGTGCACGAGCGGGGGTTCGCCGGGCACATGGCGCGCACCGCCGAGGTCACGCGCTACTACCTGCAGTGCGAGCGCGGCACCCCGGCCGACTCGTGGTCCGAGGCGCGGATCTGGGACGAGCTGGACTTGCGGATGCGCGCCAAGGAGTACGGGCCGCTGCGCCGGGGCCGCATCGTGCAGCGCGGCATCGTCGACCTGGAGTCGGACGTGCTCGAACCGCTGCGTCACGGCGCGCTCTTCCTGGCCGGTGACGCCGCGAGCCTCATCAGCCCGTCCGCCGCCAAGGGGGCGAACCTCGCGGTCCTGGAGGCCGAACTGCTCGCCCAGGCCCTGACCGACGACCTCGTCCACGGTGATCCCACCGGGCTCGACGGCTACTCGGCGCGCTGCCTCCCCCGCATCTGGCGGGCGCAGGAGTTCTCGCACTGGATGATCGGCCTGCTGCACGGCTCGCCCGGCCCGGACGACGACGTGCCGTACCTCAACGGCCTGCAGCGTTCCCGGATGACCGCACTGCGCACCTCGCGCAGCCAGCAGGACTGGTTCGCGGAGCGCTACGTCGGCGTGTGAACTCCCCCGGCGTACACACCCGGCGTACGAGCTCCGCCGCCTTCCGCACTCACCGAACTCACCGAACTTTTCACTCCCGCCACACACGGCACCTGACACCTGACACCTGAACGAGGGGTCCTCTTTCATGATCACCGCGTTGTCGGACGACACGTCGCGCCTGCGCGCGGCGGTCGACTTCGTCACCCGGCAGGACAGCGAAACGTTGCTGCCGCTCCTGCTGCCCGGCCTTGACGGCCCGGAACTGCGCTCGCTGGTGGAGCGCTGCCGGTTCGCCCACGCCGCGCTGCTCGTCTTCCCCGGTGACCCGGCGGAGCTGGACGCCACGCTGGCCGCGTGCGGCCTGGCCGTCGACCGGCCGCCGCAGCCGAGCGTGGTGGTACGCGAACGCCTGGCGCTGCGCCACCATCGCGCCCCGGACGACCTCGACGTCGGCATCCTGCGCCCCGCGGTGACAGGCCGGGACGGCGAGCGCCGCATGGTCGAGATCTTCACGCTGCCCGTGCCCCCGGGCTCGGACCTGGAGGGGATCGCCGCCCTGGAGCGCGCCGAACACCACGAGGCGCACGTCGCGTTCGAGGTGCCGGCCCCGGACCCGCTGGTGCTGCGCGGCCTGTGCTCGGTGTTCGCCGGGTGCGGGGCGGTCCCCGACGGCGGCGGGTACAACCCGCACGAGAACGGCACGGTGTTCTACTTCGCCACGTCCCACACGGCGAAGTCCGCCTATCGGCGCATCGAGCTGTACGCCCCGGGCGACCACCGGGATCAGCTTGCCGCCCACCTGGACGAGTCCCGCGGCCGGCAGCCGGCCGAGACGATGCTGCGCCTGCTGACCGGGGCGTGGACGACGCAGGCACTGACCGCGTTCGCTCAGTTGCGGGTGGCCGACGCCCTGCACACCGGCCGCGCCCTGGAGGCCGGCGCGGTGGCGCGCGCGGTGGGTGCCGACCCGGACAGCCTGGCGGTTCTGCTGCGCTACCTGGCCATGCTCGGCGTGGTCGTCGAAGAGGCCCCCGGCCGCTTCCGGCTCACCGGCGTCGGCGCTCTGCTGCGCGCGGACGACCCGGACTCGATGCGGGCGCTGGCCCTGATGTACGGCGGCCCGTTCTACCGGTCCTTCGGCGCCCTCGCGCACACCGTGCGTACCGGGCAGGCCGCCTTCGAGCACCTCTTCGGGGACAACCACTTCGACCACTTCGCCCGCGACCCGCACCTCGCCGAGCTCTTCGACCAGTCCATGGCCGCGAGCCGGGGCATGTTCGAGCCGCTCCCCGCCCACCCCGTTCTCGCCGCGGCGGCCCGCGATCCGCGCGGGGCCACGGTGGTCGACATCGCCGGCGGCACCGGCGAACTGCTCGGCCGCATCCTCGCCGCCCATCCGCGCCTGAACGCCGTCCTGCTCGAACGCCCGCACGTCGTCGAGGCCGCCCGGCTCCGCCTCGACGCCGCCCGGTGCACCTGCGTGGCCGGTGACTTCGCGGACGTCCCGCCCGGCGCGGACGTCTATCTCCTCTCCCGCGTCCTGCACGACTGGGACGACGAGCGGTGCCTGGAGATCCTGCGGCACTGCGCCCGCGCCATGCCCGCCGACGCCGGCCTCCTGATCGTGGAACGCCTGCTGCCCGCCGACAACTCCCCGTCCCTGGCGACCGCCTGGGACCTGCACATGCGGTGCAACGTCGGCGGACGCGAACGCACCGCCCACCACTACGCGCGACTCCTCGACGAGGCCGGTCTCACCCTCGTCGGCCACACGCCCCTGCCCCTGGACGGCCACGTACTGCACGCCCGCAGAACCGATCCGCCTACGGGCCGCTGACTTTTCGTCAGGCGTCGAACCGCGGTTCGCAGCCGAGGAGTTCGGAGACGTCGGAGCCGGGCGCCACCTCTCGCGGAGTGGCCCCTCGGCGGAAGATCCGGGCATCACGCCCGCCCTCCACCGTGGCGCGCTCCCCCGACACCCGCAGCCACGAGCCCTCGCGGAGCCCGAGCACCGGCACGTCGTTCTCCTCCAGGAACTCGGTGAGCCGCTCCTCGCGGGTCTCGCCCTTGTGCGTGGAGGCCGGGTCCGGGTCGAGGTAGTGCGGGTTGATCTGGAAGGGGACCAGGCCCAGCGTCTCGAAGGACGGGGGCTGCACGATCGGCATGTCGTTGGTCGTACGGAGGGTGGGCGCGGCCATGTTGGTCCCGGCGCTGGCGCCCATGTACGGCAGGCCCGCGCGGACGGCCTTCGTCACGGCTTCCCGCAGCCCCGTCCGGTACAGCGCGCTCAGCAGCCGGAAGGAGTTGCCGCCGCCGACGAACACCGCGTCGGCAGCAGCCAGTTGGGCCAGCGGGCCGCCGTCCTCGTGGACGCCGCGCACGTCGATCCCGGCTCCCTCCAGCGCGCCGCGCACCTTCGCCGTATACGCGTCATGGTCGGCGAGCGCGTACGGCACGAAGGCGAGGCGGGCCTTCGCGGGCAGGAAGCCGGTGACGGTGTCCAGGGCGTGTTCGAGGTAACCGCGGCCGTGCTGGGTGGAGTTGGAGAGAAGCAGCAGGTTCATGAGAAGGGTGGTTCCTATCAGCGGGCTTGCGAGGGAGGTCAGTTGGCGGGAGCGGACCGGCGGCGGCGCTGCGGCGGGTGGGTGAGCCGCTTCTCCAGCAGGCCGGCCGCCCTGCGCAGCACGTCGAGGCGGTCGCCGGGCCCGTCCGGGAAGCGCTCCTTGGCGGCGCCGAGGCTGAGGCTCCCGTACGGCTCGCGTCCGAGGAACACCGGTACGGCGACGGTGCCGATCCCGGCGTCGTACTCGCCGACCGTCCAGGCGTACCCCTGGGCGCGGACCGTGAGGAACTCCCGCTCCAGCTCGTCCGGGTCGGTGACCGTGCGCTCGGTGAAGCGGGCCATGGGGCGGCCCCGGAAGAGCCGGTGGCGCTGCTCGTCCGGCAGATACGCGTAGTACGACTTGCTGGTGGCTCCGGCGTGCGCCGGGTACAGCTCGCCGACCAGCGGGTAGTAGCGCAGCGGCCCCTCCTCGCCCTCGACGGCGGCGACGCACCGCATGTGGAAGCTGTCGGGCAGGCAGAACAGGACCGTGTCGCCGGTCGCGGCGCGCAGCTCCTCCAGGACCGGCCCGGCCAGCAGCTCCAGCGAGCCCGAGCGCTCCCAGAGGCGGCCGAGCCGCAGCACGGCGGGGCCGATCCGGTAGCGCCGCGTCACCGGGTCCGAGACCAGGAAGCCGCGCCCGGCCAGCGTCGACAGGAGCCGCTGGGCGACCGAGGTGTCCCAGCCGAACTCGGCGGCGACCTCGGTCACGCCCCAGTCGGGCCGGGTCCGCTCGAAGGCGAGCAGCACCAGCAGGGCGCGGTCGACGGTCTGCAGCGCGCCGGCCGGGGTCTTCCGGTCGTCGAGCGGGATGTCCGCCACGCCATCTCACCATCCAGACCTTAATTGCAAATAACGGGAAAGAGTTGCCGAGAACGCTATCCGATCCGGAGTCTGCTGTCAGCACCAGCGCTTCATGAGCGCCGTATGACCGCTGCGTGAGCGCCATGGGAGCGCCGCGAGGCAGGGAGAGGACCCACATGCTGAAGTACGTCCTGGATGTCGTCGATCTGCTGGACGACCCCCACGCCGACGGCAAGCGCGCCGTCGCCCACCTCGACTCGCTCGCGGGCCTGGAGGGCTCGGGCGCCGAGGTGACCACGGTCGACGGCGAGCGCGGCTCGACCGACTTCGTGCTCGTCCGCATCCCGGGCAGCAAGGGCAGGAGCAGCGGCGGCAGCGCCCGCACGCTCGGTGTCGTCGGGCGGCTCGGCGGCGTGGGCGCCCGACCGGAGATGACCGGCCTGGTCTCCGACGCGGACGGCGCGATCGCCGCGCTCGCGACGGCCGCCAAGCTCCTCGACATGCGCCGCCGCGGCGACGTGCTCGAAGGGGACGTCGTCGTCGCCACCCACATCTGCCCGGACGCGCCGACCGCGCCGCACGACCCGGTCCCGTTCATGGACTCGCCGGTCGACATCGCGACGATGAACCGGCACGAGGTGACCGAGGACATGGAGGCCGTGCTCTCCATCGACACCACCAAGGGCAACCGGATCATCAACCACAAGGGTCTCGCCCTGTCCCCCACGGTCAAGGAGGGGTGGGTGCTGCGGGTGAGCGAGCAGCTCGGCGAACTGCTGGCCGTCGTCACCGGTGAGCCGTTGGTCACGTACCCCGTGACCACACAGGACATCACGCCGTACGGTAACGGTGTACATCACATCAATTCGATCCTGCAGCCGGCCACGGCGACCGCCGCACCGGTCGTCGGCCTCGCGGTCACCTCGGCCGCCGCGGTCCCCGGCTGCCAGACGGGCGCGAGCCACGAGACGGACATCGCGGCCGCGGCCCGGTTCGCCGTCGAGACCGCGAAGGCCTTCGGCGGCGGCCGGCTCGACTTCCACGACGCGGTGGAGTTCGACGGCCTCGTCGGCCGCTACGGCTCGCTGGCCCACCTGCAGACCCTCGGCCGCGCTTCCAGGGAGTCGTGAACGTCATGGCCACCACCAAGAAGAACGTGGGCAGTGACGACTACGCGCTGTCCCGGGTCCCCCGCGACCAGCGCCTCGGCTTCTGGACGATGCTGCTGCAGTGGCTCGCCCAGTCCGGGTCCATCTCGCAGTTCACGCTGGGCGCCACCATCGGCGTCGGCATGACCTTCGGCGACGCGTTCCTCGCGTTCACCCTCGGCGCCGTCATCCTCGAAGTCGTCATCTTCCTGATCGGCTACGCGGGCATGCGCGAAGGCCTCTCGACACCGCTGCTGACCCGCTGGGTCGGCTTCGGGCGCAACGGTTCGGCGCTGGTCAGCTTCGTGATCGCGGTCAGCCTCGTCGGCTGGTTCGGCGTGCAGAACACGATCTTCGGCAACAGCGTCTCGGCGCTGGTCGGCGGCCCGTCGTGGCTGTGGTGCATCGTGGCCGGACTCGCCATCACGGTCCTCGTCATCTTCGGCTTCCGCTACATGGCGGTCATGGCGAAGATCGTGACCCCGCTCTTCTTCGCGATGGTGGCCTGGTCCGTGATCGACGCGCTCAGCGAGCACTCGATCGGCGATCTGATCAGCTCCCCGCCGCCGGGCCAGACGATCCCGCTGTCGGTGGCCGCGACCGCCATCGCGGGCGGCTACATGACCGGCGCGATCGTCTCCCCGGAGATGACCCGCTACAACAAGAAGGGCGCGCACGTCTTCCTGCAGTCGGCGTCCTCGATGATCCTCTCCGAGTACATCGTCGGCCTGACCGGCGTGCTCCTCGGCCACATGGTCAAGAGCAACGAGGTCTCGCAGATCGTCCTCTCCACGTCCGGCGTCTTCGGCGTCCTCGTCGTCCTGATGTCGACCGCGAAGATCAACGACTGGAACCTGTACGGCTCCTCGCTCGGCGTCGTCAACTTCTTCCAGGTCGTCTTCAAGAAGCGCCTGCACCGCGGCGCGGTCACCATCGGCCTCGGCATCGCGGGCACCGCCCTCTCGGCGGTCGGCATCATGACCCACTTCACCGACTTCCTGACGGTCCTCGGCGTGGCCATCCCGCCCATCGGCGGCATCGTCGTCGCCGAGTACTGGGTGGTCCGCCGGATGCGCAGGCCGCTCGACGAGACCCGCGGGGCGGGCACCCTGCCCACGACCTCGCCGACCTGGGTGCCGATGTCGCTGGTCATCTGGGCCGCCGCGTTCTGCGTCGGCAAGTTCTACGACGGCGGCATCCCGGCCCTGAACTCCCTGGCCACCGCGTTCGTCCTCTACACCGTGCTCGGACTGCTGGGCTGGATCAGGACGTACGGCACCACCACCCTGAACGACACCGACGACGCCCCGGCATCCGGGACCGCCGCCGAGCAAGCCCCCGTAGGAGCGGCATGACCACCTTGGCCTCAGAAGAAGCGCAGCGCGAAGTCGTCGAACTCTGCGCCGAGCTGATCCGCTTCGACACCTCCAATCCGACCAGCTCCGAGCGGGCCTGCGCCGACTGGGTCGTGGCCCGCCTCGCCGAGGCCGGCATCGACTCCGAACTGGTGGAGAGCGCGCCCGGCCGCGCCAGCGTCATCGCCCGGATCGAGGGGACCGACCGCGACCGGGGCGCCCTGCTGGTCCACGGCCACCTCGACGTCGTCCCCGCCGATGCCGCCGAGTGGCAGGTCCCGCCGTTCTCCGGCGAGATCCGCGACGGCTATCTGTGGGGCCGCGGCGCCATCGACATGAAGGACACGGTGGCCGTCATGCTGGCCACCGCCCGCCACTTCGCCCGTACGGGCATCAAGCCGTCCCGCGACCTCGTGCTCGCGTTCCTCGCCGACGAGGAGGCGGGCGGCAGGTTCGGCGCGCACTGGCTCGTCGAGCACCGGCCCGACCTGTTCGCGGGCGTCACCGAGGCGATCGGCGAGGGCGGCGGCTTCTCCTACGCGCTCGACGACACCCGGCGCCTCTACCCGATCGAGAACGCCCAGCGCGGCATGGCCTGGATGGAGCTGACCGCGACCGGCCGCGCCGGGCACGGCTCCTCCCCCAACGACGAGAACGCCGTGACGGACCTCGCCGAGTCCCTCACCCGCATCGGCCGCCACACCTTCCCCATCCGCCTGATCGAGCCGGTACGGGCACTGCTGGCCGAGGCCGCCGACCTCAAGGGCGTGCGGATCGACTTCGAGGCCGAGGACCTGGACACCGAGCTCGCCCAGCTGGGCCCGGTCGCCGACTTCATGCAGGTGGTGCTCCGCAACTCCGCGAACCCCACCATGTTCACCGCCGGGTACCAGACCAACGTCATCCCCGGGAAGGCCACGGCCCGCGTCGACGGCCGCTTCCTCCCCGGCCACGAGCAGGAACTCGTCGACGCCATCGACGCGTTGCTCCTGCCCTCCGTCTCCCGCGAGTGGGTCAACCACGACATCGCCATGGAGACGACGTTCGACGGCCCGCTCGTCGACGCCATGTGCGACGCGGTACGCGCCGAGGACCCCGACGGCCATCCGGTCCCCTACTGCAACCCGGGCGGCACCGACGCCAAGGCCTTCACCCACCTCGGCATCCGCTGCTTCGGCTTCAAGGGCCTGAAGCTGCCGGCCGACCTGGACTACGGGCGGCTGTTCCACGGCGTCGACGAGCGCGTCCCGCTGGACGGCCTGCGGTTCGGCGTCCGCGTCATGACCCGCCTGTGGCAGGGCTGCTGAGCCCTTCAGCAGAACGGCTCAGCCTTGGGGCAGGGCTGCTGAGCAGGCATCCGACGGAGTACGGCAGCATGGGCGGCATGACCACTTCAGGGAGCACCCCGGCCCCGGACGTCCTCGCCGCCTTCGAGAAGGCCAAGGGCTTCATGCCGCTCGGCGAGGGCCTCGCGCTGTACGCCGCCGCGGCCGAGGCGGCGGCGCTCGGGCTGCCGCTCCTGGAGGTCGGCACGTACTGCGGCCGCTCCACGATCCTGCTCGCCGACGCCGCCCGCGCGGCCGGCGTCCCCGCGCTCACGGTCGACCACCACCGGGGCAGCGAGGAGCAGCAGCCCGGGTGGGACTTCCACGACCCGGAGACGGTCGATCCGGTGGTCGGACTGATGGACACGCTCCCCACCTTCCGCCGCACGCTGCACGCGGCGGGCCTGGAGGAACACGTGATCGCGCTGGTCGGCCGCTCCCCGCAGGTGGCCAGGGCCTGGGGCGGCAGGCTCGGCCTCGTCTTCATCGACGGCGGCCACACCGACGAGCACGCCACCGCCGACTACGAGGGCTGGGCCCCGCACGTCGCCGACGGCGGTCTGCTCGCCATCCACGACGTCTTCCCCGTCAAGCACGACGAGTGGACGGGTCAGGCGCCGTACCGCGTGTATCAGCGGGCGCTCGCGTCCGGCGCGTTCACCGAGATCTCGGAGCACGACTCGCTACGAGTCCTGCGACGAACAGGAGCGGGGATCTGAGCGCGCGGTTAAGGTCGGGAACGTGTCGTACGTAGGTCCGGAACCGGACGACTTTGATGACTTCTACCGTGACGACGACCCGCGGCGGGGGCCCGGCGGGCGTCGGTTCCGCGGCCGGCCCGTGCTGGTCACCTTCGCCGCGCTCGTGCCGACCGCGCTCGCGGCATGGCTGCTGTGGTCGGTCGTGAACAGCCCGGGCGAGAGCGAGCCGCCGAAGACACTCCCGGCGCCGAGCCAGTCGTCGGCCTCCGCGGCCGGGACCCCCTCGGACTCGGACGCGAAGCCGCCGAGCGCCTCCCCGTCGAAATCCTCCGCGTCCCCCTCCGAGAAGCCGACGCCGAAGGCACCCTCGAAAGCGGCGGGCGGCGGCACGGGACCGCTCGCGGGCAAGGTCGTCGTCATCGACCCGGGTCACAATCCGGGTAACTTTCAGCACACGGCCGATATCAATCGCACCGTGAACGTCGGCAATGCCAGCAAAGAGTGCGACACCACCGGCACGTCCACCAACGCCGGTTACACGGAAGCCCAGTTCACGCTGGACGTCTCGCGCCGCCTGCGCACGATCCTCCAACAGCAGGGCGCCACCGTGCGGTTGACGCAGAACGGCGACCGGGCCTGGGGTCCCTGCGTCGACGAGCGCGCCCGCATCGGCAACACGGCGAAGGCCGACGCCGCGATCTCCGTCCACGCGGACGGCTCCGCCGTCGGCAACCGCGGCTTCCATGTGATCCTTCCCGCATCCGTGCACGCGGGCACCGCGGACACCCGCCCGATCGTCGCCTCCTCGCGCGACCTCGGCGAGCGCATCGCGGGCAAGTTCATCCAGGTCACAGGCCAGCCCCCGTCGAACTACATCGGCGGCGGCACGGGCCTGGACACCCGCAGTGACCTGGGCGGACTCAATCTGTCGCGGGTGCCCAAGGTCTTCATCGAATGCGGCAACATGAGGGACGCCCAGGACGCGGGCCGGCTGACCTCCGGCGCGTGGCGGCAGAAGGCGGCCCAGGGTCTCTCTGAGGGAATCGTGAGTTTCCTGCGCGGGTAGCTGTCACCCTGTGGATCTCGGCAGACACCCACAGGACCCGGACGATAGTGTCCCTCGTACGATGAGGGGCCACCCCCGCGCTAGGCGCCGCCTCCTCCGACGACGAGACGACTGACGAAGGACCCTGAAGTGAATATCCGCTCCCTCACTCGAGGCGACGGCGTGGTGATCGGAGCAGCGGTGTTGCTGTTGATCGCCTCGTTCCTCGACATCTACTCGTTCGACGGTGCGCCCGACGGCGTCGATCTTCCGAACTCCTGGAGCAGCGGCCCGCTGCTGATGAGCGTGGTCCTTGCGGGCGTCATCGGCGCGGTTCTCATCGTCGTCTCGCGGGGGCTGCCGCAGCCTCGCAAGGTGGCCGGGCTGGATCTGGGCCAGTTCGGTGTCGCGTGCACCGTGCTCGCCGCATGGGCCGCCCTCGGCAACATCTTCGACCCGTCGGGCGGCGCGAACAACATCGGCAACGGATCGGACAGTGCCGACGCGGGCATCGGCGCCATCCTCGCTCTGATCGCCACCCTGGTCATGGCCGCCGCCGCGATCGCCACCCCCCTGGTCCCGGCCCTCAAGGCCGCCCTCGTCGGTGCCCCGCGCCCGCAGCAGCCGCAGCCCTACGGTGGTCAGCCGCAGGGTGCCTACGGGTACCCGGGCGCCCAGCAGCAGCCGGGTCAGCCCGGTCCGGGTCAGCCGTACGGTGCGCAGCCGGGGCATCCCGGTCCCGGTCAGCCCGGCGGTGGCCAGCCGTTCGGTGGGCAGCCGCAGCAGGCCGCCGCTCCGGCGCAGGGTGCTCCGCAGGGCGGGCAGCCCGCCGGGGACTTCTCGCCGTTCTGGTTCGCCGTGCCGGTGCCGCGTCCGCTGTACGCGGAGGACGGCTCGCCGACGCCGATCGCCGAACTGGCGCCGGGTACGTGGTACCTGGCCGTCGAGCAGCGCGGACCGGGCCTCGTCGCCCAGACGCAGGACGGCCGTCGCGGCGTGCTGCAGGACACCACGGGGATTCAGCGCGGCTGATCCTTCGCGCCTCCCGAGGCCCCTCGCCCACCTTCCGGGCGAGGGGCCTTTCGCGTACAGTCGCCCCCCGAACCCAGAACTGACTGGTCGTCAGATACCTGTCACCGTCGCCGGAGGGGGCGCGCATGCGGCTCGGACTCGCACTCGGCTACTGGGGGCGCGGGCCGGACCCCGGCCACCTCGCCCTCGTACGGGAAGCGGAGGAGCTGGGGTACGACTCGGTGTGGACCGCGGAGTCCTGGGGCAGTGACGCCTTCACTCCGCTGACCTGGTTCGCCGCGCACACGAGCCGCATCCGGCTCGGTACCGCCATCGCGCAGATGGCGGCCCGCTCGCCCACCACGACCGCGATGCACGCCCTCACCCTGGACCATCTCTCCGGCGGCCGGATGATGCTGGGCCTCGGTCTGTCCGGGCCGCAGGTGGTCGAGGGCTGGTACGGGCGGCCGTTCCCCCGCTCCCCCCTGACGGCGACCCGCGAGTACGTCGACGTCGTGCGCCAGGTGCTGCGGCGCGAGGGGCCCGTGGAGGTCGACGGCCGCTTTCACGCGCTCCCGTACCGGGGCGAGGACGGGACCGGGCTCGGCAAGCCGCTCAAGCCCATCACCCATCCCCTCCGCGCCGGTCTGCCGGTCCTGCTCGGCGCCGAGGGGCCGAAGAACATCGCGCAGACGACGCGGATCGCGGACGGCTGGCTGCCGCTGTACTGGTCGCCGGCCAGGACCGATGTGTACGAGGCCGCGCTCACCGAGCTGCCCGGGGACTTCATGATCGCGCCGATGGCCCGGGCGCAGGTCTGCGACGACGTCGCCGAGGGGCTGCTGCCCGTCAAGGCCATGCTCGGGTTCTACATCGGCGGCATGGGGCACAGCACCCGTAACTTCCACGCCGATCTCATGGCGCGCATGGGGTACGAGGCCGAGGCCCGCCGCATCCAGGAACTGTTCGCCGAGGGACGGCGCGAGGAGGCGGTGCTCGCGGTGCCGGACGCGTTCGCCGACGAGATCTCGCTCGTCGGCCCGCGTGCGCGCATCGCCGAGCGGCTGGAGGCGTGGCGCGAGGGCCCGGTGACGGACCTGCTCGTCCTGTCGCCGGACCCGGTCACCCTGCGCGTCCTCGCGGAGCTCAACTCATGAGCCCGCGTTGCGCAGTTCGGACGCCGACGGCACCTTGTCCTTGACGTCGGCGCCCGCGCTCTTTCCCGCGTCCTTGACCTTGTTGATGATGTCGTCGAAGGAGGAGGACACCGAGTCGGCGCCGTCACCCTTGCGCAGTTTGCTCGGCAGGTCCTTGAGGGCGTCGATGCCCGAGGTGAGCGGGGCGACCGCCTTGGAGAGCGTGGGATCGCCCTTGGCGTTCTTCACCGCGGCCTGCAGCCGGTTGTAGGTGAGCGCGCCCGCGAGGCCCGCTTTGACGAGCGCGAACTTGCGTCCGTCCGCGCCACTCTTGAACTTGCCGGCCTTCCACGGCTTCACGATCCACTGGTAGGTGGCGCCGGCCGCGATGCCCGCGTTGGCCACGAACCGGGTCTTGGCGAGTTTCTGCTTCTCGACCGTGCCGGTGGCGCTGGGCTGGGACGTCGCGTTCGAGTCGTCGCCGCCGCACGCCGTGGTTCCGGCCAGCAGCGTGCCGCACATGAGCACGGACACGACGAGACGTCGTACGGGAAGGGGGGTGCTGAGCACGGCGGGTACCTCCAGTGGGGGCTGTACTCCTGGCAGCCTCACCCGGCCCCCGCGGCCCTGCATCCCGGGCGGGCCCGTCCGTGTTTTCCGCCGTGTTTCCTGGCCGGAATCGGGGACATCAGAAGTTCATGTCTCCCAATCGGCACTACCGAGGCACCAGCGAAGCCGGCCGTGTTGTCATGATCATTGCAGACATCCTGGCCTTCATCCTCGGCCTCTGGATCCTGATGTATCTGTTGGACGCGAACCGGGGCAACGACCTGGTGCAGTTCGTCCATGACGCGGCGGGCTGGCTGGCCGGCTGGTCGCATGACCTGTTCACCTTCGACGAGGCATGGGCGCGCGTCGTCGCGGGCTACGGCCTCGCGGCGGTCGTCTACCTGTTCGTCGGCCACGCGGTCGCGAACCGGCTCCGCCGGCACTGAGGCCCCGCGCACCCCTCAGCCGCAGCACTCCGGTTCGACGCCGGAGGGGAGCAGGTCGCCGCCGAACACCTGGCAGGTCGCCTCGTCCCCGCCGAGCGCCGCCACGGCGAGCAGCACGGAGCCCGCGGTCCACGTCGTGAGTTCCTCGGGCCACACGGCCCGGTCCTCGAAGACGTAGCCGGTCCAGTAGAGCCCGGACCGCGGGTCCCGCAGGTGCTGGATGTCCTGGAGGATCGTCAGCGCGCGGTCGGACTCGCCCATCGCCCAGAGGGCCAGGGCGAGTTCGGCGCTCTCGCCGCCCGTCACCCAGGGGTTCGGCACGACGCAGCGCACGCCGAGCCCCGGCACCACGAACCGCTCCCAGTCGCCTTCGATACGCGCCTCCGCCTCGGCCCCGCGCAGCGCGCCGCCGAGCACCGGGTAGTACCAGTCCATGGAGTAGCGGTCCTTGTCGAGGAACCGCTCGGGGTGGCGCCGGATCGCGTGGCGCAGCGCGCCGACGGCCAACTCCCAGTCGGGTTGCGGCTCTTCGCGTTCATCGGCGATCGCGAGCGCGCACCTCAGGGCGTGGTGGATCGACGAACTGCCGGTCAGGAGCGCGTCGTTGACGTCGCTCCCGTCGGCGTCGCGCTTCCAGCCGATCTGGCCGCCGGGCTGCTGGAGCCGCAGCACGAACTCGACCGCCGCGCACACCACGGGCCACATGCGGTCCAGGAACGCGTCGTCGCCGGTGGAGAGGTAGTGGTGCCAGACGCCGACGGCCACGTACGCGACGAAGTTGGTCTCGCGGCCGCGGTCGGTGACGTCGTCCGGGTCGCCGTCCTGGTAGGCGGCGTACCAGGAACCGTCCTCGTTCTGGTGCCGGGCGAGCCATTCGTAGGCGCGTGCCGCGGCCTCGTGCTCGCCGGCCACGTCGAGCGCCATGGCTGTCTCGGTGTGGTCCCACGGGTCGAGGTGGTGGCGGCGGAACCACGGGATGGCGCCGTCCGGGCGCTGCACGGCCAGCAGGCCGCGCACCGTGTGCGCGGCCTGATCGGCTGTCAGAACACCGTCGAGTACGAGGAGTTCGGTCCGCTCGGGGCTGCTCACGCAGCGGCCCCGCTGGCCTTCGGCAGGTGCGGCTTGGTGGCGTAGGCGACGAAGCTCTTGCCGACGACGGGGTTCAGGAGCTGCTCGGCGACCCGGGTGAGGGCGGGCTTCTTCATGATGTCCCAGACGAGGAGCTTGTGGTACGCCTTCACCGGCAGCGCCTTGTCGTTGTCGACGCCGAACGCGCACTTGAGCCACCAGTACGGGGCGTGCAGGGCGTGCGCGTGGTGCGTGCCGTACGGCTTCAGGCCCGCTTCGCGCATCCGGCCGAGCAGTTCGTCGGCCTTGTAGATGCGGATGTGGCCGCCCTCGACCTCGTGGTACTCGTCGGAGAGCGCCCAGCACACCTTCTCCGGGCCGTAGCGCGGCACGGTGACGGCGATGCGGCCGCCGGGCTTGAGCACGCGCACCATCTCGGCGAGCACACCCTTGTCGTCGGGGATGTGCTCCATCACCTCGCTGATGATGACGACGTCGAACGACTCGTCGGGGAACGGCAGGTGGAGCGCGTCGCCCTCCATCGCGGTGGCCGTGGCGCCCGCCGGGGCCTCGCCGGCCTCCTTCATGGCGGCGAACCACTTGGCGACCTCGGCGATCTCCTCCGCGTTCTGGTCGAGCGCGACGACCTGCGCCCCGCGCCGGTAGCACTCGAAGGCGTGCCGGCCGGCTCCGCACCCGAGGTCGAGGACGCGATCACCCGCGGCGAGGGGGAAGCGGGTGAAGTCGACGGTCAGCACGTGGCCCTGCTTTCCTGAGAGGTTTCCTGGTGGGGTCGTACGGGCGCGGCGGGAGCCTTGTCGATGGCCGCGCGGTACAGCTCTGCGGTGCCCTGCGCGGCCCGCGCCCAGGTGAACCGGGCCAGGACGCGGGCGCGTCCCGCGGCGCCGAGGCGGGCGCGCAGGGCCGGGTCGCCGAGCATCCGGATGAGGGCGGCGGCGAGGGCGTCCGGGTCGCCGGTGGGCACCGCGAGGCAGGTCTCGCCGTCGGGGCCCGCGACCTCGGGGATCGCGCCGCCGGTGGTGGCGACGAGCGGAGTGCCGGTGGCCATGGCCTCGGCGGCAGGCAGCGAGAACCCTTCGTAGAGCGAGGGCACGCACGCGACCTGCGCGGAGCGCACGAGGTCGACGAGTTCCTGGTCGCTGATGCCCTTGACGAACTGGACGGCGCCCTCGAGCCCGTACCGCTCGATGGCCTGGGCGACGGGGCCGTCCTCGGCGCGCTTGCCGACGACGACGAGATGCGCGTCGGGCTGCTCGGCCCGCACCTTGGCGAGCGCCTCGACGAGGAACACGAGCCCCTTGAGCGGTACGTCGGCGCTGGACGTCGTGACGATCCGGCCGGGTACCTCGGGCACCGCGGGATTCGGCGAGAAGAGGTCGGTGTCGGCGCCGATGTGGACGACGCTGATCCGGCTCTCGCGCACCCCGAGGTGCTGGACGATCTCGTCGCGGGAGGTGCCGGAGACGGTGAGCACGGACGGCAGGCGGCGCGCGACGCGCTTCTGCATGCGCGTGAACGCGTACCAGCGGCGCACCGACATCCGCCGCCGCCAGTTCGCGGCGGCGTCCAGCTCCAGTTGCCGGTCGACGGTGATGGGGTGGTGGATGGTGGTGACCAGCGGGGCGCCGAGCGAGGCGGGGCCACCGAGGAGTCCGTATCCGAGGGTCTGGTTGTCGTGCACGACGTCGAACTCGCCGCGTCTGGCGCGCAGATGGCGCCCGGCGCGCAGCGAGAACGTCAGCGGTTCGGGGAAGCCGCCGGTCCACATGGTGCCGACCTCGACGGCGTCGACCCAGTCGCGGTACTCGTCGCGCTTCGGGGTACGGAACGGGTCGGGGCTGCGGTAGAGGTCGAGGCTGGGCAGCTCGGTGAGCGTGAGCCCGGCCAGTTCCTCGCCCTCGTCGAGGACGGGGTAGGGCTGGGCACCGATGACCTCGACGCGGTGCCCCAGACGGGCCAGCTCGCGGGAGAGGTGCCGCACGTACACACCCTGGCCCCCGCAGAACGGGTTGCCCTTGTACGTGAGGAGAGCGATGCGCAACGACTCCGCGGTCACTCCAGGCCACCCTTCTTCCTGCTTGCCCGTGGACACTGGACAGTACGTGGGGACGCTAATCTAGAACAAGTTTCAGACTTGATCGTTCAATGAGCACCGAATCTACCGGCAGGTAGCGAGGCTGCGAACGGTGGATCGGGTGATTCACGCCACGGCCTGGACCACGGGACACGGAAGCGAACTGATGACAGCTCCGGACGGCAGAAGCTCTGCGCAAGGTGCCCCCGCTCTCACCGAGCGGCAGGAGGCGCGGCGCCGCCGCATCCTGCACGCGAGCGCCCAGCTGGCGTCGCGCGGCGGCTTCGACGCGGTGCAGATGCGCGAGGTCGCCGAGTCCTCGCAGGTCGCCCTCGGCACCTTGTACCGCTACTTCCCGAGCAAGGTCCATCTGCTGGTCGCCACCATGCAGGACCAGCTGCAGCACATGCACACCACGGTCCGCAAGCGTCCGCCGTCCTCGGACTCGCCCTCCGAGCGGGTCGCGGAGACCCTGATGCGCGCTTTCCGGGCGCTGCAGCGCGAGCCGCATCTGGCCGACGCGATGGTCCGCGCCCTGACGTTCGCGGACCGCAGTGTGAGCCCCGAGGTCGACCAGGTGTCCCGGCAGACGACGGCGATCATCCTGGACGCGATGGAACTCGACGACCCGACCCCCGCGCAGCTCTCGGCGGTCCGGGTCATCGAGCACACCTGGCACTCGGCGCTCATCACGTGGCTGTCGGGCCGGGCCTCGATCGCCCAGGTCAAGATCGACATCGAGACGGTCTGCAAGCTCATCGACCTGACTGATCCCAGCCACGGCTGAGCCCCTGCCGCCGTTGGCCAGTTCTGTCCATCCGCTTCGGGGCACCCGAAGGTTGAATTGCTCATGCGCTGGAAGAGGCAACCGGAGCAGACGGCTTTGAGGGGGCGGACGTGACTCGGGTACTTCTTGTGCACGACTCCTGTCTGATGCGTTCGGCGCTCGCCGAACAGCTGGCGAAGGAACCGGACCTGGAGGTGCACCACACATCCTGGCGCAGCGCGCCGGGGAGGGCGCGCACGCTCAGGCCGCAGATCTGCGTAGCCGACCTGGACTGCGAATCGCCCTACGGCATACCGCCGTTGGCGGAGCTGAGGTGCGCACTGGTCGTGCTCGCCACCGCCAGCAGGCCCGGGCCGCTGCGCCGGGCCGTGGAGGCGCAGGCTCTCGGTTACGTGGACAAGGACGGCCCCGTGGAACGGCTCCTCACCGGCATCAGACAGGTGGCCCGGGGGCAGCGCTTCGTCGACGACTCCCTCGGATTCGGGTTCCTGAAGGCCTCTCAGACCCCTTTGACGAGAAGAGAGTTAGGGGTCTTGTCACTCGCCGCCGAGGGCGCCTCGGTCTCCGAGATCGCGCGCAAGCTCCATCTGTCCAACGGCACGGTGCGCAACTACATGGCCGCCATCACCCGCAAGGTCGGCGCCCGCAACAGGATCGACGCGATCCGCATCTCCCAGGGCGAGGGCTGGCTGTGACGTCGCCGGCAGACCCCACGCCCCGGCCAGCTCGCGGTAGAGCGGCGAACACCCGAGCAACTCCTCGTGACGGCCGCAGACGGTACGCGGGCCGTCCATGACGAGGATCCGGTCGGCCCGGTGGGCGGAGCTGATCCGATGGGCGACGACCACCAGGGTGCCCCCGGGCCGGGTGGCGAACGCCCTCTCCGCGCGCCGCTCCGCCGCCGGGTCGAGATGGCAGGTGGCCTCGTCGAGCACGGCCAGGGGCGCGGACGAGAGATAGGCGCGGGTCAGCGCGATCAGCTGCCGCTCCCCTGCCGACAGGGCCGTCGGGTCGAGCGGGGCGTCGAGCCCGCCGAGGCGCCCGAGCAACGCGGCGAGCCCGATCGCGGCCGCGGCGCCGACGAGTTCATCGTCGGGCACCGGGTCCGGGCGCAGATAGGTGAGGTTGGCGCGCAGGGTGCCGCTGAAGACGTACGCCTCCTGCGGGATCAGCACGCGTTCCGCCGCCGCCCGCGGGGAGCGCGCGGGCAGCCCGCGCACCCGGATCTCCCCCGCCCCGGGGACGAGCAGCCCCGCGGCGAGCCCGGCCAGGGTGGACTTGCCGGTGCCGCTGGGGCCCACGATCGCCAGGTGGCCGCCCCGGGGGACGGTCAGGTCGAGGCCGTCGAGGACCGGTTCCGCACCGGGCCCGTACGCGAAGGTCAGCGACGACGCCTCCAGAGCGGGTGCGGCCGCATCGGGTCGTGTGTCCGCCAACTCCTGCGCAGGCTGGGCCTGTTGGCCGGTCTCGTGCGTCAGTCTGCGCAGCACGACCGCCAGCCGTGAACCACCCGTGCCCAGACCGTGGACCAGGTTCTGCAGGGCGGGCAGCAGGGACTGGCTGACGTAGGCGAGGGCGCCGACCAGGGCGCCCGGGCTCACCCCGCGGTCGAGCGTCCACGGCGCCGTCGCCAGGAGGAGCAGAAGCGGCAGTTGTCCGCCGATGCCGAGCGCGAGCACCCGGGGCACCGCCCACCACGCCAGCGTGCGTGCCGCCCGGTACTCGCGGTCGATCAGCGTGGCCGCGTCCCGGGCCGTCGGTTCCTCGGCGCCGGCCGCCGTGACGTCCCTGAGCCCCGCGCACACGAGGGCGAGCCGGGCCGAGACGTTCTCGTCGGCGATCAGGAACGCCTCCTGCCCGCGGGAGAGCGGCCGCAGCGTGCCGAGAAAGAGGGCCACTCCGGCCACCAGCGGCGGCGCGACCACCAGCAGGAGCACCGGCGCCAGCGAAAACAAGCCGATCAGTGCGCCGGTCGCGGTGAACACGAAGGACCGGGACACCATGATCAGACCGGCGAAGGTGTCGCGGGCGATCTCCACCTGCTGGGTGAGGCGCGACACCGCTCCCCCGTCGCCGCCGCGCACCCCGCGCTCGACGACCCGGCGCACGAGGAGGTCCCGCAGCGGCTCCACGAGCCCGGCCACGGCCCCGTAGACGCGGGCCGTGCCGAGGGCGCCCGCGGCGACGCCGAGCACGGCCACGCCGAGCCAGAGCAGGCCGATGTCCTGGCGCCCGGCGAGGAACCCGTCGTCCAGCGCGCGGGCGAGGGCCCAGCCGAGCAGGAACGTCTGCCCCGTCTCCAGGACCGACCAGGCGGCGAGCCGGGCGACCGTGGCGCGGCGGCGCAGCAGGAAGCGCAGGCCTCGGCGGTACGTTCCCGGGCGCGCGGGGGCCGCTGTCGCGGAGGGCGTCGTTGTCGCGGAGGGGGTCGTTGTCACGCCGCCCCACCGGCCCCGGCCACTGCCCCGCCGCTGTCGCCGTCTCCGGCGAACACCGCCCGGTAGGCGGGGTCGCGCCACAGCCGTTCGTGCGGGCCGAGCGCGCGGATGGAGCCGGCGTCGAGCCAGGCCACGGTGGAGGCGCGGGCGGCGGTCGTGGCGCGGTGGGCGACGACGAGGCGGGTGGTGCCGGGGGCGTGCCGCAGCAGGGCGGCGGCGATCTCCCGCTCGGTGATCATGTCGAGGCTGGACAGGGCGTCGTCCAGCACGAGCAGCCGCCCGCCGTGCGCGAACGCCCTTGCCAGGCCCAGGCGTTGGGCCTCACCGCCGGACAGCGGGGCGTCCGCGCAGGCGGTGGCGTACCCGTCGGGGAGGCGGCGTACGAAGCCGTCGGCGTGGGCGGCCTCGGCGGCGCGGACGATCCGGTCCCGGTGCGTCGTACGGGGGTCGGGGCCGAGGGCGATCGTGTCGGCGAGGGTGTCGCCCAGCAGGGTGGGCCGCTCGAAGGCGTAGCCGATCGCGGCGCGGAGCTCGGCGCGGCTCAGCTCGGGCAGCGGGGTGCCGTCGAGGAGGACGGTCCCGTCGTCCGGGTCGGCGAGACGGCCCGCGAGGGCGGCGAGCAGCGACTTGCCCGCGCCGGACACGCCGACCACGGCGAGGGTCTCGCCGGCGGGGACGGTCAGGTCCACGCGGTCGAGCACGGTGCGCCCGTCGCGGTGGACGGTGACACCGCGCAGCTCCAGCCGGCCTCCCCCGTCCCCGGGTCGGGCCTCGCCGTGCCGTGGCGCGGGTTCGTCCAGGACGTCGCCGAGACGTTGTCCCGCGGCCCGGGTGCGGACGAGTGCCGCGATGTCGCCGACGAGCATGCCGACCCCCGTGGCGAGCGCGGCGTAGCGGGACGCGGCGAGCAGTTCCCCCACGGACAGCCGGTGGCGCAGCAGGAGCAGGCCGGCCGTGGCGATCACCGCGATCTGCAGCAGGGGCGCGAGGGCCACCGCTCCCGCGCTCGCGCGGCCCTGCACCCGCCACAACCGCAGGCCCTGGTGCACGAGCCGGGGCAGCGGTTCCAGGACGCGGGTGGTCTCCCGGTCCGCGGTGTGCGCGGCGGCGATGGTGCGGGCCCCGCCGATCGCCTCGGTGAGCCGGGTCGCGATGTCGCCCTGTGCGCGCAGATAGGCGGCGACGCAGTCGGACGAGGCCCGCGCGAAGGTGCGCAGCAGCAGGGCCAGGGCGGGCGCGCCGACGAGGAACGCGGCGACGAGCCAGAGGTCGGTGAGGCCCAGGGCGACGATCGCGCCGACGGGCAGGACGAGGGTGGCGGCGAGGGCGGCCACGGTCGCGGGGGCGGGGCCGGCCTGCGCGGTGCTGCCGACGAGCCGCGCGACGAGGTCGCCCGCGGGGAACCGCGCGGTGGCCCGGGGCCCGGTGGCGAGCACATGGCGGACGAGGCGGCCGCGCAGCCAGGCCGTGGTGCGGGCGTTGGTGGTGCCGGTCAGGACGCCCTCGCAGCAGTCGAGGAGCAGGAGGCCGCCGAGCAGCGCGGCGGCGGTCAGCAGCCAGTGCCCGACGTCGCCGCTCACCGAGTCGACGGCACCGGCGGAATGCGCGGCGAACAGGGCGTCCACGGTGCGGCCGATGACGTACGGGAGGAGCAGCCCCACGCCCGCGGACGCGACGGTGAGCAGGCACAGGGCCACGCACCGGCCGGCGCTGTACCGGGTCGCTGTGCGCAGGAGCGCGTCGCCGGACGTCTTCACCTGGCCTCGCATCCGTAGTCGCATCCGTAATCGCATCCGTGCGTCGCATCCTTGGGAACGAGAAACGAGGACGGGGCCGCCCACGAGGGGCGGCCCCGCCGTCACCGGTACAGAAAGAACGTCACCGGGGCGGACAGACCGTCACAGACACAGGATCGTGCTGTTGGAGCTGTGCTTGTCGCAGAGCAGCAGGCTGACGTTGCTGCCTTCGCCGCCGCCTCCGCCGGTGGTCTCGTCGGCTTCCATGCTCTGCAGGTCGAGAAGCGCCATGGTTTTCCCTTTCGTCGATGTACATCTCTGTGGGGACGGGGTGGTGCTGTGCGGTTGTGTCACGACTCCGCGCCGAGGCGGAGCCGGCTTCAGGGCCGCCGCGGGGGTGGCATGAAGGGCAGCTGGGCGCCGCGTTCCTCGTCCAGGGCCGCGCCGAGCGCGAGCAGGCACCCGGCCGTGCCGGTGCCGAGGTCCATGGACAGGCGCATCATCTGGTGCCCGGGGAAGGCGAGTTGGCCCTCGTAGCGCATCGACAGCCAGCCCAGGGCGTCGATCTGGGCGGCGAGCCGCGCGCCTGTGGCACCCGGTGTCGTGGTGCGGGCGAGGTGCAGGATCATGCCGGCGCGGCCCTCGAACAGGCCGGGCTGGACATAGAAGCGGGAGGTCGCGGCGGTGAGCACGCCCTGCCGGAGCTGCTCGGCGTCCCGGCCGCCGAGGTCCGCGCCAGGGGCGAGCCGCAGGTACTCGTCGAGGACCATGCCGATCCCGGCGCTGCCGTCACCGAGATAGGGCATGGTGCGCCAGCCCTCGTCGACGTGCAGCCCGCCGTCGGACGCCGTCCGGCACCGGTCCAGGTCCAACTCCAGTGCTGTACCGGCGAGTTCGAGGTATTGCGCGCTGCCCGTACGCTCGTACAGGCGCAGCAGGAACAGGGCGGGCCCGGTGAGGCCGCGCATCAGTCCGGCCCGCCGCTTCGAGGTGGGCGCCCGGTCCGTGTCGCGTACGTGGACGATGCGGTCGGCGACGAGACCGGCCGCCTCCAGGGCCAGGTCGGCCAGGTCGCTCTCGCCGGTGGTGCGGGCGAGATGGTCGAGGACCAGGCCCACACCGGAGAGTCCGCTGTTCAGATCCCCGGTGAGCCGCTGCCACTTCTCGCTCAGCAGGCGGTCGACCAGGTCGAGGGAGCGCTGCCGGTGCCCGAGCCGGTCCAGGACGTACGCGATGCCGGCGATGCCGTCGTAGAGGCCGAGCGCGGTGCCGGGCGGCACCGGGTCGGTGTGGTCGAGGAGCCAGAGCTCGCCCTGCTCGTAGCGGGCGGCACCGGTCTCGGCGAGGGCGTACAGGACACCGGCCGCGCCGTGGGCGAGACCGAGGCCGCCGCCGATGGCGAACTGGGCGACGTCGCCGGGGAAGAGGCGGTCGTCGCGCTCCGGGGTGGCCGAGGCCAGGATGCCCTTGACCATGGAGTCGCGGCTGCGCGGCCAGTCGCCGGGTCCGATCCGAGGGGTGGCGCCGGTCGCTCCCCTCGTCGCGGCCGGTGCGTCGCTCGCCCCCCGGGTGATCTCGGCGACCGCCTCGTCCAGGAACTCCCTCGGCACGGTGGGGAATTCGGCGGCGATCACCTCGGCCAGGTGGGCGGCCTTGCCGCGGTCCACGACGAACAGGGTCGTCACGGGCAGGAACATGGCGATCCGCAGGCACGCGAGGGCGTAGCGGTCGATGTCGGTGCCGGTGCGGTCCCGCGGCGCCCAGAAACCAGGGTGGGCGAGGAGCTGGCTGTCGTTCTCCTCGGCGCGGGTGGCGGCCTCGAAGTCGATGAGAGTGACCGTCTCCTCGTGCCCTTCGGCCCCTTCATCGGTGTCCTCGGGGCCGACCATGATGTTGAAGAGGTGCAGGTCGTTGAAGACGATGCCGCGCTCGTGGACGGCGGCCACGGCCTTCTCGACGGCGGCGTCGATCCGCAGCACCCAGGCCACGTAGTCGGCGACGGCCACTGGGTCCGGGTCGGGTGCGAGCAGCGGGTGGCGTTCGGCGAAGAACGCGTTGAGGGGGCGGCCCGGCACATGGTCCATGACGAGGAAGCGGTGGTCGCCGATGAGGAACCAGTCACGCACCTCGGGCGCCACACCGAGCCCCGACAGTCGTTCCAGTGCGGCCTTCTCGCGCTCCAGGCGGGCGATGGCGTCGGCCCCGTCGGCGGCGAGGCCCGCGTGCGGGCGGCCCTCCTTGAGGACGACCGTGCGGCCGTCGCGGGTGTCGGCTCCCCGGTAGACGCCACCTCCGTTGGAGAAGTGCAGGGCCTTCTCGAAGCGGTACGGGAGGTCGGTGACGGTCGTGGCGTTGCGGGCGTCGAAGTGGGGTTTCAGGAAGCCGGGCAGCGGCACCCATTCGGGGACCTGGAAGGCGGGGTCCCTGTTGTCGGGCACGAGGCGGCCCTCGCCGTCCTCGATGGCGGTGACGAGCGCGCCGCGTTCATTGGCGACCAGCCGGCGGGAAAAGGCGCCGTAGCGCACATAGAGCGGCCCGTCGCCCCAGCGGAGATCAGTGAGAATGTACGGCCCTTCGAGGCCGCGCAGCAGTTCCCCCAGCTCCTCCAATATCCGGTGGCATCTCTCCTCGTCCGCCGGATAGATGGTGACGAACTTTCCGCTGGTGTCGCGGCCCGCGTATTTCGCGTTCCGTAAGTGAAGAAGATGCGGACCCGGAACGAATTTGAAGGGAATTCCGCGCGGTACGCAGTAGTCCCAGACGGCCGAGGCGATCTTCTCGGCGTCGGCGCGGGTGGCGGAGGCGTGGATCTTCCAGCCCTGCCCCGGCCCCTGACGGGGCGTGCCGTCCCGCTCCAGCGGGGTGAGATTCAGCCATTCCCCGTTGCTGTCGGAGCGCCATCCTTCCGGGACCGCCCTGCGGGCCGTCTCGAACTCGGGCAGGGGCCGTGCTTTACCGTCGGCGGAGAGCCGTTCGGGCGTCTCGTAGAAATACGGATCGGCAAGGGCGTAGACCTCGTACCGCTTGTCCATGGCGTCGGTCGCCCTCCTCGGCATCTCGTTGACGGCCGGCAACGAGATTCGCATGCGGCCGAGGAAGGCGGACAGTCACAACTGTCATGAGAAAACAGTGCGAAACGCACAAGGAAAGTACCGTTCACCCTGTTCGAATTCGAGGTGTCACTCCTCGGGCGGGAACACCGGTTCGCCGCCGTCGGTGAGCGTGATCACGATCGCCTCGACGGGGCAGCCCTCGGCCGCCGCCAGCACCTTCTCGTTCGCGTCCGTCTCGGGTTCCTCCGGGTGGGACTGCCGCGCCGTGTCGAGTCGGAACGCGGCGGGCGCGTGGTGCAGGCACATGCCCGAGCCGATGCACACGCCCCGGTCGACCTCCACATGCCACCGGTCGCCCATGCTCAGCCCTCCTCGTGTTCGTATCCGGCGGGCAGGTGGATCATCTTGTGCTCCAGGTACGCGCTGTACCCCTCGGGCCCGAACTCCCGTCCCACACCGCTGTTCTTGTAGCCGCCGAAGGGGCCGAGCATGTCGAGGCTGAAGGTGTTCACGTTGTACGTGCCGGTACGCACCCGGCGCGCGATGTCGACGCCGTGCGCGACGTCGGCCGTCCAGACGCTGCCGCTGAGCCCGTAGTCGGAGTCGTTGGCGATCTTCACGGCCTCGTCCTCGTCGCCGTACGGGAGGAGGCAGATGACGGGTCCGAATATCTCCTCGCGGGCGACGCGCATGCCGTTGTGGACGTCGCCGAGGAGGGTCGGTTCGACGTACCAGCCGTGCTCCAGGCCGGCCGTGGTGGGTGCGCCGCCGCCGGTGAGGATCTTGGCGCCCTCCTCCTGGCCGATGCGGATGTAGTCGAGGTTGCGCCGCTGCTGGCGCCGCGCGACGAGCGGACCGACCTGGGTGGCCGGGTCGAGCGGGTCACCGACGACGAGCGCGGCGGCGGCCGCGGTGAACGCCTCGGCGAACTCGTCGTAGCGGGAGCGGGGCAGCAGGATGCGGGTCTGGGCGACGCAGGCCTGCCCGTTGTTCATCCAGGCGGCGGGCACGACCCCCGCGACGGTCGACTCCACATCCGCGTCGGGCAGTACGACGGCCGCGGACTTGCCGCCCAACTCCAGTGTCACGCGCGTGAGATGACGGGCCGCCACCTCCATCACACGCTTCCCGGCCCCGACGGAACCGGTGAAGGAGATCTTGTCGATGCCCGGATGCCCGACCAGGTACTCGCTCACCTCGCGGTCGGCGGGAAGGACGGAGAGCACGCCTTCGGGCAGCCCTGCCTCCTTCGCGATCTCGCCCAGGATGTACGCGTCGAGCGGTGCTTCCGGCGACGGTTTGAGGACGACGGTGCAGCCGGCGAGGAGGGCGGGCGCGAGTTTGGCGGCGGCGACGAACTGCGGCACGTTCCACGGCACGACGGCCGCGACGACCCCCACCGGCTCGCGCCGCACCAGCAGCTTCCCGAGGGCCCCGTCGCGGGTCTCCTCGTAGGTGAATCCTCGCGCGACGTTGATCGCGGAGTCCCACACCATCATCGCGCCGAGCGCCTGGGCGAGCACCGACCACGAGTAGGGGGAGCCGTTCTCCTGCGAGATGACCTTCGCGATCTCCTCGTGGCGTACGGCGATGGCGTCCTTGATGCGGGTGACGACGGCGATCCGCTCGTCGAGGCCCATCCGCGGCCAGGGCCCCTCGTCGAAGGCCCGGCGCGCGACGGCGACGGCGCGGTCCACGTCGGCGGGCGCGGCGTGCGGCACCCGCCCGAAGACCTCGCCGGTGTGCGGGGAGACCACCTCGATGACGTCCTTGCCGAGGGGATCGGTCAACTCCCCGCCGATGAACAGCTGTCCGTGTTCCACGAGCTCGGTCATGGCGACTTCCGCTTCCGTGACGGTTTCTGACGGTGTTTCAGAACTGATACCAGTTCTAGTTGGGATCCGGAAGGGTGGCGGACGATCGCGAAGGCGGCCGGCCGGGGAGACCGGAGACGGTTTGCCGGGGCGACTATTGAAACAAGTTCTACAAGTTCCATTACAGTGCAGGGAGTTCGGCGCGGCGACAGGTGCTCTTGGCGGCGGAGAGGCAGCCCGGTGACGGAGACGACAGAGGCGACGCAGGTGACCGACCACGGCGGAGGCGTGCACAGCATCCGCGTGCCGATCCCCGACAACCCGCTCGGATACACGCTCATCTACCTCCTGGACACCGACGCGGGACCGGTCCTCGTCGACACCGGCTGGGACGACCCCGCCTCCTGGACCGCGCTGACCGCGGGCCTCACCGCCTGCGGCACCACGGTCACCGACCTCACCGGCGTCCTGATCACCCACCACCACCCCGACCACCACGGCCTGTCGGCGAAGGTCCGCGAGGCGTCCGGGGCGTGGATCGCGATGCACGAGGCGGACGCGGCGGTGGTGCGCCGCACCCGCGAGAACCCTCCCGCCCGCTGGTACGCGTACATGGGCGCCAAGCTGCTGGCGGCCGGAGCACCCGAGGACCACGTCGCGCCGCTGCTCGCCGCGGCCGAGGCGGGCCGCCCGCGCCGCCTGCCCGGACTCGACGCCGCCCTGCCCGACCGCACGATCACCCCCGGCGACCTCCTCGACCTGCCGGGCCGCCGGCTGCGCGCGATCTGGACCCCGGGCCACACCCCCGGCCACATCTGCCTGCACCTGGAGGAGGACCACCCGGCGAACCTGCCCGGCAACGGCCGCCTCTTCTCCGGGGACCACGTGCTGCCCGGCATCAGCCCGCACATCGGCCTGTACGAGGACCCGGCCGTCGAGGAGGGCTCCACCGATCCGCTCGGCGACTACCTCGACTCCCTGGAACGCGTCGGCCGCCTCGCGCCCGCCGAGGTGCTCCCCGCGCACCAGCACACCTTCACCGACGCGCCCGCCCGCGTACGGGAGTTGCTGGAGCACCACGAGTCCCGCCTCACCGACCTGCGCGCCCTGCTGGCCGCTCCGCTCACGCCCTGGCAGCTCGCGGAGCGCATGGAATGGAACCGCCCCTGGGCCGACATCCCCTACGGTTCACGGAACATCGCCGTCTCCGAGGCCGAGGCCCACCTGCGCAGGCTCGTGAAACTGGGCCGGGTGGAGGCCGTCGCGGGGAGCGATCCGGTGACGTATGTGGCGGCCCCCTGACGCGGTGCGGATCTTTGCCGCGCGTGGATGGTAGGGGCGTTGACGCAGGCGTAGGGTCTGGCTCGCAAGAGCTCATCTGAGCTGGAACGACAAGGGGGCGGCCGCCAATGGCGCCGGACGAGGCCGTGGTCGGCCGTACGGGGAAACTGGTCATCGGCACGCGTGGGGCCGATGGACCGGGTGAGGTGCTGGTGCAGGTCAGAGGCGGCACGGAGACGTTCATCGCGTACTCCGACGAACCGCTGACACGGGGCTCGACCGTACTGGTCACGGAGTCCCGCGGGCACCGGCAGGTCTCCGTCATGGCCTGGAGCGATCCACTGCTCGATCCGCCGCTCGGCGGCGACGGTGGCGGCGCCCGCTAAGGAGACGTCAAGGATGTTCGGATATCGCGTTCCCGCGCCCGACGAGGCGATGCTGATCTCGGGCGGCAGGCGGGGACTGGGGGGAGCGCCGTTCCGCGTCGTCACCGGACACGGGAAGTTCGTGCTGCCCGTGTTCCGCAAGACCCGCTTCCTCTCCCTCGCCATGAGCGAGGCGGAGGTCGTGGAGAAGTGCGTGACCCGGCAGGGCATCGCCCTGACCGTGCGCGCCGTCATCGCGTTCAAGGTCGGCAACGACCACGAGTCGATCGTCAACGCCGGTCAGCGCTTCCTCTCCGACCAGGAACAGATGTCCGTCCTCACCGGGCGGATCTTCGCCGGCCACCTGCGGTCCATCATCGGCTCGATGACCGTCGAGGAGATCGTCACCGAGCGGCAGAAGCTCGCCACCGAAGTCCTCGACACGTCGAAGGCCGAGATGGCCAAGATCGGCCTGCACGTCGACTCGCTGCAGATCCAGTCCATCGACGACGGCAGCACCGGATACATCGAGGCGATGTCCCGGCCGCACAAGGCCAACATCCAGCGGGCCGCGCAGATCGCCCAGGCGCAGGCCACGCAGGCCTCCACGGAGGCGGAGCAGGCGGCCGCCCGTAAGCAGGCCGAGTTCGCCCGGCAGACCGCGATCGTGCAGGCCGAATACAGCGCCGAGGTCGACCGGGCCAAGGCGGAGGCCGAGCAGGCCGGTCCGCTGGCGCTGGCCCGCGCCCAGCAGGAAGTGCTCGCCGCCCAGACCGAACTCGCCCTCAAGCAGGCCGAGTTGCGGGAGAAGCAGCTCATCGCCGAGATCGTGAAGCCGGCCCAGGCCGACGCGGAACGCATCCGGGTCCTCGCGCTGGCCGAGGCCGAGCGGATGAAGATCCAGGCCGAGGCGGCGGCCTCGTACGACCGGGTCGCGCTCGACCGGATGCTCATCGACCAGCTGCCGCAGATCGTGAAGGAGGCGTCGGCGGGCCTCGCCGGGGCCAACGTGAACGTGCTGAACGGGGCGGACGGGCTCGGCGAGATCGCGGCCGGTCTGGTCGGTCAGGGGCTGACCATCCTCGACTCCGTCCGCAAGAACCTGAGCGGGCAGGAGGGGACGGCGGCCCCGGGCGCGGTGATCGAACGGTATCTGGGGGCGCCCCGGGCGGAGGACGACGGGCCGGTCGACATCCGCTGACACCTTGCCGGGGGCGGCGGGTGTGTTGTTCTCGGCGTGTTCGGGTGCGGGCCCGCCGGCTGATTGCGCAGTTCCCCGCGCCCCTGACGAGGCCACTCGGCGTGGAGGCCAGGGTTTCTTTGCACGTGCCGCTCGTCGTCGCTCGCGCCGATCCCCGCACCCCTGGCGGGACCCCTCGCCGTAAGAGCCGAGGACTGCCTGGCGCGCGCACGTCCGTCGCCGTCACTCGCGCCGATCCCCGCACCCCTGACGAGGCCACTCGCCGTGGGAGCCAGGGTTTCTTTGCACGCGCCGGTCGTCGTCGCTCGCGCCGATCCCCGCACCCCGGACGAGGCCACTCGCCGTGGGAGCCAGGGTTTCTTTGCACGCGCCGGCCGTCGTCGCTCGCGCCGATCCCCGCACCCCGGACGAGGCCACTCGCCGTGGGAACCAGGGTTTCTTTGCACGCGCCGGTCGCCGTCGCTCGCGCGGTTCCTCGCGCCCCTGACGGGGCCCCTCGCCGTGGGGGCCGAGGACTGCCTGGCGCGCGCACGTCCGTCGCCGTTGCTCGCGCCGTTCCCCGCGCCCCTGAAGGGGCCACTCGCCGTGGGAGCCAGGGTTTCTTTGCGCGTGCCGGTCGTCGTCGCTCGCGCGGTTCCTCGCGCCCCTGACGGGGCCCCTCGCCGTGGGGGCCGAG
>NZ_JBFAKV010000001.1:222004-236880 GCF_040655895.1 Streptomyces sp. NPDC050264
ACGTCCGTCGCCGTTGCTCGCGCCGTTCCCCGCGCCCCTGAAGGGGCCACTCGCCGGGGGCAGGGTTTCTTTGCACGCGCCGGTCGTCGTCGCTCGCGCCGTTCCTCGCGCCCCGGACGAGGCCCCTCGCCGTGGGAGCCGAGGACTGCCTGGCGCGCGCACGTCCGTCGCCGTTGCTCGCGCCGATCCCCGCCCCCCCCTGACGGGGCCCCTCGCCGTAAGAACCGAGGGCTGCCTGGCGGGGCCGGGGGGGTGGCGGGGGTGGGGCCGGTAGAGTGGGGTTGTCGACAGTACGCGCGTACGAGGGGAAGCCGGTGCGAGTCCGGCGCTGACCCTTCCCCGAGGTCTCGGCTCCGCTCGAGCAGGGGATACCCCAATCCGTGAGAGCCGGAATGCCTCATACACGCCTGATCGGCTCAGGACCGTCGAGGCATACGGAACCGGAGCCGCCCGGTGCCCTTATGTGCCGTGCCGCCCGGATCCCCCGCAGGGAGAGGCACCCGCCCCACCATGAACATTCGCCGCAGCGCCGCGCTCGTCGCCGCGACCGTCGTGATCGGCGCCGTGAGCGCGCAGGCCGCGGTCGCGGACAGTGCCTCCCCCTCGCCGAAGGTCGTCGTGCCGTCGGGTCTCTACGGGAAGTCCGACCCCACCTATGACGGCGTGTGGCGGCAGTCCCTCGCCTTCGTCGCCCAGGACACGGCCGGTGTGCAGCCGGCCGGCAAGGCCGTCGCCTGGCTCACCGGCCAGCAGTGCGAGAACGGCGGCTTCGCCGCCTTCCGCGCCGATCCCGGCACGGCGTGCGACGCCAAGACGCCGGTCGACAGCAACAGCACCGCCGCGGCCGTGCAGGCCCTGGCCGCGGTCGGCGGCCGGGACGGCGAGGTCGCCAAGGGCGTCGGCTGGCTGAAGAAGAACCAGAACGCCGACGGCGGCTGGGGCTACAACCCCGGCGGCGCCAGCGACGGCAACTCCACCTCCGTCGTGCTCGGCGCGCTCGCCGCCGCCGGCCAGAAGCCCGCCGACGTGAAGTCGGACTCCGGCAAGTCAGGCCTCGACGCCCTCGCCTCCCTGGCCCTGCCCTGTTCCGACGGCAAGAGCGCGGGTGCCCTCTCCTACCAGCCCGACAAGAAGGGCAAGCTCGCGGCGAACGCCGACGCGACCGCGGCCGGTGTCCTCGGCGCGCTCGGTTCCGGCTTCGCGCCCGGCAAGGGCGACGCCCCGGACGCGTACACCTGTGAGGACGGCGAGTCGCCCGAGGACATCGCGCACAACGGCGCCGTCTACCTCCAGAACCAGCTCTCCACCCACCTGTACCTGAAGTCCCAGCTGGCCGGCGCCGAGGACCAGCCCGACTACGGCAACACCGCCGACGCGGTCGCCGCGGTCGCCGCCGCCGAGGGCATCAAGTACACGAAGGACCCGTACGCCTGGCTGGAGAAGAACGCCAAGCCCTGGGCCGCGCAGTCCGGCCCCGCCGCCTACGCCCAGCTGATCTTCGCCGCGCACGCCACCGGCAACGACCCGCGGGACTTCGGCGGCACCGACCTGGTGAGCGCGCTGAACAAGACGGGCCCGGCGCCGGCGGACGCCGAGACGAAGAGCGACAACGACAAGGGCGACAAGAGCGACGACGGCGGCAGCGGCTTCGGCACCTGGTGGATCGTCGGTGTCATGTTCGTCGCCGCTGTCGGCGCGGGCTTCCTGATCAGCGGCCGCAAGAAGCAGCAGCTGTGACGCGCAGGGGGACGGCCGGGCTCGTCCTCGGCCTGCTCGTCGCGCTGCTCGGGCTGACCGTGGCTCCGGCGCAGGCGGCCGGCTACCGGTACTGGTCGTTCTGGGACCGGGACGGCGGCTCCTGGACGTACGCGTCGATGGGGCCCTCGGGGACGACACCGTCCGACGGTGACGTGCAGGGGTTCCGGTTCGCGGTGAGCGCGGACTCCAAGGACGCCACGCAGCCGCGCGGCACCGCCGACTTCGCCACCATCTGCGCCGCCACCCCGGCGAGGAGCGGCGACAAGCGCGTGGCCCTGGTCATCGACTTCGGCACGGCGCAGGACGCTCCCGGCGACGAGACCCCGCCGAAGCCCCGCACGGCCTGCGCGCAGGTCGACGAGGACGCCACGTCGGCCGACGCGCTCGCCTCCGTGGCCAAGCCGCTGCGCTACAACAGCAACGCGCTGCTGTGCGCCGTCTCCGGATACCCGCGGACGGGCTGCGGCGAGCAGGTGACCCAGAAGGCCACGGAGACCGTCGAATCCCCCGCCCCCAGTGCCGGGGGGTCCTCCCGTTCGGGCCCGTCCGTCGGGGTCGTCGCCGGTGTCGCCGTCGTCGCCGCGCTGGGTGTCGGCGCGATCTGGCAGGCCAAGCGCCGCCGCGGCTGACGCGATGAACAGCCGTACGTTGCGGGCCCCGCGGGCCCATCGTTCCAATGCCGTGCACCCGGGTGCCTGGTGGGTCTGGGCGCTGGGCCTCGGCACGGCGGCGTCCCGCACCACGAACCCGCTGCTGCTCGCCCTGCTCATCGGCGTCGCCGGGTATGTGGTGGCGGCGCGGCGGACCGAGGCGCCGTGGGCGCGTTCGTACGGGGCGTTCGTGAAGCTGGGCCTGGCGGTGATCGGTATCCGCCTCGTCTTCGCGACGGTCCTGGGTTCGCCCATCCCCGGTACGCATCTCCTCTTCACGCTGCCCGAGGTGCCGCTGCCGGACTGGGCGCAGGGGGTGCGGATCGGCGGCAAGGTCACGCTGGAAGGCCTGGCCTTCGCCCTCTACGACGGCCTGAAGCTGGCCACGCTCCTCATCTGCGTGGGCGCCGCGAACGCGCTCGCCTCCCCCTCCCGCCTGCTGAAGTCGCTCCCGGGCGCGCTGTACGAGGCGGGGGTCGCGGTCGTCGTGGCGATGACGTTCGCGCCGAATCTGATCGCGGACGTACGCCGCCTGCGCGCGGCCCGGCGGTTGCGCGGCCGCCCCGACAAGGGCCTGCGCGGCCTGCTCCAGGTGGGCCTCCCGGTCCTGGAGGGCGCGCTGGAGCGCTCGGTGTCGCTGGCGGCCGCGATGGACGCCCGGGGTTACGGCCGCACAGCAGCGGTCCCTCCGACCGTCCGCCGGGCCACTGCCGTACTCACCCTGGGCGGTCTGATCGGGGTCTGCGCGGGAACGTACGGCCTCCTCGCGGCGTCCGGCGCGGGCTACGGCCTGCCGGTGCTGCTCATCGGGGTCGCGTCGGCGCTGGCGGGCCTGTGGCTGGGCGGCCGCCGCTCGGTCCGCACCCGGTACCGCCCCGACGCCTGGGGCGTACGGGCGTGGCTGATCGCGGCGTCCGGGGCGGCGGTCGCCACGGTCATGATCTGGTCCGGCGCCCGGGACCCGTCGGCGCTGCAGCCCCAGGTGGTTCCTCTCGCGGCGCCGGCCCTGCCGCTGTGGCCGGCGGCGGGCATCCTGCTGGGCCTGCTCCCGGCGTTCGTCGCCCCCGCACCGCACCCCACGCCGAAGCAGCCGACGGAGGCAGCCCAGTGATCCGCTTCGAGAACGTCTCCGTACGCTACGACGGCGTCCCGAACCCCACCATCACCGGCATCGAACTCACGGTCCCGGAGGGCGAGTTGATGCTGCTCGCCGGGCCTTCCGGGGTCGGCAAGTCGACCCTCCTCGGAGCCGTCAGCGGACTCGTCCCGCACTTCACCGGAGGCACGCTCACCGGCCGGGTGACGGTCGCGGGACGCGACACCCGCACCCACAAGCCGCGTGAACTGGCCGATGTGGTGGGCACGGTGGGCCAGGACCCGCAGGCCCACTTCGTCACGGACACGGTGGAGGACGAACTCGCGTACGGCATGGAGTCGTTGGGCCTGGCGCCACCGGTGATGCGGCGCCGGGTCGAGGAAACCCTCGACCTGCTGGGTCTGGCCGGCCTCCGCGACCGCCCGATCGCGACGCTTTCGGGCGGCCAGCAACAGCGGGTGGCGATCGGCTCGGTCCTCACCACGCACCCCCAGGTCCTGGTCCTGGACGAACCGACGTCGGCGCTGGACCCGGCCGCCGCCGAAGAGGTCCTCTCGGTCCTGCAGCGCCTGGTCCACGACCTGGGCACCACGGTCCTCATGGCCGAGCACCGCCTGGAACGGGTGGTCCAGTACGCGGACCAGGTGGCCCTGCTCCCCGCGCCCGGGGAGCCGCTGCTGGTCGGGGACCCGGCCATGGTGATGGCCGACTCCCCCGTATATCCACCGGTGGTGGGGCTCGGCCGGCTGGCTCGCTGGGACCCGCTGCCCCTCACGGTCAGGGATGCCAGGCGCTCCGCGGCGGGACTGCGTTCCCGCCTGGCCGCCCTGAGCCCGACACCCGACCGCGGATCCCATGGGATCGTCGGCGGAACCGATCTCGCCGTCACCCGGAAGCTGGGAGTTCGCCGGGGTCGGGTGGAGGCCCTCCGCCACGTCGATCTCACGGTTGCTCCCGGGGAGATCATCGCGCTCATGGGCCGCAACGGAGCGGGCAAGTCCACCCTCCTCTCCGCACTCGTCGGCATGATCAGACCCAGCACGGGGTCGGTCCTGGTCGGCGGAGCGGACCCGCACCGACTGGCGCCCCGGGACCTGGTCCGCAAGGTGGGTCTGGTCCCCCAGGAACCCCGGGACCTGCTCTGCGCGGACACCGTGGCGGCCGAATGCTCGGCAGCGGACAAGGACGCAGCCGCCGCACCCGGCACCTGCCGAGCGCTCCTCACCGACCTGCTCCCGGACATCGCCGAGGCCACCCACCCCCGGGACCTCTCCGAGGGCCAACGCCTGACGCTCGCGCTGGCCATCGTGCTGACGGCGGCGCCACCCCTCCTCCTCCTGGACGAGCCGACGCGGGGCCTGGACTACGCGGCGAAGTCCCGCCTGATCAAGATCCTCCGCAACCTGTCCGCGCAGGGGCACGCGATCATCATGGCCACGCACGACGTGGAGCTGGCGGCCGAGCTGACGCACCGGGTGGCGATCCTCGCGGACGGCGAGATCGTGGCGGACGGCCCGACCCCGGAGATCGTCACGTCCTCCCCGTCCTTCGCCCCCCAGGTGGCGAAAATCCTGGCGCCGCAACAATGGCTCACGGTCGACCAGGTCCAGCGGGCCCTGTCATGACGTACGACAACGAAGAAGTGCAAGAAGACGAGAAGCCGGACGTCCCCGCGCGTACGAAACGGGAGGGGACGCGTCAGGGTGCCCCCGCGGGACTCCGCGGGAACCCGGCACCGGACGACGCGCCTACGGCGT
Source organism: Streptomyces sp. NPDC050264 (assembly GCF_040655895.1). Taxonomy (NCBI): domain Bacteria; kingdom Bacillati; phylum Actinomycetota; class Actinomycetes; order Kitasatosporales; family Streptomycetaceae; genus Streptomyces; species Streptomyces sp. NPDC050264. The sequence goes on from NZ_JBFAKV010000001.1 coordinate 227,266, forward strand.
CCGGAGGCGGAGACACCGACCCGGCCGAGGAGGTACCCCGGCGCGGCCCCGCCCCACATCGGAACAGGCGCCGCGGCAGCCCGGCGAGGAAGCCCCGCACGGACCGCCGGGCGAACCCCGTCCGCCTGGGCCCCCGCTCCATCTGCGCCCTGCTCCTGGTCAGCGCCGTCGGCGTGGTCGGCATCGGCTGGCCGCTGATCACCGGCCCGGGATCCCAGGTGAACGCCCACGCCCAGGACGCGCCCTGGCTCTTCGCGGGCCTGCTGGTGCTCCTCGTCGCCGTGGTCGCCGCCACGATCTCCGAATCCGGCATGGGTCCCAAAGCGGTGGCGATGCTGGGTGTGCTCGCCGCCGCCGGAGCCGCCCTGCGCCCCATCGGCGCGGGCACGGCCGGCATCGAGCCCATGTTCTTCCTGATGGTGCTCAGCGGCCGGGTCCTCGGCCCGGGCTTCGGCTTCGTCCTCGGCTCGCTCAGCATGTTCGCGTCGGCCCTGCTCACCGGCGGGGTCGGCCCCTGGATGCCGTTCCAGATGCTGTCGATGGGCTGGTTCACGATGGGCGCGGGCCTGCTCCCGGGCCCGCACTCCCTGCGCGGCCTCCCGGAGCGCGCGATGCTCGCCGCCTACGGCTTCCTCGCCGCGTTCGCGTACGGCACGATCATGAACCTGGCGGGGTGGCCCTTCATGAACGCCCTCGCCTCGTCGGTCGCGTACCAGCCGGACGCGTCGCTGCACGAGAACCTGGCCCGCTTCGTCGCGTACTGCCTGGCCACGTCCCTGGGCTGGGACCTGGGCCGGGCCGCGCTCACGGTGGTGCTGACGCTGGCCGTCGGGGGCGCCGTCCTGAACGCCCTGCGCCGCGCCACGCGACGGGCCGCGTTCGAGGCCCAGGTCACATTCGACGGCCGTTGAGGGTCCCGGAGTCGTGAGGCGCCCCACATGACGGAGGTCACCTACGAACGGGGTTCGTAGAGGGCGCCTACGGCACCACGACCTCCCGCACCCCTGCGACCTGCACTCCGCCACCTCAACCCCAAAAGGTACATATACCTCAACTACGACCAGAACTAGCAAAGAAGGTCTTTGCGTAACAAGCAGGGCTCCTGTTTCTCTGGAGCGGTCGCCGAGCGCAGGGCATCCCGCCCACCGCCTCCGACACCCCCCGCACTCCACGGAAGGCCCCGCTTTGTCCGCCACGCTCCTCCGCCGCGTCGCCACTCCGAAGAAGGCCATCGCCGGCACCGCCCTCGCGGCCGCCGCCACCGGCATGATCTTCGCTTCGGCACCGGCTCAGGCCGCGCCCGCTTCCGCCAAGGCGATCGCGCAGCAGAAGATCTCGGACTCCGCGGAGTTCAGCTGCTTCGACAAGATCGTGGAGCACGAGAGCGGCTGGAACCCGAACGCCACCAACTCCTCGACCGGCGCGTACGGCCTGGTGCAGGCGCTGCCCGCGAACAAGATGGCGTCCGCCGGGTCGGACTGGAAGTCGAACCCGGAGACGCAGATCGAGTGGGGCGTCAAGTACATGAACGACCGGTACGGCAGTGCTTGTGGCGCCTGGGCGCACTGGCAGGCCAACGGCTGGTACTGAGCCGAGTTCCAGCGAGGCGGCACCTTGTGGGTGCCGCCTCTTTTTGCCGCGTGAAGAGTCAACGGAGCTACGCCGCGACGCGGGTGGCGGAGACGAGGGCGCCGCGCTGCGCCCGGACCGTCCCGGACGACGCGGCGGGCTGGCCGAGAGCGACGGCGGCCGGTGCGGCGGCGCCCGGCGAACAGCGCGCGACAGCCACCGCTGCCCCGTCGGTGCCGCGAAGTCCCCGTGCCGGACACCGAGTTGTGCGTTTCTTCGGTCATGGCAAGACGGTATGGATCAGTCCGGGGCACCGTCATCCGAGCCGCTCCCGGACACCGGGTGGACGTGAGCCCACCCCGCACAACCAGCAATCCCTACAGCCGCTGGATGATGGTCCCGGTGGCGAGTGCGCCGCCCGCGCACATGGTGATGAGGGCGAACTCCTTGTCCCGGCGCTCCAGTTCGTGCAGGGCGGTGGCGATGAGCCGCGCCCCGGTGGCTCCCACGGGGTGGCCGAGGGCGATGGCTCCGCCGTTCACGTTGACCTTCTCCAGGTCCTGCTCGAAAACCTGCGCCCAGCTCAGGACCACGGACGCGAACGCTTCGTTGATCTCGACGATGTCGATGTCCTTGAGCGACATACCGGCCTTGCCGAGCACGGCGCGGGTGGCGTCCACGGGCCCGTCCAGGTGGAAGTGCGGATCGGAGCCCACCAGGGCCTGCGCCACGATCCGCGCCCGGGGCTTGAGCTTCAGCGCCCGGGCCATCCGCTTGGAGGCCCACAGGATGGCGGCGGCGCCGTCGGATATCTGCGAGGAGTTGCCGGCCGTGTGCACCGCGGTCGGCATGACGGGCTTCAGCCCCGCCAGACCCTCCATCGTGGTGTCGCGCAGGCCCTCGTCGCGGTCGACGAGCCGCCACATGCCGTGCCCGGCGGCCTGCTCCTCCTCGGTCGTGGGGACCTGCACGGCGAAGGTCTCGCGCTTGAAGCGCTCCTCGGCCCAGGCGGCAGCGGCCCTCTCCTGCGATCGCAGCCCCAGCGAGTCGACGTCGCTTCTGGTCAACTCCCGCCGCCGCGCGATGCGTTCGGCGGCCTCGAACTGGTTCGGGAGGTCCACGTTCGACTCGTCGGGGAACGGCTTGCCGGGGCCGTGCTTGGATCCCGATCCGAGCGGCACCCGCGACATGGCCTCGACGCCGCACGAGATCCCGACGTCGATGACGCCCGCCGCGATCATGTTGGCGGTCATGTGCGAGGCCTGCTGGGACGACCCGCACTGACAGTCCACCGTGGTGGCGGCGGTCTCGTAGGGGAGCCCCATCGTGAGCCAGGCGGTGCGCGCGGGGTTCATGGACTGCTCGCCCGCGTGCGTGACCGTGCCGCCGACGATCTGCTCGACGCAGTCCGCGTGGATGCCGGTGCGCCCGAGGAGTTCGCGGTACGTCTCCCCCAGCAGATACGCGGGATGGAGGTTGGCCAGCGCGCCGCCGCGCTTGCCGATCGGCGTACGTACGGCTTCGACGATGACGGGCTCGGCTGCCATGGCGGTCGTCCTCTCACGCTTCCCGGACCAGCAGGACCAGAACCGGTTCGCACCCCGCAGGCACCGCACACGCGCCCCGCACGCGAAACTAGAACGCGTACCAGTTCTCCGTGCAGTCTCGATGCGATTACCCCGGGTACGCAAGGGGCGTGCAAGCACCGCGCACGGAACCAACACACCCATGGCTCTTGCCACTTCTAGAACGCGTTACTACCTTTCCAGCCAGACCTGACGGACTGTCAGACCACCCGGGAGAGACCCATGCCGTGCCCCGCGCTGCCCGACGGGTTCGACTTCACCGACCCCGATCTGCTGCAAGACCGCATCCCCTACCAGGAGTTCGCCCAGCTGCGGCAGGCCGAGCCGGTCCGCTGGATCGAACAGGAACGCGGCGTCTCCGGCTTCGACGACGCGGGCTACTGGGCCGTGACCCGGCACGCGGACGTCAAGTACGTCTCCACGCACCCGGAGATCTACTCCTCCAACCTCAACACCGCCGTGATCCGCTTCAACTCCTCGATCCAGCGCGACCAGATCGAGGTCCAGAAGATGATCATGCTGAACATGGACCCGCCCGAGCACACACGCGTGCGCCAGATCGTGCAGCGCGGTTTCACGCCGCGCGCCATCCGGTCCCTGGAGGACGCGTTGCGCTCCCGCGCCCGCGACATCGTCACCACCGCGCTCCAACAGGCAGGTCCCGACGGCTCGTTCGACTTCGTGACGAACGTGGCCGTCGAACTCCCCCTCCAGGCCATAGCCGAACTCATCGGCATCGCGCAGGACGACCGTTCCAGGGTCTTCGACTGGTCCAACAAGATGGTGGCGTACGACGATCCCGAGTACGCGATCACCGAGGAGATCGGCGCCGAGGCGGCCATGGAGATCGTCGGGTACGCGATGAACCTCGCCGCCGAGCGCAAGCAGTGCCCGGCCAAGGACATCGTCAGCCGGCTGGTGGCGGCGGAGGACGAGGGCAACCTGTCCTCGGACGAGTTCGGCTTCTTCGTGATCCTGCTCGCGGTCGCCGGGAACGAGACGACCCGGAACGCGATCACGCACGGCATGCACGCGTTCCTCACCCACCCCGACCAGTGGGAGCTGTACAAGCGCGAGCGGCCGGGCACCACCGCCGAGGAGATCGTGCGCTGGGCGACGCCCGTCGTCTCCTTCCAGCGCACGGCGACCCAGGACACGGAACTCGGCGGCCGGAAGATCAAGGCGGGCGACCGGGTCGGCATCTTCTACTCCTCCGCCAACCACGACCCGGAGGTCTTCGAGGACCCCGACGCCTTCGACATCACCCGCGACCCCAACCCGCACCTCGGCTTCGGCGGCGGCGGACCGCACTTCTGCCTCGGCAAGTCCCTCGCCGTCCTGGAGATCGACCTGATCTTCAACGCGATCGCCGACGCGATGCCGGGCCTGCGCCTCACCGGCGACCCGCGCCGGCTGCGCGCGGCCTGGCTGAACGGCGTCAAGGAACTCCAGGTGTCCACCACGGACGGCTGACCGCCACGAACCGGTGAACTTCGGCCGGATCCCACCGTTCTCCGCCTCGGAATGAACATATCCGTCGCGATACGCGTCTTCGTCCGTGGAACATGCCAAGAGACACGTCGGAAGGCATGTCCACGCCCGCGACTCGCAACGGAACGGAACGGACCGGTACCCGTGGCCACGGCCGACCTGCCGCTGGGACGCAGCCCAGCACGCCGACGCCCCACCCTGGCCGAGCACCACCGCGTGGCCCTGCTCGCCACGCTGCCCACGCTCCCCCTCTACGTGGTGTGGGCGCTGTTCCTGGCGACCGGCGGCGGCGATCTCGCGGCCCAGCAGGCCTGGGCCCGGTTCGCCGCCGATCACGGGGCGTCGGCGTACAACCTGTTCTGGTACGGCGGCATGCACACGGCCAACTACTCGCTGATCTCGCCGTACCTGATGGCGGAGCTCGGGGTGCGCCCCGTGACGGTGGCGTCGGGGGTGGCGGCGGCCTGGCTCGGCTCCGTCCTCGTCGTGCGGACCGGAATCAGCCGTCCGACGGCCCCGGCCGTCCTGCTCTCCCTGGCGCTGTGGTGCAACGTGGCGTCGGGGCGTACGACCTTCGCGCTGGGCGTCGCGTTCGGGCTCGGTGCCTGTGTGGCGCTGCGCGGGCGGCGCGGGCTCGTGGCCGGGGTGGCCTGCGGGGTGCTGGCCACGATGGCGTCCCCGGTGGCCGGGCTGTTCCTCGCCGTCGTCGGGGCCGGACACCTGGGCGCCCGCGACGGGCGGCGGGCGGCGGCGCTGCTGGTGCCGCCCACGGTGGTGGTGGGCACGACGACGTTGCTCTTCCCGTTCAAGGGCGAGCAGTTGATGCCGCTGGACCGGATCTGGCCGCCGGTGGTGTTCGCGCTGGTGCTGGTGGTGGCGGGCCCGCAGCGCTGGCGGGTGGCGCGCTGGGCGGCAGCGGCCTACGCCGTCGGCACCGTCCTCACGTACCTCATCCCCTCTCCCATCGGTACGAACGTGGAGCGGCTCGCCGAACTGGTCGCGCCCGCCGTCCTGTTGGCGGCGGCCCGGACGCCAGGGCTCACCCGCGCGAAGGTCGCGGCCCTGGTGGTCGCGCTCGTGCTGTCCTCGGCGTGGGTGGCGCGGAAGACGGCCGACGACCTCGAAGTGTCGACACATGTGCCGACGTGGGCAGCCGAAACCCACGATGTCGTACGCGAGTTGAAGCGGATCGGCGCGGACCGCACCCGGGTCGAGGTGATCCCGGCCCGCAACCACCGCGAGGCGACCCGGCTCGCCCCCTACGTGAACATGGCGCGCGGCTGGAACCGGCAGCTCGACATCGAGCGCGGGCGGCTGTTCTACGACGGCACGTTCTCCGCGTCGACGTACCGGGCCTGGCTCGACCGGTGGGCCGTCGGCTTCGTCGTGCTGCCGGAGGGCAAGCCGGACGGCTTCGCCGAGCAGGAGGCCGCGTTCGTGCGGGCCGGCGCCTCCTATCTGGAGCCGGTGTGGCGGGACCCGAACTGGCGGGTGTTCCGGGTGCGGAACGCGGTGCCGCTGGTCTCCGCGCCCGCGTCCGTCGTCAGCTCGGACGGGGCGCGGGTCACGGTCCGCTTCCGGCGGGCGGGCGCGGCGACGCTGCGGGTCGCGTACTCGCCCTGGCTCAAGTCCGAGGGCGGCTGCCTGGAGGTGCGCAAGCAGGGCGAGTTCACGGAGCTGACGGCGCCAGCCGCCGGCACCTACCGGATCGGCTCCCACTGGGAGCCGTCCCCGTCACCCAGTGCCTCAGGCACCGGGTGTCACGCACGGTGAGGGCGTGTCCGACGGGCTCGGGGACGGGGTGTCGGTCGGGGTGGGCGAGTCCGTCGGGGAGGCGCTGTCGGTGGGGCACTCCGACGGGGAGCCCGGGTCGGTCGGCCCGTCGGTGGGCGGCTCGTCCGTCGTGGGCGGATCGGTGGGAGGCGTCGTCGGCGGTGTCGTCGGCGGCTCGGTGGGCGGGGTGGCGGAGTCGGAAGGGCCGGGGGTCGGGCTCGGCTCGCCGGTGGGCTTCGGGGTCGTGCTCGGCGCGGGGCTCTTCGTCGGGGCGGGGCCGATGACGATGCCGCCGTCGCCGCCTCCGCGGCCCACCGGTTCCGTGGCCGGGGTCTTGGACCCCGCACCCGGGCTGGCCGGGACCACGCCCCGCCCGTCCGGCACGGTGTGCACGCCTTCCCGGTAGAACTCCAGCCAGTGCAGGACGAGTTGGAGATAGTCGCGGGAGTAGTTGTAACTGAGGACGGCCTGCTCAAGGCCGCCGGAGGTGCCCACGTCACGGTTGCCCGCGCACAGGTAGTGCCCGGCGCCGAGGGCCGCGTCGAAGATGTTGTTGGGGTCGGAGCGGCCGTCGCCGTTGCCGTCGGCGCCCCAGCGGCGCCAGGTCCCCGGCAGGAACTGCATGGGGCCGACGGCCCGGTCGTACACGGCGTCGCCGTCCCAGACGCCGCCCTCGGTGTCGCGGATCAGGGCGAAGCCGTCACCGTTCAGCGCGGGCCCGGTGATGCGGTGCCGGGTCGTGCCGTGCGCGTCGACGTCGCCGCCGCGGGCCTGTCCCGACTCGACCTTGCCGATCGCAGCGAGCAGCTGCCAGGGCAGGCGGCAGCCCGGGTCGGTGCGGGCGACGGAGGACTCGGCGCGGCGGTAGGCGGCGAGCACGGTGGCCGGGATGCCGGACTGGGCCTTGAGCTGCTGCACCGGGTACGTCATGTTCGGGGCCTGCGGGGTCTCCAGCGGCGGCAGTTCGGTGTGGTACGAGTCGTCGCCCTGGGAGTCGACGCGCGGCAGTGGCTCGGTGGCGGCGGCGGCCGGATCGGTGTCCGGGACCGCCGCCCTGGCCAGCTCGGCGACGACGTCGGGGGCTTGGGACGCGGTCAGCAGCGCGGTCGCGGCGACGGCCACGGCGGTACCGCGCAAGCGGCGGCCCAGTCGTATTCGCGGGGTTCGCATGAGGCCCTTTCTGTCCGGGTCTGGCTACGGCGCGGCTCAGCTGCCGCCGAAGGTGTCGATGGCGGAGACCAGCCAACGGCCGTCGCGGTGGACGAGGTCGACGGCGAGCATCGCGCCGGCGTAGTTGGCGGCGTCCTTCGCTTTCGCGGCGGTGCTGGTGCTGCTCTGGTCGGCGAAGACGAGTACGCGGGCGCGGTCGCCGTCGAGGCGTTCCACGGCGCTGTCGGTGACCGTGGTCGTCACCACGGTCTTCTCCTTCTTCGCCTGGGCGAGGACGGGGGCGAGGAGGGTGCGGTGCTGGGCGACGGCCTTGCCGGTGAGGTAGGTGGCGGCGGCCTTCTCCTCGGCCTGTGGGTTGGCGTGGTCGTACGAGAACAGCGCGTTCACGGCCTTGCCCGCCTGTCCCTTGACCTCGCTGGTGCGGGCGGGGTCGGTGAGGGCGGTGTTGCTCGTCGCCGCGTCGTCCTCCAGGCCGCGCTTCTCGGCGTACGCCCATCCGGCGAAGGCGCCCAGGAGGAGGGTGAGGAGGCAGAGGGCGGCGAGGAGGGCGCGGGGGGCGCGGCGGGGTTGTGCCGCCGTCCGCGCCGGGCTGTCCTTGAGGTCCGGGCGGACGCGGGTCCGGCGCTTCGGGACGGCGTCGTCCTGGTCGACCGGCGCGGTCTTCACGACGGGCGGCGCGGCGGCCTCGACGGGCGGTGCGGGTTTCTGGGCCAGGCGGCGCTGGCGGTTGATGTGGTGGCGGGTCGTCGTCGACATCCCTCGGTCCTTTCCGGTCAGTCGGTGGTCGCGGTGGAGCCGACCGATGCCTGGCCGAGGGCGCTGAGCTTCCAGTGGCCGTCGGTGCGGGTGAGTTCGCCGAGCATGCGGCTGTCCTTGTCGGTGGCCTTCTGGCCCGAGGCCCGTACGGTGACGCGCAGGGCGACCATGACGCGTGCGCGGCCCGCGCGTTCGTCGAGCTCGGTCACGGCGCCGGACAGCACCTTGGCCGTGCTGACGGTCTTGGCGCTCTGCACCTGCTTGGCGAACGCCGCCCGTCCCTTGACGAGTTGGCTGTGCAGGTCGCCTGTGGTGGAGGACTCCCAGAGATCGAGGCCCGGCTCCAACTTGCTGTGATCGAGGGTGTTGAGGTTCTGCACCGCCTGCTCACCGGCCTCCAGGGCGTCGTCGCGGGCGGCGGCGTACCCGGCGGTGTCGTCGTGGGCGGTCCCGTACCAGGACCAGCCGGCCCACGCGGCGATGCCGCCCGCGAGAAGGGTGAGGGCGAGCGCGGCGAGGAGCAGCGGCTGCGTGACCCGGGACATGCGCGCCCCTTTCATCGGTTTCGTGAAGCTCATCGGGCTTTGATGTCGACGATCTGCCATACGTCGTCGTGGAGTTGGGCGGTGACGGAGAGCTGGGCGGCGGACGTGGTGGGCTTCTTCGTGCCGCGCCGCGCGGTCTGGTCGAGGAAGACGAGCAGCTGCGCGGTGTCGCCGCGCAGGCTGACGGTGCCGACCCGCACGCTCTGCGTGGTGAGGGTGACGTGCTGGCTGCGGGCGTTCTCCGTGACCTGGGCGAAAAGCTGGGTGTACTGCCGCGCGGCACGCCCCGACAGCACGGTGCGGGCGGAGCGTTCGGTGGCGTCGGTGCCGCCGGGTGTGTACGAGAACACCTTGGCGAGCGCGCTGCTCACGTCACCGTTGACCCGGGTGGTCGCCTCGACGTCCGTCAGCGCGTGGTTCCCGGCGGCGGGCGCGTCGCGCAACTCATGGGCCTGATGGAGCAGCACGCCTCCGGCGAGTCCCAGGACGACGGCCCCCGCGGCGACCCCGACGGCGACGCGCCGCTCACGCCAGGAACGCGCCCCGCCGGACGTCGGCCCGGAGCCCGCGTCATCGGCATCGGCATCGGCATCGGCATCGGCATCGGCTGAGGCTTCGGCTGAGGCTTCGGCATGGACCTCCGCTTCGACGGCCCGGTCCCCGTCGGCAGCATCGGCTGAGGCTTCGGCCTCGACCTCCCCTTCGGCGACCCGGTCCCCGTCGGC
>NZ_JBFAKV010000001.1:236975-292395 GCF_040655895.1 Streptomyces sp. NPDC050264
ACCTCCCCTTCGGCGACCCGGTCCCCGTCGGCAGCATCGGCATCGGCTGAGGCTTCGGCATCGACCTCCGCTTCGACGGCCCGGTCCCCGTCGGCAGCATCGGCATCGGCTGAGGCTTCGACCTCGACCCCCGCTTCGGCGGCCCGGTCCCCGTCGGCAGCATCGGCGTCGGCATCGCGGGATTCCGCTCCCTGTCCCGCATCAGCGACAGCATCCGCATCCGCATCCGGAGCCGCGCCGCCGCGCAACCGGCGCCACCACCCACGGGCCCCCCGCGGCGCCTCCGTGTCGTGCTCCCGGGCCTCGTCCGTCACCGTCATCCGGACACCTCCGTCACCGGCACCGCGCTCAGCGTCTTCACTTTCCAGGTGCCATCGGGGTCCCGGGACAGGACCGCCTCCAGGCGTTTGCGGTCCGTCGTCGGCGACTTGGCGTCCTTCGGGGTCGTCTCCACGCGGACCGTCGCGATGAGCTTCGCCGTGCCGGCCCGGTCGTCGAGGGCGGTGACCGCCGCGTCCGTGACGACGCCGCGCGAGGACGCCCCGGCGGCCGGGGAGAGGCGGCCCAGCTGGGTGCGGAGCGGGCCCGAGGTGACCGTCTTCCAGGTGGTCACGCCTGCCTTGGCGTGGGCCGCCGTCGACGCGTCCAGGGTGGACAGCGTGGCGACGGCAGCGCGCCCGTCGGCGAGTGCCGCGTCCCGGGCCCGGCCGTACGCGAGGTCGTCGTCGCCCCGCGCCTGCGCGTACGACCAGGCACCGGTCCCGCACAGGGCGACCGCCGCGGCGAGCCCCACCCCCGCGAGGGCCCGCCGTATCACGAGCCGCTCCCGGTACGGGAGTTCAGGCCGAGGAGGTCCGACATGCCGGAGGACGAGGATGCCGTCCCGGACTCGGAGATCGAGGGCAGCGACAGTGCTCCGGGCCGGGCCGGCGTCGGCACCGCGCCACCGCGCGGCGCGTTCGCCGAGCCGCGTACGCCGACGCCGCTCGACGACGGCGCCGTACAACGGGCGCCCGTGTTGAGGGCGGGCGCGGGGCTCAGATCCGTACCGAGGCGGTACTCCGTACCGGAGTAACCGGCCGTGCAGGGAAGGGGTTTGAAGAAGGTGACCGCCATGCCGAGGTTGACCTTCTTTCCGTCGACGGCCGTGGCGCCCGCGGCGACGGCCTGCGGGAGCTTCACGAGGAGTTCCTCGGTGCCGCGCTGCCGGGTCACGGCGACCTCGGAGGTGGTGAGGAGGTTGGCCAGGACGACGCCGAGTTCTGGGTTCATGTCCCGGAGCACGCCGCTGAGCTGGGTGGACGCCTCGGGCGCCGCCATGATCAGGCGGCGCAGATCCGCGTCGGAACCCTTCAGCGTCGCCGCGAGGTCTTTCGCGCCGGACGCGAAGTCCCGTATCGCCGCGCCCTCTTCGGCTTGCGTGCGCAGCACGACCTGGCCGTCGTCGATGAGTTTCGTGGTCTGCGGCAGCGCCCGGTCGGCGGCCTCGACGAAGTCGGAGCCGTTGTCCAGGAGGAGTTGAAGGTCCTCGCCGCGTCCTTCGAAGGCCTTGCCGAATTCGTCGACGACCGTGCGCAGCGAGTCGAGCGGCACCGACGTCGTCAGGTCGTCGACGCCGGCGAGGACGTCCGTGACGGGCCGCGGGACGCTCGTCGCGGTCGGGTCGATGTGTGCCCCGTCGGCGAGGTAGGGCCCGCCGGACCGGTCGGGGCGCAGGTCGATGTACTGCTCGCCGACCGCCGACAGGCTCGCCACGACGGCCTTGGCGTCGTCGGGGATGCGAGGTGCGGACTTCTTGATGCGCAGGTCGGCCTCGACCCCGTCCGCGGTGAGGTCGATCGCTCCGACGCGGCCCACCGAGACGCCCCGGTAGGTGACATCGGAGTGCGTGAACAGGCCGCCTGTACGCGGGAGTTCGACCTTGACGGTGTAGTAGTCGGCGGCTCCGACGTACCGGCCGAGGTCGGCGTAGCGGATACCGAGGAAGGCCAGGACGAGGACGGCGATGACGAGGAACGCGATGTTCTTGAGCCGGACGGCGAGCGTGATCACCGGGTGCCTCCGCTCGACGGCAGGGGCAGCGGCGACGACTTCTGCACGGTCCCCTTCTTCGCGGCCCCCTCCGGCGCGGGCTCCGTGGGAGTCGGCGACGGCGAAGGGGAGGACGAGGCCTCGGTCAGCGGCGGGATCAGGGTCGTACCGGGCACGGCCGTGAGGTCGAGGTACGTGTTGAGGTAGTCGCCCTTGACGCCGCGCAGCACCTCGTCGGTGAACGGGTACGTGAGCAGCACCTGGAGCGAGTCGGGGAGGTCCTTGCCGGAGTCGGCGAGCGTCTTGAGGGTGGGGGCGATCGCCTTGAGGTCGGCGACCATGTCGGCCTTGCCGGTGTCGATGGTGTCGACGGCGACGCCGCTGAGCCGGTCGAGGGAGCGCAGCATCGTCATCAGCGAACCCCGCTGCTGCTCCAGGGTTTTGAGGCCGGGCGAGAGATCGGTGAGCACGGTCCCGACGTCCTCCTTGCGGTGCGCGAGCGTGGCCGACAGACGGTTGACGCCGTCGAGTGCGGCGGTGATGTCGCCGCGGTGGTCGTCGAGGTCGGTGACGAGGGTGTTGACGCGGCGCAGGGTGGAGCGGACCTCGGTCTCGCGGCCGCCGATGGCGGAGTTGAGTTCGGTGGTGATGGTCTTGAGCTGGTTGACGCCGCCGCCGTTGAGGAGCAGTGACAGGGCGCCGAAGACCTCTTCGACCTCGGTGTTGCGGCCGGTGCGCGTTAGCGGGATGCGGTCGCCCGCGCCCAGCGATCCGGTGCCGTCCTTCGGCGCGACGAGCTGGACGTACTTCTCGCCGAGCAGGCTGGACTGTTCGAGTTGGGCGCTGGTGTCCGCCGGCAGGCGCACGTCGCCGTTGATCCGCATCGTCACGCGTGCGGACCAACTGTCCCTGCCCGAGAGGGAGATGCTGCTCACACGGCCCACCGCGACGTCGTTCACCTTCACCGCGGACTGCGGGACGAGGCTCAGGACGTCCTTCATGTCGGCGGTGATCGTGTACGGGTGGGAGCCCAGGTCGGCGCCGCCGGGCAGCGGCAGTTCCTCGACGCCGCCGAACGACGGTGTCGGCACGCTGATGACGCCGATGGTCAGGAGGAAGGCCGTGGTGATGGCGAGGGCGGCCGCGGCCGCCGCGCCGACGCGGATTCTCGACTGTTGCGTCACTGGTCACCGCCGACCGCGGGCAGTGGCAGCAGCGGGCCGCCCATGCTCAGCTCGTTGAGGTTGGCCCGCCCGTCCAAGGTGCGGGTCTTCGGGTCATAGGCGCTCACGACGTTGCCCGCGGCGAGCGGGGCGACATCCAACGCTTCGGCCAGTGACGCCCGTTGGTCGACGAGTGTCTGGGTGAGGGGGACGAGCCGGTCGACGTTCTTCTTCAGCTCGCCCCGGTTGTCCTTGATGAAGGTCTTGACCTGTCCGAGGGCGGCGCCGAGTTCTTTCAGGGCGCCCGCGAGGTCGTCCTTGTTGTCGGCGAAGTAGTTCGTGACGTCGTCGAGGTTCTCCTGCGCGGTGCGCACCCCGCCGTCCTTGTCCTTCAACATGGTGGTGAAGGACTGGAGTTGGGCGAGGGTGGTGAACAGGTCGTCGCTGCTGCCGTTCAGGGTCTTCGCTGCCTTGCCGAACTGCTCGATGCTGTCGCCCATCGCGGTCCCGTTGCCCTTGAGGTTCTTCGCGCCGGTGTCGAGCAGGTCGGACAGCGCGCCTTCGGCGTTGGCGCCGCCGGGACCGAGCGCCTTGCTCAGCTCGGTGACGCTGTCGTAGAGCTGGTCGACCTCGACGGGGGTGCGGTTGCGGGACGCGGGCAGCTTCGCGCCGTCGTGCAGGGTGGGCCCTGACGTGTAGGCGGGGGTGAGCTGCACGTACCGGTCGGCGACGACGCTGGGCGCGACGGCGACGGCCCGCGCCCCGGCCGGCACCTTCACCCCGTCGTCGAGGTCGAGGGTGACCTTCACCTGTGTGCCCTCGGGCCGCACGGATCCGACCTTGCCCACGCGCACGCCGAGGATCCGCAGGTCGGACCCGGCGTAGATGCCGACGGCCCGGTCGAAGTAGGCGGTGACGCGGGTGCCGCTCGGGGTGGTGGCGCTGACACCGACGACCCCGGCGGCGATCAGCACGGCGAGTGCTAGCCCGCCGACGAGGAGTTTGCGGCGTACGGTCATCGTCGCCATGTCAACCACCGGCCTTCACGTCGTACGTCCCGCTCTTCGGCGGCATGCAGGAGGTCTTGGGCAGCGAGGACGCGGGCAGGTAGTCGCGGGGCACGACGCCGCACAGGTAGCTGTCGAACCAGCGGCCGTTGCCGAGCGTGTTGCCGATGAGCCGGTAGTAGGGGCCGACGAGCGCGAGGGTCTTGTCGAGCTTGCCCTGGTTCTTCTCCAGGACGTCCGTGACCCGGCCGAGCGCCGTGAGGGTCGGCCCGAGCTGCTTCTCGTTGTCGTCGACGAGCCCGCCGAGTTCCTTGCCGAGCGCTTCGCTGCCGCTGAGCAGCGCCTTGATGGCGGTCCGTCGCTTCTTCAGTTCGCCGAGCAGCGAGCCGCCGTCGTCAATGAGCGTCTCGAAGCTCGACTTCTTCGTCTGCAGCGTCTTCGTCAACTTCTTGCTGCCCGCGAGGAGTTGAGCGAGTTCGGTGTCACGCGACGACACGGTCTTCGACAGCGCGGACAGGCCCTTCACGGCGGCCTTCACGTCGGGCGGCGAGTCCTTGAAGGTCTCGGAGATCGTCTCGAAGCTCGTGGCGAGCTGCTTCGTGTCGATGTCGTCGATGGTGCCGCTGAGGTCTTCGAAGGCCTGCGTGACGTCGTACGGGGAGGTGGTGCGGGACGTCGGGATGCGGGTGTCCGGGTTCTGCCGTTCGCCGCCGACGGGGTCGAGGGCGACGTACTTGTCGCCGAGCAGCGTCTTGATGGCGATGGCGGCGGTCGTCCGGTCGCCGATCCAGGTGGAGTCGTCCTTGATGTCGAAGGAGACCTTCACCTTGTTCCCGTCGAGGGCGACGCCGGTGACCTCGCCGACCTTCACGCCGGCGATCCGCACCTCGTCGCCGTCGCCGAGCCCGGCGGCCTCGGTGAAGTCGGCGGTGTAGGTGGTGCCGCCGCCGACGACGGGCAGGCTGCTCACGTTGACCGCGGCGAGCGCGAGCAGGGCGAGCACCACCAGGCCGACGACGGCGACGGCGACGGGGTTGCGCTCTTTGATCGGCTTGAGCCGGGGCCGTCTCCGGTCCGGATTGCGCATCACTGGCACCTCGCTTCGGTGACGGAGATGCCGGTGGGCGGCTTCGACCCGTCGGACATCTTCACGCCGCCGACCTTCGCCTCGCAGAGATAGAGGTTGAACCAGGACCCGTACGACGACAGACGGGACAGGGCGGTCAGCTTGGCGGGGGTCTTGTCGAGGAAGTTCTGGATCTGCGGGATGCCGTCGCCGAGCGAGTTGGACAGGCGGCCCAGCTGGTGGATGTCGTCCTTCAGCGGCTGCCGCGCGTCCTGGAGGAATCCGGCGGTGACCGTCGTCAGGTCCCCCATCGCCTGAACGGCTTCACCGAGCGGTTTGCGGTCCTCGTTGAACCCGGAGACGAGCTCCTTGAGGGTGGTGACGAGGTCGTCGAACTGGTCCTCGCGGTCGTTGATGGTGGTCAGGACGTCCGTAAGGTTCCCGATGACCTCACCGATCACCTTGTCCTTGGCGGCGACGGTCGTCGACAGCGAGCCGACGTGCTCGATGAGACTGTCGACGGTGCCGCCCTCGCCTTGCAGGACTTTCACGATGGACCCGGCGAGATCGTTGACGTCGTTCGGGGACAGGCCCTCGAACAGCGGCTTGAAGCCGTTGAAGAGGAGGGTCAGGTCGAGGGCGGGGGTGGTGCGGGTGAGCGGGATGGTGGCACCGTGGGTGAGCTCCGGCGCGCCGCTCCCGGTGCCGCGCTCCAGGGACACGTACCGCTGGCCGACCATGTTGAGGTACTTCACGGCGGCCGTGGTGGTGCCCGGCAGGTGCCGGTCGTCGGTGACGGTGAAGGTGACCTGGGCGGTGCGCCGGTCGACGACGCGCACGTCGGTCACTTCACCGACCTTGACGCCGGAGATCCGTACGCCGTCGCCGTCGATGAGCCCGGTGACGTCGGTGAACAGGGCTTTGTACGTTGCGGTGTTGTTGGCCACGCCGGTGTTGGCGATGCTCAGGCCGAGCACGGTGGTGGCCAGCGCGGTGACGACGACGAAGATGAGGGACTTGACGAGCGGCCCGGCGAGGGACCGCCGCTTGATGTGCGCGAACTCCGTTTCTTTTGTGCTCACTTGAGCTTCACCTCGGTCCCCCGGTACAGCGGCCCGACGAGCAGGCTCGACCAGTCGGGCAGGTCGTCGGGCGAGGTCTTGGCGGCGGGCGCGATGAGCTCGTTCACCAGGTCGTTCTCCTGCGGCGAGTTGGCGGGCCCGAGATCCTGCGCGGCGGAGGCGGTGGCGGTGACGGGCGCTTTCGCGGTCGACGCGCCGAGGTAGGGCACCGGGTAGCAGTGCGGCCCGCCACCGGAGTTGTACGCGGGAGTGTCGGACCCGGCGGTGTAGGCCCCTCTGGAGGGAACGGTGGTGACGTTCACGTGCAGTCCGGGCTGATCGGTCCCCTTGCCCAGCACCTTGTCCATGCGCGGCACGAAGTCGGCGAGGGTGCGCAGGGTGCACGGGAAGGAGGACGAGTACTTGGCGAGCAGTTCGAGGGTGGGGCGTGAGGTGTCGGACAGCCGGATGATGTTGTCCTGGTTGGCGCGCAGGAAGGCGTCGAGGTCGTCGGCGGCCTGGGTGGTGCTGCCGTAGGCGCCGGCGAGGTCGCTCTCCTTCTCGGCGATCGTGCCGCTGGTGGTGGTGAAGTCGGTGAGCGCGTCGATGATGCCGGGCGCGGCGTCGGCGTACACCTGGGAGACCTTGACGAGCTGCTTCAGGTCCTCGTTCAGGGCCGGCAGTTCCGGGTTGAACTTCCGCAGGTGGGAGTCGAGTTGGGTGAGCGTGTCACCGAGTCGGCTGCCCCTCCCCTCCAGCGCCTGCGAGACGGCCGACAGCGTGGACGACAGTTTCTGCGGCTGGACGGCGGTGAGCATGGGCAGGACGTCGTCGAGGACCTGCTGCAGTTCGATGGCGTTGGCGGAGCGGTCCTGCGGGATGGTGGCCCCGGCCGACAGCATCCGCGTACTCGGGTCGCTCGGCGGTACGAGGGCGACGTAGCGCTCGCCGAAGAGGGTGGTCGGCAGCATCTGGGCGCGGACGTCGTCGGGGACGCTGTCGAGGGCGCCGGGCTTCAGCGCGAGCGTGAGGCGGGCCCCGGTGGGCGTGGCGTCGATGTCCCTGACCTCGCCGAGGACGACGCCGCGCAGCTTCACCTCGGCGCCGAGGTGCATCTCGTTGCCCACGCTGCCGGTCTCCACGACGACGTCGTCGGAGGAGACGAAGTCCTTGTTGTAGACGGCGACGGCGAGCCAGATCAGCAACGCGGGCACGACGAGGAACACGAGCCCCGCGAGTCTGCGGCGGATGATCTCCGTGCTTGTCATCGTCACCCCGCCACCTTCACGGTCGTGGTGGCGCCCCACAGAGCGAGGGACAGGAAGAAGTCGGTGACGGAGATGAGCACAATGGCGTTGCGCACGGACCGCCCGACGGCGATCCCCACACCGGCCGGTCCGCCGCTCGCCCGGAACCCGTAATAGCAATGGGCCACGATCACCATGACGCTGAAGATGAGCACTTTCAGCACGGACAGCAGGACGTCCGTCGGTGACAGGAAGAGATTGAAGTAGTGGTCGTACGTGCCTTGCGACTGCCCGTTGAAGACGACGGTGACCAGGCGTGAGGCGAGGTACGAGGACAGCAGCCCGATCGCGTAGAGCGGGATGATGGCGACGACGCCGGCGATGATGCGGGTGGTGACGAGGTACGGCATCGACCGCACACCCATCCCCTCCAGCGCGTCGACCTCTTCGTTGATCCGCATGGCGCCGAGCTGGGCGGTGAACCCGGCGCCGACGGTGGCGGACAGCGCGAGCCCGGCCACCAGCGGGGCGATCTCACGGGTGTTGAAGTACGCGGAGACGAAGCCGGTGAAGGCGGCGGTGCCGATCTGGTCCAGGGCGGCGTACCCCTGGAGGCCCACGACGGTGCCGGTCGCGGCGGTCATCGCGATCATCACGCCGATGGTGCCGCCGATGACACCGAGCCCGCCGGACCCGAAGGCGACCTCGGCGAGCAGCCGCTGCACTTCCTTCGTGTACCGGACCAGTGTGCGCGGTATCCACAGCAACGCCCGTATGTAGAACATGAGTTGATCGCCACCGCGATCGAGCCAGACGAGGGGGGAGGTCATGACGGGTTCAGCCTCCCTTCGGCGGAACGATCTGGAGGTAGATGCCGGTCATCACCATGTTCACGAAGAAGAGCAGGATGAAGGTGATGACGACGGACTGATTGACGGCGTCGCCGACGCCCTTCGGGCCGCCGCGCGGATTGAGCCCGCGGTACGCGGCGACGATCCCGGCGATGAACCCGAAGATGAGCGCTTTCAGCTCACTGATGTAGAGGTCGGGGAGCTGAGCGAGCGCGCTGAAACTCTGCAAGTACGCGCCTGGGGTGCCGTGTTGCAGGACGACGTTGAAGAAGTAGCCGCCGAGGGTGCCGACGACGGACACCATGCCGTTCAGCAGCAGCGCGACCGTCATGGTGGCCAGCACGCGCGGCACGACGAGCCGCTGCACAGGCGAGACGCCCATGACCGTCATCGCGTCCAGCTCTTCGCGGATCTTGCGGGACCCGAGATCGGCACAGATGGCGGAGCCGCCCGCGCCCGCGATGAGCAGCGCGACGATGAGGGGGCTGGCCTGCTGGATGACGGCCAGCACGCTGGCGCCACCGGTGAACGACTGAGCGCCCAACTGCTGTGTCAGCGACCCGACTTGGAGCGCGATGACAGCGCCGAACGGGATCGACACGAGCGCCGCCGGCAGGATGGTGACACTGGCGATGAACCAGAACTGCTCGACGAACTCGCGGAACTGGAAGGGGCGTCGGAAGACTGCCCGCGCGACTTCGAGGCCGAGCGCGAAGAGTTTGCCGGTCTGGCGGAGGGGGCCGAGGAGAGGGTTGGGGGTACGGGGGGCGGCCCGCTTGCCGGTGCTGACCGGCGCGGGGGGTGCCTGCGGCGCGGGGCCCGGAACCTTGTTGTCGACGCTCATTGGGTCACCGCCACAATCAAGCCCCTCCGGCGATTGAGGAGCGGGGTCCGGGGCAGAGCCCCGTGACCTGTGCGCCGGCGCGGGGCGCGAAGACGTCGGCAGCCGATCAAGACGCACCCCCGGCGCGCGGCAGCACGGCGGTCGGCGCCATCGGGTCGGACCCGTACGTGGCCAAGATCGCCCTCCGCGCCGACTCCGGCAGGGTGTCCAGCATCCCCAGCACCCGCGCCCGGCGCCGAGCAACGGCGGCCCGCTCCCCCAAGCCCGGCGAGGGCTCAAGCTGCGGCACGATCTCCCGGGGCGAAATCACCGCCCCACCCGGCGCACTGGCAGCCTCAGCGGCCAGCGTCGCCGCGTCCTTCTCCTCCGACATCCCGATCGGCCCCGTCTTGCTGGCGGTGAGGAACTGCGCCACGACCGGCTCCCTGCTGGTCAGCAGGACTTCCCGGGGCCCGAACGTCACCAGGTTCCGCCGGAACAGCATCCCCATGTTGTCCGGCACGGTCGCCGCGATGTCGAGGTTGTGGGTGACGATGAGCATCGTCGCGTCGATCTTGGTGTTCAGGTCGATGAGCAGCTGCGAGATGAACGCGGTACGGACGGGGTCGAGCCCGGAGTCGGGTTCGTCGCAGAGGATGATCTGCGGGTCGAGCACGAGAGCCCGCGCGAGACCGGCCCGCTTGCGCATGCCGCCGCTGATCTCGCCGGGCAACTTCCCCTCTGCGCCGAGGAGTCCGACGACCTCGATCCGCTCCATGACGATGCGGCGGATCTCCGATTCCTTCTTCTTGGTGTGCTCGCGCAGCGGGAAGGCGATGTTGTCGAAGAGGTTCATCGACCCGAACATGGCGCCGTCCTGGAACATCAGCCCGAACAGCTTCCGGGCCTCCATGATGTCCCGCTCCGGGCTGCGCGCCATGTCGACGCCGTCGACGAGAACGCGGCCCCGCTCGGGCTTGAGCAGACCGATCAGCGACTTCAGGAAGACGGTCTTGCCGGTGCCTGACGGCCCGAGCATGACGCTCACCTCGCCGGCGGGCAGCGTGAGACTGACGTCCTGCCAGATCTGCTGCTTGCCGAAGGACTTGGTAAGCCCCTCGACCTTCACTTCGATTCCCATCGCCTTCTCACCTTCAGCGAGCGAACTCGGCAGCGCACGGTAATTCGCTTTGTACGTGCCGGACAAGATCTCGGAGCGGCCGCCCCGAATCTTTCTGAAAACTTGTCATCCGGTGACAAAGGAGCGGTTCTCTCCTGTCGGAAGATGAGTAGAACTTCTGAGTCCCGAGGGCCGCCTCATAGTTCGAGGCGGGGCCCCACCTCACCGGGGGTACGGCGAAAGTCGGGGCCCCGTCACGGAGACACCGGCCGAGAAGGAGGGTTACGACCGGATCTCCTGCAACTCCTGGCCGACGGGGGGCCGTCGACCAGGAGCGAAGGAACTTTTGCCGACGTTACGGCCGAGTAACCTTGCCTAGCAATAGTGGTTCGCCAAGTTTCCGGTACGAATTCCGGACCGCCCGTGGATTTATCAGCCGGCGACAAGATGGTCAGGCGGGCGGGGTGATTTGTTGCTTGGGGGTGAGGGTGTAGTTGGCCTTGATGTCGAGCGTGCTGCCGGGCTTGAGCAGCCCGAGGCAGTACGCATCCGCGCCGGCCACGAGTTGACTGGCGGGCACGCCGTCGGGGCTGCTGCTCAGCTTGCCGGTGGCGTTGTCGTACTGGCCGTAAAGAGTGCCCGTCCACTTCACGGCACAGCCGGTCGCGGACCAGTTGAGCGTGATCCCGCTGATGGACACGTCGATTACGGCGGGGTTGACGGCGTTGCGCCGCAACAGGTTGATCTTCCAGGGAGCCGTGCCCGAGGTGAAGCTGAAGGGGATGCCCGCGACGCGGCAGTTCGAGTAGGTCGGAGCGACAGTTCCGGCGGCCAGTCCGTCGGCATCGCTGGTCGCCAGCGATCCCGAGATGTGCGAAGTGGCGCAGGAGATCGAAGCGGAGCCGACCCGAAAGAGGGGGTAAGGGGTAACCGTGTCCCCCGCATAGCTCCCACCAGGACCGACCGTCCACACCCCACTCCCCGTGGCGGACGCCGACGTCACCGACGCCCCCAGCGCGGCGACGAGCGCGAGCCCGCCCATCACCGCCCTGCGCAGCGGCAACCGCATCACTTGACCGCCGAGTGCCAGTACTGGGAGAAGACCTTGCCCTGGTTCGGCGCGGTAGCGCCCGGGTCGTTCAGGGTGCCCAGGTAGGTCGAGGTGTTGTTGAGCTTCACGCTGTTGGTGCCCGAGGCGGCGGGGAGGCCGGACTTGAGGTTGACCGCCCAGTTGAAGGCGCCGAGCCCGAGGGGACCGCAGCCGCTCGCACCCGGCGCCGCGAAGGTGAGGTCCTGCTGGGTCGAGCCGGTCAGCGCGAGCCGGCCGAACGGGCCCTCCGAGGCGGGCGTGCCGTTGGACGTGGCGCTGTCCGCGGCGACGTTCGGCGCCGCCGCGTTCCCCGGGCGCAGGATGACCGGCGCGGACTTGGTGCCGATGTAGCAGTTGCTGCCGATGAGCGGGTTGCTGAGGTGGATGCGGACCGGGATCGAGATGATCGGCACACCTTCGGAGACCCCGGCGAGCAACTGGAAGTCGGAGGGGGTGCCCACGGATTCGACCGTCGCGACGATCCGGTTGACCGTGCTGTTGGTGATCTGCCCGCAGACGGCGCTGACGACGGGCACGGAGCTGGGACACATCAGCCCGAGCAGGCCGCCGGGCAGATCGGCGGGGTCGGCGATGAGCGCGCCGTCCGACGGCGCGACCACCGAGTTGGTGCCGTCGGAGTGGGTGACGATGCCTACCTGAAGGTCGGTCTTCCCCGTCGGGACGACCGAGCTGCCGATCTTGATGACACCGCTGGCCGAACTGGAGGAGATGCACGTCGCCTGGTCGGTGACGCCGTCGGCGCCCAGCATGGCTGCGTTGTCGACCGGGCAGCGGTTGAACGGCGCCCAGTTTCCGTTCAGCTGGGTGCCGGCCGCGGAGGACGTGCCGATGGAGGCGATCGTGGCCAGGGCCGCCGTCGCGCCGAGGACGGACATACGTCTGAGAGTGGCCATGCCGGTTTTCCCTTCTCGTAGGGGAATGCGAGCCCGGACGTTACTCACGGGAAACCTTTCGCACAATGGCCTTGCTGACAGTTCTTCCACTACTCGCGGGTTTAGCGGCAAGTGAGCATTCGTGGCTTCTACTTGCTCACCGAGTGAGTGTTTCTCGGAGCGAGCCGCAAACTCGTCACTCACCGACAAGGAAAGTCACGCGACCTGTATCCGGAGAGACAAGAAAAACTGCGCATTCCGATCCTTCCGAGGAACCTCGGGCTTTCTTATTGCGGCTTCTGGTTACCAGCTCGTAACGTCCGTCCTGAAGGCGCCGAAGGTTGGCCTGCGGCCGATCCGTTGAGGTTGCCGGAAGTTGCGACACGGTCGCGTCACCGCGAAGCGGTCACGCTCCCTCAATTCACCCTCGTTCACGCGGAGGAACCACTGTGCGCAGATTCGCCCGTAACACCGCCATCGCCGCTGCCGCGCTCGCCTCGGCCTTCGGCCTCTCGGTCTCCTCGGCCTCGGCCGGTGCGCTGGCCACGTACACGGTCACGCCCGGTGGGGCGTTCACGGCCAACGCCACGAAGCCCACGATGAAGGTGGGTTCCGCCACACTCTCCTGTGCGTCCTCACAGGCGAAGGGCACCCTGAAGTCCGGGTCCGGCCTGGCCGGGGCCCAGCTCGGCTCCATCACCAGCCTGTCCTTCACCACGTGCACCGTTGCCGGTATCCCGTTCACGGTCACCACCACCGCTTCGGTCGCCAACCCCTTCTACGTCAACGCCACGGGCACGACGGCGAACCACATCGACGGCAACATCAGCAACATCAGTGCCACCATCAGCGGTATCGGTTGCAACGCGACCTTCGCGGGCACCACGAACGGCTGGTACGAGAACACCACGAAGACCCTGCACGT
Source organism: Streptomyces sp. NPDC050264 (assembly GCF_040655895.1). Lineage (NCBI taxonomy): Bacteria > Bacillati > Actinomycetota > Actinomycetes > Kitasatosporales > Streptomycetaceae > Streptomyces > Streptomyces sp. NPDC050264. The sequence goes on from NZ_JBFAKV010000001.1 coordinate 250,253, forward strand.
GACCGGTGGCGGAACCCTCGCCGCGCAGGCCGGCGCCAGCTGCCTCGGCCTGTTCACGGCCGGCTCGCACGCCGACTTCGTGGGCAACTACGTGATGACCGCCCAGCAGACGATCACCTCCCCGTGATCCGGTAGCTGCGCTGTGCCCGCCGTCGAGCTTCCGCTCGGCGGCGGGCGTGCGCGTGTTTCCAGAGCAGAACGACACCGGGTGAGGCCACACGACTTCAGGAGGCAGGGACCGGATGAATGCGATCGGAAAGCGGACCGGGCTGCGCGCACGGCGCTCGGTGCGGGTGGCGTCGGTCGCCTCGGCCGCACTGGTCGCCGGATTGTTGTCCGGCTCCGGTTCACAGGCCGATGAACAGCCGCCCTCTGCCGCTGAGTTGGCGTACGAATGCCTCATTCCTCCGGCGGCGGACGCGGACGCCACGGCGGCGCCCCAGAAACTGGCTACAGCCGTGAAGGTGACCACGCAGCTGCCGCGGACGGCTGTGACGGGCAAGCCGATTCAGGCCGGCCCTGTCCAGATGGAAGCCGTACTGCCGCGCGCAGGGCTCGCAGATCTGCTGCCCGCCGGTGACGAGTTGACGAGCCAGGCGACTCTCGGCGTGGAGGTTCGGCAGAACGAAGACAAGGCGAACGCGACGTGGTCCAGCCTCGACGGGCGGGCCACCATGCCCATGGAAGGCGAGCATGTGGTCCTGCCGTACAACGGAGACGTCCCTTCCGTCACGGTCAACTCGCCGGGTGACATTGAGCTGCTCGCCGGTGATCTCGCCCTGACCGTGACACCGTCGTCCGGTGCGCCGGTCACCCTCACCTGCTCTCCGGGCAAGGACACTGATCCGCTGCTGGCCCGCGTAGCCGTACCGGGAGGGGACGAGACCGAGCCGGGTGGCTCACCGTCCTCGTCGGCAGGGCCGGACGAAGGCAGTGATGAGTCCCGCGACGGCGTCACCGTCACTCCCAAGGACGAGCCGAAGGCGGATGAGGTCACCTGCGGGCCCAGGCCAACCGGTGAGCCCGACGTCAGCCAGGCCCCGACACCGCCGTTTCCTCCGGAGATCACCCAAGCGGACGGCTTCGGCGGATGCGCCTATGCCGTGGGCTTGGCAACGGTACGCAAACAGAACGGATCGATGATCATCAACGACCCGTCCAGAACTCCCGCACTCATGAACATCAGCGGCGGCATAAAGGGCGCCAACGTCGCCGATCCGGACACCGGCGCCTTCTTCTGGAACCGCATCGACTCCATCGGAGAGCTGACTCTGCCGGACTCCGATTCGACCTTCCTCAGCTTCGGCTTCGCTCCAGTGTCCGCGAAGGTCGCCTTCGACAACGGTCTCGTCAGCATCTCCACCGGCAACACCTACTACGGGGAAGGCGCCTACGCCGTTGTCACCTTCTTCCAGACCATCCACATCCGGTCGGCCAAGGTGAACGGCGTCCCTCTCCCCCTCGGCGCCAACTGCAGGACCGAGAAGCCCTTCCGTATCACCCTGCGCGGCTCCTTCAAGGACGACGGCACCGGCACCTACACGAACGTCCTCTTTGGCGGCCTCCTCACCGGCAAGGTCGACATCCCCGCGTTCACCGGCTGTGGCACCGGCGGCGAGAACCTCAACCCCTTGTTCACCGCGTCCATCAGCGGACCCGACAACCAGATCGCCATGAACCAGGCCCCGGTCTGCGCTCCGGAGTACGGATTCGGCTGCCCGCCGGCCATGGCGACCCTCCCCCCGACCAAGACCCCGTGACCACCCCACCGCCCCATCACTTCTCAGCCACATCCCCCACACCGTGATCAATCCCTGCGCAACAGATGTACAACCCACAGTAGTTGCTCTAACTTCATAGGCCCCATTGGTACGCACCTGACGGGCGGGACCGCACACCCCTGCGTCGCCCGGCCCGGCCCCCCACCCGGCGCTCGGACAAGCGAGGAAGCGGCCATGCCCCTGCCAGCGCACGCGAAGGACGCGGAGGACCCGCTGGGCCCTCTGCCCCGGGAGTTCGCCCGCATCATGCGGCCCGAACTCCCCGGCCTGATCAAGGAGATCAAGGTCGAGGTCACGCGCGCGTTCCCGGAGTACGCCGCGCTGTTGGACGGACCGAACGAGGCGGCCATCCGGCAGGGTGTCGAGCAGAGCCTGAACGCCTTCGTGGACCGCGTCGCCGATCCCGACGCCTCCACCGCGACCCGTGACGAGCTGCTCCGCAAGTTCGGCCGGGTCGAGGCGTACGAGGGCCGGGACCTCAACACGCTCCAGGGCGCCTACCGTCTCGGCGCCCGGGTCGCCCTGCGCCGGGCAAAGGATCTGGGCCGCCGCTTCGACCTCTCCCCGACCCTCCTGCTGACCTTCGCGGAGGCCCTCTTCGCGTACGTGGGTGAGCTCGAAACCCTGTCCCACGAGGGGTACATGGAGGTGCAGTCGAGAGCGGGCGCGGCGGGAGAGGTGCTGCGAAGACGCTTACTGCATCTGCTGCTCGCCGGAACCCCGTTGGCGCACATCACCGTCAACAACCTGTGCGAGCAGGCTGGTTGGCAGCTTCCCTCCGAAGTGACCCTGGTCGCGTTACGGACCCCGGCCGAGTACGTCCAGGCGGGTCTGGCCATCGACGTCCTCGCGGACCTCGGCGCACCACAGCCGCACCTCCTGATCCCCGGCCCGCTCACGCCGGAGCGCCGCGCCATGCTCGCCGCCGCCGCCCCCGGCAGCTCGTACGCGATCGGCCTGACCGTGCCGACCGAGCAGGCAGCCGATTCGCTGCGCTGGGCCCGCAAGGTGCTTCAGCTCGTCGACGACGACATCGTTGCCGATTCCCAAGTCATCGACGCGGCAGACCATTTGGTGACCCTCTGGTTGGTATCCGACCCCGCGCTCGTCGCGGAGATCACCGCCCGCGAACTGGCCCCGCTCGACAAGTCCTCCGGCGCCCGCCGCGCCCGTCTCGTCGAGACCCTGCACGCCTGGCTGACCACCCGGGGCACCGCCGAGCAGGTCGGTGAGGTCCTCGGCGTGCACGCCCAGACGGTCCGCTACCGCCTGCGCAATCTCGACGCCCACTTCGGCGACCGCCTGGAGGACCCCGCACACCGCTTCGCCATGGAAGCGGCGCTACGGGCGATGCACCTCCACGACGGCGACTAGTACGGACTAGTACGCCGAGGAGCCCGCACACTCCGCGACGAACAGGCCGAACGCCTCCGGCGTGAACGTGAGACTCGGGCCGGCCGGGTCCTTCGAGTCGCGAACGGCGACAGCGGCGCAGGGCGTCCCGGCGACCTCGACGCAGGACCCGCCCTGGTCGCCGCTGTAGGTGGACTTCTGCCAGGCGAGCGCGCCGACGGGGGCACACTCGACGCAATCACCGCCCTGATCGCTGCTGTAGGAGGACGTGCGCCAGGCGAGCGGTCCGATCGGCGCGCACTCCACGCACTCGCCGCCCTGGGCGCCGCTGTAACTGGACTTACGCCACTGGACGTTGGTCGACTTCGGCATAGTGCTCCTCCATCACGTACCTGATCAGCTCCGCCGAGTCCCGCACGGACAGAGCAGTGGCCTGCAAATGATCGTAACGGAGCGAACAGTCCTTCACCGTGCTCGGATTGGCCGTCGGATGCCCCTGCCCGTACCCCTCGGTGTAGACGATGGCCGGATCGGACGGGAAGCGGAACAGGTCAAACGAACCCTGCAATCCCGCATGCGGCCCCGCCGGGAACGGCAGCACCTGCACATTCACCCGAGGGTCATTCTCGTACGACAACAGCCGCTCCAACTGGCCCCGCATCACGCCGCGTTCCCCCACCCCCATGTCCTGATACAGCACCGCCTCGCCCAGGATCAGCCACACCACCGGCGGCTCCTCCTTGTCCAGAATTCGCTGTCGCGCGAGCCGGACCTCCGTGCGGTCGTCGAGGTTCTCCTGGTCGAGCGCGCCGAGCACGGCCCGCGCGTACTCCCGGGTCTGGAGCAGCCCGTGCACGAGGTGCGTGTGGAAGGCGCAGATCTCGACGGCCCGCGCCTCCAGCTCGGCGACCTGCTGGAACCAGGCGGGCAGTTGGGACCTCAGTACAAGACCCACCAGGCGGGAGAAGAAGCCGTCCGTGCCGAGCCCCGCGTCGACGCGCTCACTGAACTCCGGTGTCGGCAGCTTCCGCGCCGTCTCGATCTGGCCCACCAGGGAGCCCGTGTAGTTGAGGATCGCGCCGAGCTTGTCCTGCGTCAGGCCCGCCGCCTCCCGGTGTCGGCGCAGCTCGAAGCCGTAGTAGTCGAGCGGTGAAGCGCTCGGGTCGAGGACGTTGACGTTGGCCATGCAGCCCCCTCAGGTCGGCTGCACAGCGTAATCAACTAGCCACAGATGTGCCCGAGTTACGGTTCGAATCCACCTGTGCGAGTGGTTGTTCCGTTGTCGCTCGCGCGCGCGGGCCCTGGAGTGCGTACGTGAGGAAGAACCCGGCGCCGACGACGGTCGCGCCGCCCACCGCGTCGAGGATCCAGTGGTTGCCGGTGCCGACGATCGCGGAAACCGTGCACAGGGGGTGGATGACCCCGAGGGCCTTCACCCACTTCCTGCGCGCCAGGACCACGATGACGATGCCGCACCACAGGGACCAGCCGAAGTGCAGCGAGGGCATCGCCGCGTACTGGTTCGTGAGTTCGGTGAGTGTGCCGTAGTTGGGCTTGGAGAAGTCCTGGGCGCCGTGCACCGTGTCGATGAAGCCGAGGCCTGGCATCAGGCGCGGCGGGGCGAGCGGGTACGCCCAGAAGCCGATGAGGGCGAGCAGCGTCGCGAAGCCGAGGGCCGAGCGGGCCCAGCGGTACTCGGCGGGGCGGCGCACGTACATGATCGCGAGCAGGCTCAGCGGCACCACGAAGTGGAACGACGTGTAGTAGAAGTTGAAGAAGTCCTTCAGCCAGGTGGCGTGGTGGAAGACCGTGTGGTTGACCCAGTGCTCGATGTCGATGTGCAGGAACTGCTCGATCGAGTGGATCTGCTGCCCGTGGTGCTCGGCGGTGGCCCGGCCGCCGGAGATCGTGCCGCCCGTCGCGGCGAGGCGGACCTGCTGGTAGGCGGAGTAGCCGACGCGGATGAGGAGCAGTTCGAGGATCAGGTTCGGGCGGGCCAGGACCCGGCGCCAGACGGGGACGAGCGGCACCCACGTCCAGCGGGCGGGCACGGGCTCGGCGTACTCGGTCGGGATCGGCGTCCGGTACAGCGGTGACGTACGGGAGAGGAAGGGGACGACGCAGGCCGCGGCAAGGGCCGCGATCAGCACGACGTTGTCCCGGATCGGGTCGAGCGACGTCATGTTCGGCAGCAGCATCTTCGACGGCAGCGTCAGCGCGAGGATGACGAGGACCGGCCACATGTAGCGGTCGGAGGCGCGCTTGCCGACGCGGCCGACGACGGCGAGGAGCACCCACAGGAGCTGGTGCTGCCAGGTCGTCGGGGAGACCGCGACGGCGACGCAGCCCGTGATGGCGACGGCGAGCAGCAGCTGGCCGTCGCGCGCGTACGTGACCGCGCGGCGCACCCCGATGACGGCGACGGCCGCGCCGAGGACGAGGAACAGCACCTTCTCCAGCGGCCCCTGAAGGCCGAAGCGGAGCAGCATGCCGTGCAGCGACTGGTTGGCGTTGGCCGCCGGGTCGGTGGCCAGGCCCGCGCCGGCCAGGTGGTGCACCCAGTACGTCCATGAGTCGTGCGGCATCGCGGCCCAGGCGAGGCCGGTCGCGGCGACGAAGGTGCCGCCCGACGTGACGGCCGCGCGTCTGCGTCCGGTGAACCAGAGCAGCGGCGCGAACAGCAGCACGGTCGGCTGGAGGGCCGCGCCGACGCCGATGAGCACGCCGGATGCCTTCTCCCCGCGTACGGCGAAGCAGCCGAGGAGGACGAGGAGGACCGGGAGGATGCTGGTCTGGCCCAGGGTGAACGCGTTGCGCACGGGCAGCGACAGCATGAGCAGGCTGATCGCGACCGGCGCGGCGAACAGGGACGTACGGCGGGAGACGGGGCCCGGCAGGGCGCGCGCGGCGACCACGCCGAGCGCCACGACGAGGGCGAGCGAGCCGAACGTCCAGCCCCAGCCGAGCGCCTGCTCGGCGGCGCGGGAGAACGGTTTGAGGACGAGTCCCGCGAAGGGCGTGCCGGTGAACCGGTCGGGTGCTGCGTACAGGGAGCCCTTGACGTGCAGCACCCCGTTCGGCCCGATCCAGGTCTCCAGGTCGGTGAGACGCTCGCCCCGCGGCGTGCTCAGGACGGCGACGAGCTGACGCGCCGCGAGCACGGCGGCGATCAGCCACAGGCCGACGCGCACGGCGCTCATCCGCCCTGTCGCCGTGTCCGCCGGTCCTGTCATCGGCCCTCTGTGCTCCACGTTCGCCACGCGCTCCCGGCCCTCCCGCCCGTGTCGGCACCCGCTGGATGCCCCATGTCGTCCCTACTCGTCCCTAGAGGTTCGCACCGCCCCCGGTATGAGACGCACGCAACCCCTACTTCACCTGCCTGTCCACTCGGTTTTGACCGGAAGACGGCGTCGGGAGGCTGCTTGTCGCTGCTTGGTTGTGCACTACACGGGCCTGGTTCCGCGACAAAGATCACAGAATTGCCCATTTGCGGTGCGCGGGCGGCTCGGAGTCTTCCCAGGCCGGAGAGGGTTTCCACGCGGAACGTGACGGAAGGAACACTACCCGTAACACTCGCGAACGCCCCTATGGTCGTTTTGAGGCCGTTCCCCGTGGACGGCCTCTGCCCTTGTCCCCCACGAAAGGCAGGCGAGCGGACCCTTGGCCAGTGCCACGTCCATCGCAGTCAGTACCGGCAAGGTCTCCGCACCCGTGCGGGACGACGGGCCGGCCAGCTCCTCCGACGTCACCGTCACCGACCCGTCGCTGGTCAAGCGCGCGGTCAAGGCGGCGGCGCTCGGCAACGCGATGGAGTGGTTCGACTTCGGCGTCTACGGCTACCTGACCGCGACGCTCGGCCACGTCTTCTTCCCCACGGCGTCGAGCACGGCCCAGGTGCTGTCCACGCTCGGCACGTTCGCCGCCGCCTTCCTCGTGCGCCCCATCGGCGGCGCCTTCTTCGGCCCGCTCGGCGACCGCATCGGCCGCCAGCGCGTCCTCGCCATCACCATGATCATGATGGCGGCGGGCACGTTCGCGATCGGCCTGATCCCCTCGCACGCCTCCATCGGCGTGTGGGCGCCGGTGCTGCTGATCGCGGCGCGCATGCTGCAGGGCTTCTCGACCGGTGGTGAGTACGGCGGCGCGTGCACCTTCATCGCCGAGTACGCGCCGGACAAGCGCCGCGGCTTCTTCGGCTCGTTCCTGGAGCTCGGCACGAACGCCGGCTACGTGGCCGGCGCGGGCCTGGCCACCCTCCTCACCACCACGCTCTCGGACGGCGACCTGTACAGCTGGGGCTGGCGCATCCCGTTCCTGATCGCCGGCCCGATCGGCATCGTCGGCCTGTACGTGCGGATGAAGCTGGAGGAGACCCCGGCCTTCCAGAAGCTCGCCGAAGAGGCCGAGAACAAGCAGAAGGCGCACCCCAAGCCGAAGTTCAAGGACATGTTCGTCGGCAACGGCAACGCGATGGCGCTGTGCATCGCCCTGGTCCTCGTCTTCAACGTCACCGACTACATGCTGCTGTCGTACATGCCGACGTTCCTCAGCGAGGAACTGAACTACGACGCCACGCACGGCACGCTCATCCTCATCGGCGTGATGCTCCTGATGATGTGCGTGCAGCTCCCGATGGGCCGGGCCAACGACCGCTTCGGCCACCGTGTCGTGATCGGTGCGGCGTGCGCGGGCTTCGTCCTGCTCTCCGTCCCCGCGGTCCTGCTGATCCGCGCGGGCTCCACCTGGGCCATCGCGCTGGGCCTCGCGGCCCTCGGCCTGCTCCTGGTCGGCTTCACGTCGTCGATGCCCTCGACGCTCCCGGCCCTGTTCCCGACGAAGGTCCGCTACGGCTCGCTGTCCGTCGGCTTCAACCTCTCGGTGTCCCTCTTCGGCGGCACCACCCCGCTCGTCGCTGCGGCCCTCATCGCGGCCACCGGCAACCTGATGATCCCGGCCTACTACATGATGGCCGCGGCCCTCATCGGCGGCATCGCGGCCTGGCGCATGCGCGAGTCCGCGGGACGCCCGCTCCCGGGATCGCCGCCGGCGGTCTGAACCCGGCCTGGGACCCGGCCCGTCATAGGGTCCGGTCCTAGGGTGACGGGCATGACCTCTCACCCCGAGCCCCAGCAGCCCGGCCCCGCGGCCGCCGTCGACGCCTACCTCAGCGATCTGCTCGCCCCGGCCGACGAGGCACTGGCCGCCGCCCTCGCGGACAGCGAGGCGGCGGGCCTGCCCAGCATCAGCGTCTCCGCCACCAACGGGAAACTGCTGCACCTGATCGCGCGGATCCAGGGCGCCCGCCGCATCCTGGAGATCGGCACGCTCGGCGGCTACAGCACCATCTGGCTGGCCCGCGCACTGCCCGCCGACGGGACGCTCATCACCCTGGAGTACAGCGCGCGGCACGCCGAGGTCGCCCGCGCCAACATCGCCCGCGCGGGCCTGGACAAGGTGGTCGAGGTCCGGGTGGGCGCCGCACTCGACTCACTGCCCCGGCTCGCCGAGGAGTGCGGTGAGGGAAGCGAGTTCGACCTCGTCTTCATCGACGCGGACAAGGCGAACAACCCCAACTACCTCGACTGGGCGGTGCGTCTGACCCGGCCGGGCAGTGTCATCGTCGTCGACAACGTGGTGCGCGAAGGCCGCGTCGCGAACCCGGACAACACCCAGCCGGATGTCACGGGCACCCGCGCCGCGCTCCGACTCCTCGCCGATCACCCGAAGTTGGACGCGACGGCGATCCAGACAGTGGGCGCCAAGGGGTACGACGGCTTCGCCCTGGCCTACGTACAGGACTGAGCCGAACAGCGGCCGTACTGTCCGTCCCGCGGCTCACCCTTCGTGGTAGAACCCCACGTTCACGCTGCGCGGCCCGCTCCGGTCGAGGACGACGACCTCGCCGGAGCCGCCGCGCGGCAGCAGCAACGCCCCGCCGTACGCGAGCGGTTGGCCGGGCCCCTGCGCGCCCCCGAGCCGCACCCGCACCTCCGAGGCGGGATCGTCCTGCGACCCCCGCAGCCAGAACACGCTCCACTCCCCGTCGGGCCCGCACCGGAACTCCAGATGCACCCGCGACACGAACAGCCAGTCCTCCGGCGTCGCGAGCCGGCACACGCTGCCGTCCCGCCCCACCCGCAGCACGGCCCCCGGCTCACTGGCCTCCTCGGCCATCGCCATCCCGGCTGTGGCCCCCGCGTCGCCGCCGGACATCGTGGCCATGGTCAGTTCGAGCACCGCACTCCCCCAGTGTTCGCTTCCTTACTCAGCGGCCGAATCCTATGGCTCCCCGGCCCGTCGCACGGGGCCTGCGCGACAATGACTCCATGACCGAACGCAAACCACCGGGCGTCAGCTTCGAGTCATTCGTCGACAAGCAGATCCGCGAGGCCGAGCGCCGCGGCGACTTCGCCGCCCTGCCCGGCGCCGGCCGGCCCCTGGACCCCACGAGCGACACCACGTACGACGAGAACTGGTGGATCAAGCGGAAGATGGCCCGCGAGGGCCTGTCCGTCCTGCCTCCCACCCTGGCCCTGCGCAAGGAGGCCGAGGACGCCCTGGAGGCAGCCTCGAAGGCCCCCTCGGAACAGGCGGTGCGCCGGATCGTCACCGAGATCAACGCCAAGATCAGCGACATGATGTTCAAGCCGCCACCGGGCCCGCCCCTGGGCCTGAAGCCGTACGACGTGGAGGGGATCGTCCGCCAGTGGCGGGAGGGCCGGTCTTCCGCGGCCGACGGTGCGGCAGGATGAACCCATGAGCATCGTCAAGATCAATGTCCTGGCCGTCCCGGCCGAACAGCGCGAGGTCCTGGAGAAGCGGTTCGCGTCCCGCGCGGGCGCCGTCGAGAATTCGGACGGCTTCGAGTGGTTCGAGCTGCTGCGTCCTGTCGAGGGCACCGACGACTACCTGGTGTACACGCGGTGGCGTGACGAGGAGTCGTTCCAGGCGTGGATGGAAGGGCCGATGAAGGCCGCGCACCAGGGCGGCGGCGACCGCCCGAAGCCCGCTTCGAGCAGCTCCTCGGTGTGGTCCTTCGAGGTGGTGCAGCAGGCGGCGCCGAAGGGCGCGTAGAACGGTGTTCCCGGCCGGTCGCGCAGACCGGTCAGGAATGAAGAAGCGTCGGCGGCCGGGGCGGAACTAGCGTGATCCGCATGACTTCCATCGCATCCGTCACCCTCGAGGTGGCCGACCCCGCGGCCGCCGAACGCTTCTACGACGCCGCTTTCGGGCTGGGCCCGAAGCTGCGTCTGCGCGCCTCCGACGCGGAGACGAGCGGCTTCCGCGGATTCACGCTGTCGCTCACGGTCTCGCAGCCCGCCGACGTCGAGGGGCTGGTCGGCTCGGCCCTCGCGGCCGGCGCCACCTCGCTGAAACCGGTCGCGAAGTCGCTGTGGGGTTACGGCGGTGTCGTCCAGGCCCCGGACGGGACGATCTGGAAGGTCGCCACCTCCGCGAAGAAGAACAGCGGCCCGGCCACCCGCGACATCGACGCGATCGTGCTCCTGCTGGGCGCCGAGGACGTGAAGGCGAGCAAGCAGTTCTACGTCGGGCAGGGCCTGACCGTGGGAAAGAGCTTCGGCGGCAAGTACGTCGAGTTCGAGGACGGGGCGGGGCCCGTCAAGCTGGCGCTGTACAAGCGCGCCGCCCTGGCCAAGGACGCCGGTGTTCCCGCCGACGGTGCGGGATCGCACCGGATCGTGCTCGGCAGCACCGCCGGGCCGTTCACCGACCCGGACGGTTTCGCCTGGGAAGCCGCGTCCCTGGCCACGAGCGAGTAGCCGGGGCCTGCTCAGATGTTCAGCAGGCGCTCCGCCGTCTCCCGGTAGTCGCGCAGGGCGAGACGCAGCCGCTCCGTGTCCTCCTCGGAGCCCTGCCAGGACGTGCGCAGCGTCTCGCGGTGCCCGGCGAGGGTCTCGGTGAGGCGGGTCGTCAGGTCCTCCAGGACGAGGTCGGCCTCCTGCACGGCGGCCCTGGGCTCGTCGACGAAACCGGCGACGGCGTGCCGCAGGCGGGTCGTCAGGTCCTCGCGGGCCTCCTGGGCGACCAGGGCGGTGCGCAGGCCGTGGCCCGGCTCCTCAAGGCCGGCGTGACGCTTCCCGTGATGGTCACCGAGGTGGTCACCGCCGGCCCCGTGGTCCCCGAGGTGGTGGCCGGTGCCGCCCGCGTCCGGCGCGAGCGGGTCGGTGCGGTCGCCGTCGACGCCCGCACCCGGAATCCGCTCACGGGGCTCACGGGGCTCGTGGGGCTCGTGGGGCTCGTGGGGCTCCCGCAGAGGCTCGGGCGTGGTCCGGGCCGCCGGGTCGCGCAGCGGGTCGGAGTTCGGGGCCGAACCGTCGTGCCGTGCTCGGTCGATGTCCGTCATCCTCGATCAACTCTCCTTCGCCAGGCGCCCCTTGAGGGTGCTCGTCCGCTTGTCGTGGGTCGCCGCGCCGTCCGTCACCTTGTCCGTCCCGGTGGTCCGGCGCCCGGAGTGGCCGTCGACGCCGACCAGGTCCTCGAAGAGGGCCCGGGCCTCGACCATCGACGCGCGCAGCTCCTCCGTACCGGCCCGGCTCTCGTCGGCGCCGCCCGCGCGGGCGTTCACCGCCCGGTGGACGCGCCGGTAGCCGTGCACATGGGCGCCGTGGTGGACGGAGAGCGCCTCCAGCCGTTCCTCGAAGCCGCCGCCGTCGGGGAAACCGCGCTCCTTCGCGAGGTCGGCGAGGAGCAGTTCGGCCTCGGCGACCGCCTCCGCGGGCGACTCGACGAAGCGCTCCTGGGCGCTGGTCCAGCGCGCCAGGTACCGCTCGCGCGCGGCGGGCTGCAGGTCGTGCATGCGCAGCGAACCGTGCCGCCGCACCCGCTCCGTCAGCTCCTGCTCGGCGGCCTTCGTGTCGCCGTCGTGCCGGGCGACGACCCGCTCGTACTCGGGTCCGAAGCGCCGCTTCAGGCCGCGTCCGCCGCGGGGCGTGGTCCGCGCGGCGAAGACGCCCGCCGCGATGACGACCACGAGCCCCACCACGATCAGAACGATGATCATGCCTGTGGACATGGGTGTCTTCCCGACCTTCCCGGTATCCGTCGTATAAGGGTCAACCGTGCTTACCCAGACCCGGGTTGCCCGCCCCGCCCGGCTCAAACAGGTCACGCGTCACGCGGCGCCCTATGGCGAAATCCGGTTGCGCCACTTCGCCCCACCGCCCCCACAATGCGCCATGCGCACCCCTTGGACACTCGCCGCCGAGCCGTACGACTCGCCCGCCGCAGCCGCCCTGTGGCGCGCGTACTACACAGAGGTGAGCGACCGCTGGTACGCGCTGCACCAGGGGCACGCCACCGATCCGGCGGAGCTGGAGCGCGGGATCGCCGCCGAGGCGGGCGAGCAACTGGCGCCGCCACACGGGCAGTTGATCGTCGGCCGGTACGACGGGGAGCCCGCCGGGAGCGCGGGGGTGCGGCTGGTGGACCCGGTCACGGCCGAGCTGACCCGCGTCTTCGTCCGCAAGGAGCTGCGCGGCACGGGCGGGGCGCCGCTGCTCGTGGCGGCGGCCGAGGACGCGGCCCGTTCCCTGGGCGCCGAGCGCGTGCGCCTCGACACCCGCGGCGACCTGATCGAGGCCCGCACCCTGTACGCACGGCTCGGCTACGAGGAGACAGAGCCGCACAACGACGACACCTACGCCGAGCACTGGTTCAGCAAGCGGCTGGCCCCCTGAACCCCGGCGTCAGGCCGCCAGCCCCGTCCGGCCGCCACCGTCGTGCGGCCGCTCCGCGTCCGATCCGCACATCTCGGCGTTCAGCTCGGACACCAACCGGAAGAGATCCGTGGGCCGTTCGGGGCCCCACCAGTCGCCGAGCAGCTCCGCCAGCGAGTCCTCCCGGGCCTTGCCGAGGCGGGCGGCGACCGTCCGCCCCTCGTCGGTGAGGACCAGGTCGACGCCGTCCCGCACCGCGAGACGGCGCTCCTCCACCTGCCGCGCCGCCTCGATGATCACCGTCAGGGGCACGGCGCTGCGCTCGGCGAGGACGGCCGGCTCGGCCCAGCCGTACCGGTTGATGCGCAGGAGGAGCCAGCTCGCCGCGGGCAGCAGGTCGTAGCCCGCCCGCGCGGTGATCTTCTCGTAGATCTCGCGCCGCCCCTCGCGCGTCCCGAGCGTCGACAGGGCCCGTGCCACCTCGTCGCGCGAGGAGCGCTCCACCGGGTTGGAGGCGAGCGTCTGCGTCGGGTCGGGCGCGGTCACCGCGCCGCGCAGTTTGTCCTCGCGCAGGAACCAGGAGAGGACGAAGGCGAGCAGGGCGACCGGGACCGCGTAGACGAAGACGTCGGTGATGGACGTGGCGTACGCGTGGAGCACCGGCTGGCGGACCGCGGGCGGGAGGTCGCCGATGCCGCGCGGGTCGGCCTTGAGCGAGTTCGGGTTGACGCCGGGCGGCAGCTGCTGTCCGCTCAGGGCCGAAGTCAGCTTCGTGGCAAGGCGGTTGGCGAAGATCGTGCCGAAGATCGCGACGCCGAAGGAGGCGCCGATGGAGCGGAAGAACGTGGCGCCCGAGGTGGCGACGCCCAGATCCTCGTACGGCACCGCGTTCTGCACGATGAGGACGAGCACCTGCATGACGAGTCCGAGGCCGAGACCGAAGACGAAGAAGTAGGCGCTCATCTCGACGGTCGAGCTGGTCTCGTCGAGGTTGTGCAGGAGCAGCAGGCCGATCGTGGTGACGGCGGTGCCCGCGACGGGGAAGACCTTCCAGCGGCCGGTGCGGCTGACGATCTGCCCGGAGACGGTGGAGGAGAGCAGCAGGCCGATCACCATCGGCAGCATGTGGACACCCGACATGGTCGGCGAGACACCCTGCACGACCTGGAGGAACGTCGGCAGATAGGTCATCGCGCCGAACATCGCGAAGCCGATGACGAAGCTGATGACGGCGGCGAGGGTGAAGGTGCGGACCCGGAACAGTTTCATCGGCAGCACCGGCTCGGCCGCCCGGAACTCCACGAACACGAACACCACGCCGAGCGCCACGCCCAGCACGGCGAGGCCGATGATCTGCGGCGAGCTCCAGCCCCAGGTCGTGCCGCCGAGCGAGGCGACGAGGACGAGGCAGGTGGCGACGGACGCGATGAGGAAGGTGCCGAGGTAGTCGATGCGGTGCTTCGTCGAGCGGGCCGGGATGTGCAGGGCCGCGGCGATGACGGCGAGCGCGACGACACCGATGGGCAGGTTGATGTAGAAGACCCAGCGCCAGCTGAGGTGCTCGGTGAACAGCCCGCCGAGCAGCGGTCCGAGCACGCTCGTCGCGCCGAACACGGCGCCGAACAGGCCCTGGTACTTGCCTCGTTCGCGCGGCGGGACGAGGTCGCCGACGATCGCCATGGACAGCACCATCAGGCCGCCGCCGCCCAGACCTTGCAGGGCGCGGAAGCCGATCAGCTCGGGCATGTTCTGCGCCATGCCGCACAGCGCCGAGCCGATCAGGAAGATCACGATCGCGAGCTGGAAGAGCTTCTTGCGCCCGTACTGGTCGCCGAGCTTGCCCCACAGGGGCGTCGCGGCCGTCGCGGCGAGCATGTACGCGGTGACGACCCAGGACAGATGCTCCAGGCCGCCCAGATCGCTGACGATGGTGGGCAGCGCCGTGGAGACGATGGTCTGGTCGAGCGCGGCGAGCAGCATGCCGAGGAGCAGCGCCCCGATGGAGACGAGGACGCCGCCGCTCTTGGCCGCGTCGCCGGGCAGGGCCTGGTGACCGCGGCCGCTGCCGCCGGCACCCGCGGTGCCGAGGTCCTGGCTGCTCATGAACACCTCCACAGGCACCCCGGGCCCGGTCCGGTCGGCGGGGGGGGGCTTGATACCTACCATCCTGGTCGGTGCGCCCCGGTTTGGCCTGTTGAGTTCGGACCCGGCGCTGCGGGCAGGGCCTCGGGGTCTGCATAATGCGCTGCAGTTCTCGGGGAGGGGGACCACAGTGAGTGGTGAGCCGCGTAAGTGTCCGGAGTGCGGGGCAGGGGTGGGGCCGGACGGCGGTCCGACGTGCGCCTGCGAGGTGGAGGGCTTCAGTCCGCTGCGCGTCCGCCCTTACGTGACGCTCCCGGAGCCGTCCCAGCCCCCGCCACCGCGCGTCCCGGACCCGTACGCGCACCCCCCTCTGCCGCCCGAGCAGCCGCCGGCCGTGACGGAGTCCGACGACACCGGCCACGACCACCCGGCGGACAGGACGCGCCGCACCCCGGTGCTGCTGCTGGCCGCGGTCGCGGGTGTGCTGAGTGTGGCGGCGCTGGTGACGGTCCTGATCTCGTCGGGCGACGGCGACACGCCCGCCACCGCGCAGGAGGCCGCCGCCCCGCTGCCCACGACATCGGCGCCGCACGACCCGGCTCCGACCCCGTCCGTGTCGGTGCGCCCCACGACGCCGCCGCCTTCGTCGGCCCCGGCGTCCCGCCCGGCCTCGGCCGCCGCGTCGCCCACACCGACGCCCGGACGCACTCCGTCCCCGACGCCTTCGGCGTCCGCTCCGTCCGCGACCGCGACCGCCACGCGGCAGATACGCCCGCCGCGGGGGACGGCCCTGCGCCGGGGGGACCGCGGCCCGGAGGTCGCCGAACTCCAGCGCCGTCTGGGGCAGTTGAACCTCTACCGGGGCCGCCCCGACGGGCGTTACGACAGCCGGACGGAGTACGCGGTCGGCGCGTTCCAGATGGCCCGCGGCGTCCATGGGGACACGCCGGGAACGTACGGCCCGGCAACCCGCAGGGCCCTGGAGTCGGAGACCCGCTGAGACCGGCGGCCCCTCAGCCGATGTGCAGCAGGATTTCCCCGTCGACGGCGGCTTCGACGCGTACGGCCGTCAGGTCGGCCACCTGAACGGTGGGTCCGTGCGCCCCCGCGCGGGGCCCGACCCCCACCACCCGCATGCCCGCGGCGAGCCCGGCCGAGATCCCGGCCCCGGAGTCCTCGAACACCACGCAGTCCGCCGGGTCGACGCCGAGTTCGGCGGCGCCCTTCAGGAAACCCTCGGGGTCCGGCTTGCTGGCGCCGACGTTCTCCGCCGTCACGCGCACCGCCGGGTACGGCAGTCCGGCGGCGGCCATCCGTCCGGTGGACAGCGCCACGTCGGCCGAGGTGACCAGGGCGTGCGGCAGCCCGCCCGAGATCAGCGCTTCGAGGAACCCGGCCGCGCCCGGCACGGGCACGACGCCGTCCATGTCGGCGGTCTCCGCGGCGAGCATGCGCGCGTTGTCGGCGAGGTTCTCCGCCACGGGGCGTTCGGGCAGCAGCACGGCCATCGTGGCGTGCCCCTGCCGGCCGTGCGCGACGCGCATGACCTCGTCGGCGTCGAGTCCGTGCTCGACGGCCCAGCGCCGCCAGATCCGCTCGACGACGGCGTCGGAGTTGACGAGCGTGCCGTCCATGTCGAGCAGGAGGGCGCGCGCGGAGAGAACGGTGGGCGTGGCCGTCATCGGCAGGCTCCAGAGAACGGAGACGAGAAGAAGACAAGGCGGCCCCGCCCGCCGGTCAGGGTACGCGGGCGGGAACCACTTTGTTTCACCACGATACAAAAAGCGTCGGGGTGATCGCCACCCGGCCCCGGTCAAGCCCTCCGGGCAGCCCCGGTCAAGCCCCTCCGGCGCTTGAGGAGCGGGGTCCGGGGCGGGGCCCCGCAACCTGGGCGCAAGCGCCGCCGAGCGACTTGAGCACCAGCACCGCCATCCACCGCAACGAGGCGGACCCGCACGGACAACCCGCCCCAAATCAGGCCCGGCCCAACAGAGTTACCCGCCCACCCCCTTGCCCCGCACCCCAACTTGACGCGACCCTGTCACCACCCGCACACCTCCCCGCAACCCCCTCCCCCCACCATGGCCGCACGCCCCACCCGGCCAACAACCCCCCATCACAAGGGAGTTCACATGCCCCGCCGCACCCCCCGCACGCCGAACCTCTACGCGCGTCGACCCCGCACCCGCATAGCCACGGCCACCGCGGCCCTGGCCACCACCCTCACCGCACTCACCCTCCTCACGGCACCCGCCGCCCAGGCGGCCCCGCCCACCCCGGTGACCGCCGCCACGGCCCGCACCTACCTCTCCGAACTGACCGTCAAGACCGAGGGAAGCTCCGACGGCTACAGCCGCGACAAGTTCCCGCACTGGATCACCCAGTCCGGCACGTGCAACACCCGCGAGGTCGTCCTCAAGCGCGACGGCACGAACGTGCAGACCGGCTCCGACTGCGCGGCCACGTCGGGCAGTTGGTACTCCGCGTACGACGGCGCCACCTGGACCGCGTCGGGCGACGTCGACATCGACCACGTCGTGCCGCTCTCGGAGGCGTGGAAGTCGGGCGCCGGTTCCTGGACGACGGCCCAGCGCCAGTCGTTCGCCAACGACCTCACCCGCCCCCAGCTGATCGCCGTCACCGACAACGTCAACCAGTCCAAGGGCGACCAGGACCCGGCCGAGTGGATGCCGCCGCGCGCCGCGTACGCCTGCACGTACCTGAGGATGTACGTCCAGGTGAAGCACTACTACGACCTCTCGGTGGACTCGGCGGAGAAGTCGGCGATCCAGTCCAAGCTGAGCGGCTGCTGAGCGGCTGCTGACCCCCGGCCCGCACCCCCGCCCGCACCCGGGACCCGCTCCTGGCCCCCGCCCCCGGCGTTCCGTACCGTACGGACGGACCGGGCACGACGAAGCCCGACAACGGCCCGACGGTCCGGACGTCGGCGGAGCGGAGGAGACAACGTGGCGAGCCTGCGCCTGGGACCACTGCTGAGGTACGTGGACGGGGAGGCGGCGACGATCTGGGTCGAGGCGAGCCGGCCCTGCGTCGCCGAGGTGCGCTGCGCGGACGGCGCGAAGGGCAGTGCGCACACCTTCCAGATCGACGGCCACCACTACGCGCTGGTCCCGGTCACCGGGCTCACCCCGGGCACCGAGACGGCGTACGAGGTGACCCTGGACGACGCCATGGTCTGGCCCGAGCCGGACTCCGCCTTCCCGGCCAGCACCATCCGCGCTCCGCGGTACGCCGACGACGAACCCGTCCGCGTCACCTTCGGCTCCTGCCGCTGGGCCGCCCCGCCCGCCTCGGGTTCGTCCTGGCGCGAGCGGGGCCGCGAGCTCGGGGGCGAGCACGACCCCGTGGGCCCGGACGCGCTCGACACGCTCGCCGCCCGCCTCGCCGCCGACCCGGCGGCCGAGCGCCCCGACGTCCTGCTGCTCCTCGGCGACCAGGTGTACGCGGACGAGACGTCACCGGCGACCCAGGAATGGCTGGCCCACCGCCGCGACCTCAAGGACCCCCCGGGCACCCAGGTCGCGGACTACCAGGAGTACACGCACCTCTACTACGAGTCCTGGCTCGACCCGGAGATCCGCTGGCTGCTCTCCACCGTCCCCAGCTGCATGATCTTCGACGATCACGACGTCATAGACGACTGGAACACCAGCGCCGCCTGGCTCCGGGACATGCGCGCCACGCCCTGGTGGCAGGAGCGCATCCTGAGCGGCCTCATGTCGTACTGGGTGCACCAGCACATAGGCAATCTGCACCCCTCCGAACTCGCCGCCGACCCGGTGTACGCGCAGGTGTGCGCGGCCCCCGACGGCACGGACGTCCTGCGCGATTTCGCCGCCCGGGCCGACTCCGACCCCACCGGCGCCCGCTGGAGCTACCGCCGCGACTTCGGCCGCGTGCGCCTGGTGATGGTCGACACCCGGGCCGCCCGCGTACTGGACGAACAGAACAGGGCGATGCTCGACCCGGACGAGGCACGCTGGGTGCGCGAGCAGGCCCTCGAGGGGCAGGACTCCGGCACCGGCGCCTACGACCACCTCCTCATCGGTTCGTCCCTGCCGTGGCTGCTCCCCCATCTCATCCACGACGCGGAGACGTGGAACGCGGCGATGAGCCGGGGCGAGCGCGGAGCCCGCTGGGCGCGGCGCGGCGAGAAGCTGCGCAGGCGGGCCGACCTGGAGCACTGGGCGGCGTTCCCGACGTCGTTCGACACGCTCACGGACCTGGTCGCCGAAGCCGGTTCGGGCCCCGCGGCGCCCGCGACCGTCTCGGTCCTCGGGGGCGACGTGCACCACGCGTACGTCGCCGAGCCGTCCTGGCCGGCGAGCGGCCCCGCGCCCACCGCGCGTGTCCTGCAGCTCACCTGCTCCCCCGTCCACAACTCCATCCCCAGGTACATGCGCGTCGGCTTCCGCTTCGGCTGGAGCCGTACCGGACGGGCCATCGGCCGCGGCCTCGCCCGGCACGCACGCGCGGCGGCGCCCCGCTTCAAGTGGCGCAAGACGGGCGGCCCCTGGTACGGGAACCACCTGATGACACTGACCCTGCGCGGCCGCTCGGCGAGCCTCACTCTCGACCAGGCCGACCCGCAGGGCGGCCTGGTGCGGGCGGACGGGCGCACGATCACGTAGCCGCCGGCGCGTGATCCATTTCACAGCTGGATTCCCTCTCGCCGTAGTTGACGGCGAAACGGCATGATGAGGCGGACCACCCCAGCAGCCCCACATGCCCCGGGAGTCCCGTGTTGCCCGCCCCTCACCACGAGTTCAGTCTGGCGATCGTCGGCGCGGGCCCCCGCGGCACCAGCGTCCTGGAGCGGCTCACCGCCTCCGCCGACGAGCTGCTCCCGGCGGGCTCCCGGCTCACCGTCCATGTGATCGACCCGCACCCGCCGGGCGCGGGTGCCGTCTGGCGCACGGACCAGGCGCCCGAGCTCCTGATGAACACGGTCGCCTCGCAGGTGACGCTCTACACGGACGAGTCGGTGGCGTGCTCGGGCCCGATCCGCCCGGGCCCGAGCCTCTACGAGTGGGCCGAGCGGCACGACGCCCCGCTCGGCCCCGACGACTACCCGAGCCGCGCCCAGTACGGCCGTTACCTGCGCCAGGTCTTCGCCACGACCGTCGACGCGGCCCCGCCCCACGTCACGGTAGTCCCGCACGCCGCCCGCGCCGTCCGCCTCGACGACGGTCCCGACGGGCGGCAGACCCTCGCCCTCTCCGACGGCCGCGAACTCGCCGGGCTGCACGCGGTCGTCCTCACCCAGGGCCATCTGCCCACCGTCGGCACCCCGGCCGAGCGCCTGCTCACCGAGGACGCCCGGCGGCACGGCCTGCGGCACGTCCCGCCGGCCAACCCGGCCGACGTCGACCTGAGCGCCGTACGCCCGGGCGAGGCGGTTCTGCTGCGCGGCCTCGGTCTCAACTTCTTCGACCACATGGCCCGGCTGACCGAGGGACGCGGCGGCCGGTACGCGCCCGCCCCCGGCGGCGGCCTGCGCTACCTGCCGTCGGGCAACGAGCCGCGCCTGTACGCCGGTTCGCGCCGCGGCATCCCGTACCAGGCGCGCGGCGACAACGCCAAGGGGCCTTACGGACGGCATCGGCCCGCCGTCCTCACCGCCGAGTCGATCGCCCACTTCCGCAAGAGAGCCGGCTCGGGCGAGGCACCCGACTTCCTCGCCGAGATATGGCCGTTGGTCGCGAAAGAGGTCGAGACGGTCTACTACGAGGCGTTGCTGAGAACCACCGGCCTGCCCTCCTCGCACTTCCGTGAACGCTTCCTCGCCACCGCGCACCGCTCCCCGCAAGAGGCCGCCGTCCTTGGGGAGTTCGGGATACCCGACGACCGCCACTGGTCCTGGGACCGCGTCTCACGGCCGCATTCCGGCCACACCTACCCCTCCCCCACCGCCTGGCACTCCTGGCTCCTCGCCCATCTGCGCGAGGACGCGGACCACGCCGCGCTCGGCAACGTCGACGGACCCGTGAAGGCCGCCCTGGACGTCCTGCGCGATCTGCGCAACGAACTGCGCCTGATCGTCGACCACGGTGGCCTGTCCGGCGCCTCGCGCCGCGACCACCTCGACCGCTGGTACACCCCGCTGAACGCGTTCCTCTCCATCGGCCCGCCCCGGCGCCGCATCGAGGAACTGGCCGCGCTCGTCGAGGCGGGCGTACTGACCGCCGTCGGACCCCGCCTCGAAGTGGCCGTGCGGGACGGCTGCTTCGTGGCGCACTCCCCCGACGTGCCGGGTTCGACCGTGACGGCCACCACACTCGTCGAGGCCCGGCTGCCCGAACCGGACGTGCGCAGGACCGCCGACGAACTGCTCGCGCGACTCCTGAAGACCGGCCAGGCCCGGCCGCACACGGTCGACGGTTACGAGACCGGAGGGCTGGACGTGACACCGCGCCCCTACCGGCTGATCGACCGTCAAGGTGCTTTTCACGCGCGGCGGTTCGCGTTCGGCGTGCCCACCGAGGGGGTGCACTGGGTGACCGCCGCGGGGGCCCGCCCGGGGGTCGACTCGGTGACCCTGTCGGACGCGGACGCGGTGGCGCGCGCCGCTCTGCGCACCGCCGCGGGGCCGGACGCGGGCCCCGAAACGGAAGACGACCATGGCCGAATGTTGAACTTGCAAGCATTGGTTAGGTTCTCCTAACCTGTGGATCTCCCAAGCCGGTGGCAACGGCGGCAGCGTCGGCGCCGACTACATCGGTGAACTCGGTTACGTCCCCCACCGACCGAAGGAGTCCCCACATGACTGGACGTCTCAACAGCGGCCAGCCCTATGTCCTCGGACTGTTCCGCATAGTCGTCGGCCTGCTCTTCGCCTGCCACGGCGCCGCCTCGCTCTTCGGCGTCCTCGGCGGTATGAACGGCAACACCGTCGAGGCCGGCACCTGGCCCGGCTGGTACGCCGCCGTCATCCAGCTCGTCGGCGGCGGCCTGGTGCTGCTCGGCCTCGGCACCCGCGCCGCGGCGCTCATCTCGTCCGGGTCGATGGCCTACGCGTACTTCCACGTCCACCAGCCGGGCGCCCTGTGGCCGATCCAGAACGGCGGCGAGGCCTCGGCGATGTTCTGCTGGACCATGCTGCTGCTCGTCTTCACCGGATCGGGCGCGTTCGGCCTGGACCGGCTGTTCGCCGCGCGCGGCGAGCGGGCGGAGGAAGCACAGCCGGAGCGCGCGACGGTCGCCGCCTGACCCCGTACGCACCCCGCACACCACGGCGCCCGCTCTCCACACGGAGGGCGGGCGCCGTCGTACGCCTGGCGGGCCGGCCTAACGGAGCGGCCTAACGGAGCGGCCCGGCCGGCCCGAACGGCACCGTGAAGCACGCCACGCGCGCCCCCGCCCCGCCGGGCACGTCATGGATCACGACGGACCGCGCCTCGCCGGACCGCAGCCCCCACGCCTTGCGGACCGTGGCCGTGCCCTTGCCGGTGGCGTCGGTGGTGAAGTCGAGCCACACCTCGTTCCCGGCGTTCGCCCGCGCCGGGTCGACCACGTGCTGGTAGTGGCCGCCCGCCGCGGCCGGGTCGGCGCCGCACGGCTTCTGGTGCACGTGCGCGCCATAGGCGTGACCGGGAACGAGGCCCTTCACACTCAGGCCCACGGTCATCACGGACCCGGAGCCGCTCTGCTCGACCTCGATCGACGACGCCGCGGGCACCAGCTTCATGTCGTACGTGATCGCGGGCGACGCCATGAACGCCGTCGGCGGCGAGAAGGTCGCCACGGCCCGCACCCAGTAACTCTGCCCGGTGACGTCGGCCCCGCCGCCGCCCGCCGCCAGTACGGCCGCCGCGAGAGCGCCGGTCACCATTCCTGCCACCATCGTCAGTTCCTCCGGTCTCGTCAGTGCTTGCTCGTTCGTACGGGACCCGGCGGCCCGGCGCAGCCCGGAACGCGGCACTCGGGTGAACGTGAGATGGGGAACATCTGTACCCCTTGCGTCACGCGAGCGACACTCCGGGCGTACGCTGTACAGCTGTCATGAAGCCGCTCCTGTCTGGAGGGATCGGTCGGGGGATCGTCCGTACAGGAGTTGGCTTGCAGTGCTGGAGAGCGTGGGGTCACTGACCGGAAGCCCGTGGATCTACGCGATCGTGGCGCTTTCCGTGCTCTTCGACGTCTTCGTGCCGGTGCTGCCCAGCGGGGTCCTCGTGATCACCGCGGCCACCGCCGCCGCGGCCGGCTCGGGCGCCGCCACGGGCTCGGTCCCGCACGGCGTGCCGGACCTCCTCGTGCTCACCCTCAGCGCCGCCACGGCCTCCGTCCTGGGCGACCTGGTCGCCTATCGCCTCGCCTGGCGCGGCGGGGAGCGCCTGGACCGCGCCATCGCCCGCTCCCGGCGCCTGACGACCGCGCAGGAACGTCTCGGCGCGGCGCTCGCCCGCTCCAGCGGCGGCCTGCTCGTGATCATCGCCCGGTTCGCGCCCGCCGGCCGCTCGGTCGTCTCCTTCGCGGCCGGCTCCGCGCACCGCCGGGTCCGCGAGTTCCTCCCCTGGTCCGCCCTGGCGGGCGTGGCCTGGGCCGCGTACAGCGTGGCGCTCGGCTACTTCGGCGCGCAGTGGCTCGGCGCGAGCTGGCTGTCCACCGTGGTCTCACTGCTCGCGCTGATCGGCGCGGGCGTGGTGGCGGCGTACGTGATGCGCCGCCCGGTCCCGGAGACTCAGGAAGCCTGAGCCCTACCGGCCGCGCCCCGTACCTCCAGGCTGTCGAGGAGGGCCGCGGTGGCGCGGGCGATCTCGTCCACGGCCTGCTCGAACACCTCCCGGTTGTGCGCGGCCGGCGCCCGGAACCCGGACACCTTGCGCACGTACTGCAGGGCAGCGGCCCTGATCTCCTCCTCGGTGGCCTCTTCGGGGAGCGTGGGCGGGCGAAGGGTCTTGATGCTGCGGCACATGCCTCCAGTCTGCCGCGACCGGACCGGAGCCGCCCTGCCTTCGACCACACGTTCGCGTGAACTCCCCGAAGATGCTCGCCCCCGTAATTCGAACAGACGTACCATTGCCGGGTGGCAGCGACCGATGATTCCGACTTCGATTTCCCGAGCGACCTCCGCGCAGGTCAGGAGGAGCTGCACCAGATCCGGGCCGAGCTCCTGGACCTCCTCAAGCGGCTCCCCTGGTCGGTCGCGCCCCGCGACGCGGTCAGCGACACCCAGGGCTGGCGCAAGCTGGAGCGCCCCGCGTCACCGGGCTGGACCGAGGACGAGCAGGCCGAGGTCGAGAAGCTGCGCAGACGCGAGCTGGAGCTGGCGGTCTTCGTGACGTGCCACCGCTACTGGGCCGAGCTGACGGGCCCCGACACCGTGCGGGCCCGCGCCCGCCTCAAGCACGCCTACGGAGCGGATACCGCCCGCGCGGAGAACGACGAAGACCCCCGGGCATGATCGTCATCGCGATCGCCCGAGGGCCTTCGGTCCACTTCGGTGGTGGGCGCGGACGGTTTCGAACCGCCGACATCCTGCTTGTAAGGCAGGCGCTCTACCCCTGAGCTACGCACCCAAAATCCCGGGCCTGTGCGACCGGGACGAGCCGACAGCGTACCTTGCCGGCGCCGGTGCACGGCAAACCCGTAACGGCCCAGGCCGCAGGTGGGGTTAACCCCACCTGCGATCCGGTGGCCGCCCACATCCCGCACACCACCTGCGCCGCCGTACGTTCATGGAGTGCCGGCCGCCGGTCCGGCACCGCGACACCAGCCGCCGCAGGGGGAAACCACCATGACCGTCCGTCCGTTCCGCACCGCCCGCAGTTCCCGTGCCGTCCGTGGCCTGGCCGCCGCGGCGGCCGTCGTCGCAGTCGCCGCGACGGCCACGGCGTGCGGCGCCGACGCCTCCGACGACGACCACCCCGACCACCGCTCCTTCGCCCTGCACGGCACGACGCTCACCGTCGACTCGGACGACTCGACCCTCGAACTGGTCCCGGGCGACAGCGACCAGGTGAAGGTCACCCGCTGGTTCCAGGGCTCCACCGTGATCGGCTCCGACCCCAAGGTGACGTGGAAGTGGCAGGCCGACGAGGACCGGCTGACCCTGCGGCTGCACTGCGGCGGCCTCGTCGTCGACTGCTCGGCGCGGCACCGCGTCGAAGTGCCGCGCGGCATCGCCGTCGTGGTCCGCAACGACGACGGCAGCGTTCGCGCGAACGGCTTCAAGAAGGGCCTCGACATCTCGACCCAGGACGGCTCGGTGCACGTGGAGAACGTCTCCGGACCGCTGCGTCTGCACGGCGACGACGGCTCGCTGCACGCCTCGGGCGTGGACGCCCGCCAGGTCTCGGTCCGCAGCAAGGACGGCTCCGTGCACCTCGCCCTGCGCACGGTCCCCGACCGCGTCGAGGCGACCACCGACGACGGCTCCCTGACCCTCACGCTCCCCGGCACCGCCAAGTACCAGGTGGCCACCCGTACCGACGACGGCGGCATCGATGTCGACGTGCCCCGCGCCACCCACAGCACGCACCGGATCTCGGCCCGCTCGCAGGACGGAAAAGTCACACTGCGAACCGCGAACTAACCGGCCCGTGTGTTCGTCGTAATCGGTGGGAGAATGGACACCGGTCGAGGGCTGATGACGGCGCACGGGAGTGGTTGGTGACGACGGCGACGAATGAGCGTCCCGAAGGGGCGCGGGGCCCCGTCCGTCCGTGGGCCCGCCGCGGGGCGTGCCCGGCCCGCCACAGTGCGCTGCGTGACGTTCTCACCCTCACCCTGCTCCCCGTCCCGCTGCTCGCGGCCACGCTCACGTCCGCTTTCGCCGGTGGCGGTACGAGAAAGTGGTTCGGCGGCCGTGCCGAGTCCCAGCGCGCCGAGGCACAGGCGGCCAAGGACGCCGCGGCCGCCGCGTTCTACGAGCTGGACACCGCCCAGCGGGACCTGCGCATCTCGATAGAGACCATCACCGCGGTGGACGACTCCCCCGCGGGCCGCCGCGCCGTCACCGACTTCCAGCAGCTCGGCGCCCGCATCGACGAGGTCAGCGGCCAGTACATCACCGCGGTCGACGCCCATGACCTCGACCGCGACGACCTGGAGGCGAGCGCCGCGTCGCGCGCCCGGGCCGAACTGACGCAGGCCAAGGACCAGTTGACCCGGACCAAGCAGGACCTGGACCGGTTCGCGCAGGGCCTCGGCCCGCTCCTCGGCAAGGCCGAGACGCAGCTGGCCCGGCTCGCCCCGTCCGTGGAGCGCGCCCGGCAGGCCCTGCTCGCCGCGACGACCGCGCTCGACGCCGTACGCAGATCCGATCTCAAGGCCGACGACCTCGCCGCCCGGCTCGCCGCCCTCGGCCCGGAGCTGACCAAGCTGAACCAGGGCGCGGGGCAGCACGGCGTCCCGGAGACGCTGGAGCGCGCGGAGCGGGTCGCACGGGACGCCGAGTCCGTCCGCGCCGAGGCCGAGCGGCTGCCCGAGCGGGCCGCCGAGATCGACCGGCGCCTGGTCTCGCTGCGCACCCGGGCGCAGGCCCTGACGACCCGCGCGGGCCAGGTCGAGCCGGTCCTGAGCGAGCTGCGGCGCCGGTTCGCCGCCGCGTGCTGGCAGGACCTGCAGCACGTACCGGACCTGGCCGAGGAGAACGTGCGGCAGGCCGAGAGCAAGCTCGCCGAGGCGCGTGCCGCGCGCGACGCCCAGCGCTGGCCCGACGCCACCTCGCTCCTCTCCACGGCCCGCGCCCTGCTGAACACGACGGACGAGTCGGTCTCCGCCGCGGGCGACCGGCTGCATCGGCTGAACGCGGTGGCGAAGGATCCGCAGCAGGAGATCGACCGCACCCGGTTCGCCATCCGGGACGCGCAGCGGCTCGCGATGGCCGGCCGCAGCACCCCGGAGCCGCGCCACGCCCGCCCCCTCGACGACGCCGTGGCCCGCCTGGACCGTGCCGTCGCGGGCCTGGAGGGCCGCCACCCCGACTACTGGCACTTCCTCACGGAGACGGAGGCCGTGCGGCAGACGGCGGGCCGGGTCGTGTCGCAGATCCGTGAGGAGCGCGGCGGCGCCTGACGGGGTTGCCACTCACGTGGTGACGGGCGGATCCTGGGAGGACGTACGGGAGGACGTTTGGGTCCTTTTCGCACGTACCCGCAAGGAAGCGAGGCAGTCATGGCCACGCACACACAAGCACTCCACCCGCGCTACCGCGGGCGCGTCACGCTCGACGAGCATCTGCCCGTCGACCACGGCCTCAGCAAGGTGTACCGCACCGGCGCGGGCCTGATGGGCCTGGTGCTGCTCGCCTTCGGCATCCTCGGGCTCATCGACAAGATCGGCTTCTTCGACACACGCGGGGACTCGGTCGCGGGTCTGAGCACGAACGGCGCGCTCAGCGTCCTGTCCATCTGCGTCGGGGTACTCCTGTTCGTCGGCATGGTGATCGGCGGCAACGTCGCCTCGACGCTGAACATGGTGCTCGGCATCCTGTTCATCCTCAGTGGTTTCGTGAACCTCGCCCTGCTCGGCACCGGCGCCAACTTCCTGGCCTTCCGCATGCAGAACGTCCTGTTCAGCTTCGCCGTCGGGCTGCTGCTGATGGTCTTCGGGATGTACGGGAGGGTCAGCGGCACCCTGCCGTACGACAACCCGTACTGGAAGGCCCGGCACGGCGATGGGCCGTCCAACCCGTCGAGTTCCAGGGCGAATTGATATTGCACAGGGAGCCGTGCGAGCCTGCTCCGCATGGCCAGCTCTCCGCCGGTGCCGCACGGCGGGCACGACGTGCACCGCACCGCGGTGGAGCGGCTGGCGCGCGGCATCACGGACGGCACGTACGACGTCGGCAGTCACCTGCAACCGCCGCTCCTCGCAGCTGAATTGGGCATGGCGGCGTCGGTGCTCGCCGAGGCGGTGCGGGTGCTCGTGGCGAAGGGTGTCGTGGGCCCCGCGCACCGTGTCCGCCCCCAGGACGAGTGGAACGTCCTGGACACCGACGTCCTGCGCTGGACCCTGGCCGCCACGGTCCCCGGGCCCGTCGGCTTCTTCCCCGATCTGCACGAGCTGCGCCGCGCCGTCGAACCCTCGGCCGCCGCGCTCGCCGCACAGTTCCGCACCTCGTCCGATCTCGCCGCGCTGGACGAGGCGCTCGCGGCGATGGCCGCGGCCGAGCGCCACCCGCGGACCGACCCGGCGCTCGCCGCCCGCGCCGACATCGCCTTCCACTCGACCCTGCTCATGGCCTCCGGCAACCGGTTCTACGCACAGCTGCCCCGCGTCCTCGTCCCGACCCTCGCCGCGCGCGATGAGCGGGTGCACGCGGGCCCGCACCACCATCCGCTGCCCTCCCACGCCGAAGTCGCCGCGCGGGTGCGCGAGATGGACGCCGACGGCGCGTACACGGCGATGCTGGAACTCCTGGACCTCTCGCTGCGCGACGACCCGTAACCTTGGCCCATGCCTCGCTACGAATACCGCTGCCGTACCTGCGGCGACACGTTCGAACTCAGCCGCCCCATGGCCGACTCCGCCTCCCCGGCGAGCTGCCCCGCAGGCCACCCGGACACGGTGAAACTCCTGTCGACGGTGGCCATGACCGGCGCGGCCTCGACCTCACGGTCCCCCGCGCCCTCGTCGGGCGGCGGCGGTGGTGGTTGCTGCGGGGGCGGCTGCTGCGGCTGAGGGCGGCCGGATCAAGCCCCGGGTGTGTGGTGGCCCCATGCCCCGGGCACAGCCCCGCGCCGGGCCGGGCCGGGCCGGGCCGGGCCAGGTCAGACCTGGGCCCGCACCTCCCCGAGGAACCCCCGCAGGACCGCCTCCCCCGCCAGCACCCCGCGCTCCGCGAGCACCGTCACCGTCGGGGCCGTCCAGCCCGCGTCCGCCAGCTCTCCGTGGCCGGGGCGCCAGCCGCGGTCCACGGCCTCCAGCAGGTCCGCGTCCAGCAGCGAGTCCCCGGCCCCCAGCGTCCGGGCGGCCCCGGCCCGCCGGGCCACCTCGTGGACCGCCGCTCCCTTGGTCAGCGGCTTCGGCACGGCGTACACCTTCCGGCCCTGCAGCGAGACGCCCCAGCCGACGCCCTCAGCCCACTCGCCGAGTTCCTTGACCCACCCCTCCGGCAACAGCGCCCGGTCCACCACGAGGTACGCGAACAGGTCCTCGGCGACCCGCTCCTTCAGCAACCACGCCGGGTCCGCGGCCGCGACCATCCGCTCCCGCACCTCCCCGAGCGGCGCGCACTCCGCCTCCAGCCGAGCGGCCACCGCCGCACTCCACCCGGGGTCCGAGACCCCGTCGACGAGCAGATGCCCGCCGTTGGCACAGATCGCGTACCGCGGCGCCGGGCCGGGCAACCGCACCCGCCCGTACTGCTCCCGCGTCCGCGTCGTCGTCGGCACGAACACCGCGCGCCGCCCCAGCTCCGCCAGCAGCGCGGCCGCGTCCTCGGTGACGTACGACAGGGGTCTGCTTTCGTACACCTCGACGCAGAGCAGTCGCGGCGCCTGCGCGTCGGGCATGGTCAGCCCGAGCGCCCCGGCCGAGTAGATGAGCGTGCGGTCGAGATCGCTCGCGACGACGGTCACCGCACCGGAACCCACGGCATCAGAACTCACCGCAACGGAACTCACTTCGCCGCCACCGCCTTGCCGTCCACACCCGTCGCCCCGCGCGTGAAACGCGGATGGATCAACCCGACGCAGCTGTAAGGGAGTTCGGCCACCTCTTCGACCGGGACCCCGCGATGCTCCGCGAGCAGGCGGACATGGTCGAGGTCGGCCCCGGCGCCGGCCCGCGCCAGGATCTTCCACGGCACGCGCCGCAGCAGCACCCGGGTCGTCTCGCCGACCCCGGGCTTGACGAGGTTCACGTCGTGGATCCCGTACTCCTCGCTGATCCGCTCGACGGCGGCCCAGCCCTCCCACGTCGGCGCGCGATCGGTCCCGAGCAGCTCCTTGACGTTCGCGTCGACCGCGTCGCGGACGCCCTCGAAGCGGTCCTCCACGACGTCGAGGAAGTGCCGCGACACATCCGAACCGGCCAGTTCGGCATAGAACTTGGCCCCATGGAAGTCCTCGGGACCGACCAGGTCGGACCGGAGCACGGTGCGCGAAATCAGCCCGGAGACGGTGGAGTTGAGGCAGGCGGACGGAATGAGGAAGTCCTCGCGCGTCCCGTACGTCCGCACGCACGACCCGGGGTCGGCGAGCACGGCGATCTCCGGATTGAACCCCTCGAACTCGGCGACGGCCGCGGCCAGTTCACGCGTGATGGCTCCCTTGCCCGTCCACCCGTCGACGAAGACGACATCCGCCGGGTCGTGGTGCGCGGCGAGCCAGCGCAGCGCGTTCGCGTCGATGCCCCGGCCGCGCACGATGGAGACCGCGTAGTGGGGCAGTTCCAGACCGTGCCGGCGCTGGGCCCAGCGCCGCATCAGCACCCCGACCGGCGTCCCGGCGCGCGCGAGGGACACCAGGACCGGCCGGGGTGAACGCTCCGCGAGCACCGTCTCCGTGACGACACCCACCGCCCGCGCGATCCGGTCGGCCGACGCGTCGAGCGCCGCGTGGAACAACTCCTGGTACTGCGCGCTGGGCTGGTACTCGACCGGCAGCGACTCGGCGTAGTGCGCGCCGCCGCTCTGGACGGCCTCCTCGCGCTCCTCGGTCGGCGCCTCGAGGGATACATCCGAGAGGTCCTGCAACAGCCAGCCGACCTCGTCGGGCGCGTACGAGGAGAAGGCGGGGCCGCGCAACGGCTCGGGCAACGACATGGAGGGCCTTTCCTGAGGCACGTACGAGGGGATCGCGACCACGACCACGTGCGCCGCGTGTTCGGCGGCCCGCTCCAACAGGCCGCCGGGCGCGGCAAGTTCGTCGCTGTCGCCGACGGAGTCGAGGACGACGACGACCGTGTCGAAGCCACCGCCCGCCACGTTGTACGCGTACCGCTCGCCGGGCCCGTCGGCCGGTGCGTCGTGCGCGGGGAAGACGAGCCGGGTACGGATCGCGTAGCCCGGATCGTCGACGGCGAGGACGGGCGAGCGGGTGGTGGTGGAGTAGGCGACGTCGGCGCCGGCGGCCTCCAGCGCGGTGGCGAGGCGCAGCGGCGCGTACATCAACTCCTCGTTGCCCAGGACGAGTACCCGGCCGCGGACGTGCGGCGCGAGCCGCTCGGCCATGCCGGGCAGGGCCGCTTCGAGGCGCGCGCGGTGGGCCGGGGTGAAGCCGTGCCGCCCGCCGTCCGGCAGACCGCCCGGCCAGCCGAGGTCGCCGATCCGGGTGACCTCGCCACGCTCGCGCCGGGCGGCGGGCACGGCGCCCGCCTCGTGCGCGGCGACGAGCGCCTGCCCCTTCTCCAGAACCCCGTCCGGCAGCCGCACCGAGCCGCGCGCCCTCACGACCAGGTCGACCCGGGCGCCCATCTCCCGCGCGAAATCTTCGAGGCGGCCCTGGTCGCCGGGTGAGCGCATGTCGACGAGCGCGACGATGACGTAGTGATCGCGGGCGTGCAGGTCGTGCAGCGCGCGGATGGTGTTCAGGACGGTGTTCCCCGTGGAGAACTCGTCGTCGACCAGGACCAGGGGTCCGTCCCCGGCGAGCAGCTCCGGGTCCTGCGGCAGCAGGAGGTGGGAGGTGGCGTGCGAGTGGGACTCCTCGAAGCCGCCCGCGCCGGCCACGCCCTCGACGGGCCGGCGCGTGGAGTGCAGATACGGCGCGAGCGCGAGGCCGTCGGCGACCGAGTGGCCGAGGCCGGTCGCGGTCTCGGCATAGCCCAGGACGACGGACCGCGCCGCCGCTTCGTCGCCGAGCAGCTCCCGAACGCGTACGCCCAGTTCGTGTCCGGCGCGCCAGACCACGGACGGGCGCTGCGGCACGTGCTTGCCCAGCACGTTCGACACGAGCAGATGCGCGCGCTTGGGGTTGCGCCGCAGTGCGAGCCCGAGGAGCCCGGACAGCTCCTGGTCTCCGGCCAGCTCGACCCCGAGCCGCTCGGAAACCCATGTACCCGACCACACCACGTTGCTTTTCTCGTCTCTCGTCGCTTCGGTTGCCCGGACCTCGGTCACACGGGCCTCGGTCATGCGGACTCGGTCATGCGGGCCATGGTCATGCGGGCAGCCCGGCGGTGAGCAGTTCCACGAAGCCGACGTCCTCGTGGGCCACCCCGAACGCCTCCGCGCGCTGCAGGGTCCGCTCGGCCCAGGCCCGGTGCGGCTTCACCTCGTTCATCTTGTTCGTGTACGCGGACCTGAGGACTCCGCCGCCGCCCCGCTCGGGCCGCAGGATGTCCCGGGCGTCGCTGTACTCCTCGTGGCTGACCACGGAAAGGGCGTGCACGGGCAGCACGTGCGAGGGGTGGATGCAGGTCTTGCCGAGCAGGCCATTGGCCCGGTCCAGCTCGATCTCGCGCAAGAGGCCGTCCATGTCGTGCTGGATCAGCGCCTCGCGCAGCGGCTCGGCGCCCTCCTCCAGGAAGGGGCTGCGGCGCAGCTGCGGCTTGAACATCCGCTCCTGGTGGCGGAAGTACTCCCAGACCGGTCCGGTGACCGTGAAGCCGGTGCCGTCGGCCCGGCCCAGCCGGTTGACCACGTCGGCGATGACGGAGGCGACTATCTGCACGTCGTACGCCGTCATGTCCGGCGGCCTGCGCAGCCCGTACGCCGAGCAGAAGTCGGTGACGCCGAGCCGCAGCGCGAGGACGCGGTCGCGGTACTTGTCGACCGTGCGGGAGATCCCGGCGAGGGTCTCGGTGCGCGTCTCCAGGTGCATCAGCTCGGGCGACTCCAGGACGGGCATGGCGAAAAGTCGACGCCCGGCGGCCGCTTCGGCGGCGGTGAGCGCCTCCAGGAACGGAACACCCCGCTCCTCCGTGAACTTCGGCAACACAAATCCGGACAGCAACGCGACGGTCGGCCCGAGGCGGTGCACAAGGTCCGTGATCTGCTCCGGCGCCCGCACCCGGACGAAGAGCAGCGGGACCTCGGCCCCGCGGCCGGCGAGATCCGCGAACTGGCGCACGAGATTGTCCTCGGCGCCGCTCACCTCGGAGTCGTCGATCGAGTCCTCCAAGCACAGCACCATGGACACGACACCGCGCCCGGCCTGCTTGAGGACGTCGTCCGCCAGGTGCGGACGGGTCGCGGGACTGTAGAGAGTCGCTCCCAGCGCCGCCGCGAGCATGCGGGGCGCCGAGTCCGTATGGAAGGTCTGTGGCTCCCGATGGAACAGGCGCGCCCGTACCTCAGGGGCAACGTGCCCGAAATGACGCATAAGTTTCCCCCGTACTGCCAGGCCGTCCGACATGATGTGGCCGGTAATAGTACGTACAAACCTGTGTCAAGAGTTCCCGGCCGCAATGAAATCCTGGTAACCCATGGATGTCGGGAGATGCGTTCCGGCCCCTGATCCGACCCGCGTTGTCCCGGGCCATGGCGGGAAGGCAGGATGACCGCATGACGCACGCGATGCTCAAG
Source organism: Streptomyces sp. NPDC050264 (assembly GCF_040655895.1). Lineage (NCBI taxonomy): Bacteria > Bacillati > Actinomycetota > Actinomycetes > Kitasatosporales > Streptomycetaceae > Streptomyces > Streptomyces sp. NPDC050264. The sequence goes on from NZ_JBFAKV010000001.1 coordinate 283,582, forward strand.
GGGGCGAACGTCCCGCTCGACGCCACGGCGGTGCGCGCCGTGCTCCGCTGGTCCCCGGGGCAGGGTGTGCCGGCGGTGGACGCCTCCGCACTGCTGCTCGGCGCGGACGGCAAGGTCCGCTCCGACGAGGACTTCGTCTTCTACAACCAGCCCCGGCACCCGTCGGGCAAGGTCTGGCGGCTCGGCCAGAAGCGGGTGGCCGAGGGCATGACGGACACGCTCCAGGCGGATCTGGCGGGCGTCCCGCAGGAGATCACCCGGATCCTGTTCACGGCCTCCGCCGACGAGGTCGCCTTCGAGCACGTGCAGGCACTGCGCATGTTCGTCTACGACGCCACGTCGGACGCCGCCGAGCCGATCGCGCACTTCGACATCAAGCCGGAGACCGGCGCCGAGACCGCGTTGATCTGCGGCGAGCTGTACCGGCGCGGCGACGGCTGGCGGCTGCGCGCGGTCGGCGAGGGCTACTCGAACGGCCTGGTCGGCCTCGCCATGGACTTCGGCATCTCCGTCGACGACTCCGCCTCGGCGGAGCCCGCGGCGGCGGCGCCGCCCGTCCCGGTCCCGGCCCCGTCGTTCCCGCTGCCGCCCCAGCAGCCGCCGTCGTACGGCTACCCGCCGCAGCCCGCGACGCAGCCGGCCCCGCCGTCCCAGCCCGCGTACGGCTATCCGCAGCCGGTGGCGGCCACGGTGTACCCCGACCCGACGTTCCGGCTCCCGCCGCAGGGGCCGCAGTTCATCGGACGATGAGGCCCGCCGGCGGCTACCCCTCGCCCACCTTGGTCTTGTAGCCCCGGCCCCACTGCAGCCCCCAGCCGTACAACCGGTCCAGCTCGGCCTGGAACCCGTAGACGAACTTCACCTCGCGCCGCACCACCAGGTCGCCCTTGATGTTCTCGATGGAGATGACGGCGCAGGAGCGTGCCTGCGGTGCGCGCTCGTCCAAACTGATCTCGATCCGCGGGCCATTGCTCGGGTACAGCGTCACGATCGCGTGCGTGCGGTCGAACGCCGGCGTCTGGTCGTAGATGTAGACGAACACCAGCAGCCGCTTGATGGCATCGCGATGGTCGAGATTGATGTATATGGTCTCGCCGGAGGCCGAACCGAAGCGGTCGTCACCGCTGAGCTTCACGTACGGCGGCTCGTTGAGCGCGCCGAGGAAGCTGCCGAGCGGCTGCACGACGCCCTTCTCGCCGTCCGCCAGCTCGTACAGGCAGCCGAGGTCCAGGTCGACATTGACCATGGACTGGGTGTGCGCCTGGACGACGTCCGGTTTGAACATGCTGAACGGATGCCGCACCAGGCTGCTCTTCTCGAACCCGCCTATGTCCGAAGTCCGCATCCGCCACGACAGATTGACCCGCAGGTTCCCGGTGGCCGCTCCCTGCTTGGAGAGCGAGACGACCGGATGTCGCTTGGTGAGTTCGATGGAGTTGGTCGCCGCGCTGCCCGAATCGAACTCGGACTGCGCGGAGCGCCCGTGCCAGAAGTTGTCCCAGAAGGACATGCCGCCCCCAAGTGCTGTTCCCGTACTGCGCGTTCCTGCGCGTTTGTCCCCGCTCGTCCCCGCTCATGCCGAACGGGGCGGCCGCGGGAGGAGTCTTCCTCGCACGACCGCCCCGTTCAGAGGGTTCCAAAAATGGGCCCCGGGTCAAACACCGGGTCCCATGTTCCGGTCAGACCCCGGACGTGACCTCACTCTTGTCCGGGCTTCCCGAGTTGCCCTCTTCGGCCGCGATCCGCTTGTTGCGGCGCACCGACGACCAGAACGACCAGGCGATCAGGACGACGCCGATGAGACCCGTGATGATCTCGTTGATCTCGTAGCGAATGGTGACCAGCAGGATCACGGCGAGCGCGCCGATCGCGTAGTGCGCGCCGTGCTCCAGGTACACGTAGTCGTCCAGGGTGCCCTGGCGGACCAGGTAGACCGTGAGCGACCTGACGTACATGGCGCCGATACCGAGGCCGAGCGCCATCAGGACGATGTCGTTGGTGATGGCGAAGGCGCCGATCACACCGTCGAAGGAGAACGACGCGTCCAGGACCTCGAGGTAGAGGAACATGAAGAACGCGGCCTGCCCGGCCAGCACCACGGCCGACTTCGGCTTGCCCTCGCGGGCGGCCTTCTCCTCGGCCTCGTGCTCGCGTTCCTCCTCTTCTTCGAGACGGTTCTCGAAGAAGCCGGAGAGCCCGCCGACCACGAGGTACGTGATCAGACCCGCGACGCCGGAGATGAGCACCGTCGACTGCTTGTCCGCGTGCACACCACCGTGCTGGTGCGCGTGGACGGCGAAGGTGAGGGCGCAGACGAGGAGCACGATCAGCGCGATGCAGACCGACAGCATGTCGACCTTGCCGAGCTTGGCGAGCGGGCGCTCCAGCCAGCCGAGCCACTTGATGTCCCGGTCCTCGAAAATGAAGTCGAGGAAGATCATCAACAGGAACATGCCACCGAAGGCGGCGATGGACGGGTGCGCGTCCGTGACCAGTTGCTGGTAGCGGTCGGGCTGGTTGAACGCGAGGTCCACCGCCTCGACCGGCCCCATCTTGGCGCTGATCGCGACGATCACGACAGGAAAGACCAGGCGCATACCGAACACGGCGATCAGCACGCCGATCGTGAGGAAGATCTTCTGCCAGAAGGCATTCATCTTCTTCAGGATCCCGGCGTTGACCACCGCGTTGTCGAACGACAGCGAGATCTCCATGATGGCGAGGATCGCGACGACCCCGAGCGCGGTCCATCCGTCGTAGAACACCGCCGCGATCAATCCGAGCACGGTGATCGCGAACGACCAGCCGAAGGTTTTCAGAACCACTGGCTACCCCATTGTGTGTACGGGTTTCCCCGTGCTGGTTGTACGGGGCTCCCCCGCTCCGTGCACGGCTTTAGCAACGCTTTAAGAAACGTTGACTCCGAAGTCTAGAGCGATGCCGCGGAGTCCGGACGCGTACCCCTGCCCGACGGCACGGAACTTCCACTCCCCGCCATACCTGTAAAGCTCCCCGAAGATCATCGCGGTCTCGGTGGAGGCATCCTCGGAGAGGTCGTAGCGAGCGAGCTCCTGGCCGTCGGCCTGGTTCACCACCCGGATGAACGCGTTGCTGACCTGGCCGAAGGTCTGGCCGCGGTTGTCCGCGTCGTGGATCGACACCGGGAAGATGATCTTGTCGCAGGTGGCCGGCACCTTGGAGAGGTCGACGATGAGCGACTCGTCGTCACCTTCGCCCTCACCGGTGAGGTTGTCACCGGTGTGCTCGACCGAGCCGTCGGGGCTCGTCAGCTGGTTGTAGAAGATGAACCACTCGTCGCCCATGACCCGGCCGCCGCTGCACAGCAGCGCGCTGGCGTCCAGGTCGAAGTCGGCTCCGGTGGTGGAGCGTGCGTCCCAGCCGAGCCCGACTAGGACCTGCGTGAGGTTCGGTGCGGCCTTGGAGAGGGAGACATTGCCTCCCTTGGCGAGCGTGACGCCCATGATCCTGGTCCTCCCCGGTGTACGGCGTGTACGGCGTTTTCTGTGATCGAGCGCGTCCGGCGCCGCACTGGGAGTGCGGCGCCGGACGGGTGAACGTAGTGCTGTACTGCGGTCAGACGTTGACGCCGAAGTCCTGCGCGATGCCGCGCAGGCCCGACGCGTAGCCCTGACCGACGGCGCGGAACTTCCACTCCGCCCCGTTCCGGTACAGCTCACCGAAGACCATGGCGGTCTCGGTGGAGGCGTCCTCGGAGAGGTCGTAGCGGGCGATCTCCGTGCCGCCCGTCTGGTTCACGACGCGAATGAACGCGTTGCGCACCTGGCCGAAGGACTGCTGGCGGTTCTCGGCGTCGTAGATCGAGACCGGGAACACGATCTTGTCGACGTCGGCCGGAACCGTCGCGAGGTTGACCTTGACCTGCTCGTCGTCGCCCTCGCCCTCACCGGTGGTGTTGTCACCGGTGTGCTCGACCGAGCCGTCCGCGCTCTTCAGATTGTTGAAGAACACGAAGTCCTGGTCGTTGCGGACCTTGCCCTCCGCGTTGGTCAGGATGGCGCTGGCATCGAGGTCGAAGTCCGTACCGGTGGTGGTACGGACGTCCCAACCCAGGCCCACGACGACCGCCGTGAGGCCAGGGGCCTCCTTGCTCAGCGATACGTTGCCGCCCTTGCTGAGGCTGACTCCCACGAGTCCTCCCTATGGTCTGGGGGCGGGGAGCCCCGTAGTGCGTCTGGTACCGGATCAACGTCTGGATCCTAGTGAGGGGTTCCCGCCCCCCGCGAGGCTTCCAGCAGGGTGTCGTCCCTGAGGAGTGCTTACAGGGCGTCGAGCGCCTTGGCGTACTCGTTCAGGTCACGGGCGTCCGGCAGACCGTTGACGACAGTCCAGCGGACCACGCCCTCCTTGTCGATGATGAAGGTGCCGCGCACCGCGCAGCCCTTCTCCTCATCAAAGACGCCGTACGCGCGCGACGCCTCGCCATGCGGCCAGAAGTCGCTCAGCAGCGGGTACTCAAGACCCTCCTGCTCGGCGAATACGCGCAGCGTGAACGGCGAATCGTTCGAGACGGCGAGCAGCTGCACATCGTCGTTGACGAACTTCGGGAGCTCGTCGCGGAGCGCGCACAGCTCGCCGGTGCAGACCCCGGTGAAAGCGAACGGGTAGAAGAGCAGCACCACGTTCTTCTCACCGCGGTAGTCCGAGAGCTTCACGGTCTCACCGTGCTGATTCTTGAGCTCGAACTCCGGAGCCTTGGTGCCGACCTCGATCGCCATGGTGAAGCTTCCCTTCGGTGGGGCTGTTCGGGTGGCTTCAGCCTAGTTGGCGGCGTGAAAGCGCCGGCCACCGCCCGTCGGCCGGGCCCATGCGTGAGGCCCCGCGGGCGCACTCTCGTGCCCGCGGGGCCTCACGTGGGGTTCCCGATCCTCCGGACGGCTACCGCTTCTTGGCTGCCGTCTTCGGCGTCACCAGCCTGCTCCCGGTCCAGTCCTTGCCCACGCTGACGCCCTTGGTCTGCGAGAGCCCGGCGGTCGTGGCGGCCTCACCGATCTCACTCGGCTCGACGTACCCGTCCCGCCCGGTCTTCGGCGTCAGAAGCAGGATGTAACCGCCGTCTTCGATGTACGTGGTGGTGTCCACCAGCGCATCAGTAAGGTCCCCGTCGTCCTCACGGAACCAGAGCACCACGGCATCAGCCACGTCGTCATAGTCCTCGTCGACGAGCTCTGTGGTGGTTGTGGCCTCGATGGCCTCACGGAGCTCCTGATCGACGTCCTCGTCGTAGCCGATCTCCTGGACCACCATGTCGGTCTGGAAACCAAGCCTTACGGCAAGGTTCGTCTCCGCGTGGTCCGCGGTCGCGCTCACGGATTGCCTCCTGATCATGTTTACGAAGTTGTCTGCAGCATCGCGCACGCGCGAAGCGTTGGCCGTAGTCCACACGTGCGCGACGGATCGCGCAAGTACCCGGCCGTCGAGACCGCCGAAACGGTGACGTTCCAGGCCGTGCCACCACAACTCCTGTCAAGGATTCCCGCAGGCCGGTGATGTACGCCACAGCATTGTGCCGGGTTTGCCCGCCCTGCCCCGACACAGAGCGTAACCAGGGCCGAACAGCCCCGCACACCGCCCCACGGAACACGTGAACGACCTGCGCGTATCGTTGCGATTCGTTCACCGCTGCCCAAAGGGTCACGCGCCGGTCCTCCGGTTTACCTCTCGGTAGAGATGACGATTCCGATTCCGAGGTACACGATGGACAACGGCGTACCCGACGGCGTATCCGACAGTGGAACAGTGGCATCACCGACAGTGAAGGAACAGCGTGGCTTCCGGATCCGATCGCAACCCGATCATCATTGGCGGTCTTCCCAGTCAGGTCCCGGACTTCGATCCAGAAGAGACCCAGGAATGGCTCGACTCCCTTGACGCCGCAGTCGACGAACGCGGCCGTGAGCGAGCCCGCTACCTGATGCTCCGACTGATCGAGCGGGCCCGCGAGAAGCGCGTGGCCGTGCCCGAGATGCGCAGCACGGACTACATCAACACGATCGCCACCAAGGACGAACCGTTCTTCCCCGGCAACGAGGAGATCGAGCGCAAGGTCCTCAACGCCACGCGGTGGAACGCCGCGGTGATGGTGTCCCGCGCCCAGCGCCCCGGCATCGGCGTCGGCGGGCACATCGCCACGTTCGCCTCCTCCGCGTCGCTCTACGACGTGGGCTTCAACCACTTCTTCCGCGGCAAGGACGAGGGCGACGGCGGCGACCAGATCTTCTTCCAGGGGCACGCCTCGCCCGGCATCTACGCCCGCGCGTACCTCCTGGACCGCCTCAGCGAGGGCCAGCTCGACGCCTTCCGCCAGGAGAAGTCGAAGGCGCCCAACGGCCTTTCCTCGTACCCGCATCCGCGCCTCATGCCGGACTTCTGGGAGTTCCCCACCGTCTCCATGGGGCTCGGTCCTCTCGGCGCGATCTTCCAGGCCCGGATGAACCGCTACATGGAGGCCCGCAGCATCGCGGAGACCTCCAAGTCGCACGTGTGGGCCTTTCTCGGCGACGGCGAGATGGACGAGCCCGAGTCCCTCGGCCAGCTCTCCATCGCCGCCCGGGAAGGCCTCGACAACCTCACCTTCGTCGTCAACTGCAACCTGCAGCGCCTCGACGGCCCGGTGCGCGGCAACGGCAAGATCATCCAGGAGCTGGAGTCCCAGTTCCGCGGCGCCGGCTGGAACGTCATCAAGCTTGTCTGGGACCGCAGTTGGGACCCGCTGCTCGCGCAGGACCGCGACGGCGTCCTGGTCAACAGGTTGAACACCACGCCCGACGGCCAGTTCCAGACCTACGCCACCGAGCCCGGCTCGTACATCCGTCAGCACTTCTTCGGCGACGACCACCGCCTGCGCGCCATGGTCGAGAACATGACCGACGACCAGATCCTGCACCTGGGACGCGGCGGTCACGACCACAAGAAGATCTTCGCGGCGTTCACGGCGGCCAAGGAGCACAAGGGCCAGCCGACGGTCATCCTCGCGCAGACGGTCAAGGGCTGGACCCTCGGCCCGAACTTCGAGGGCCGCAACGCCACGCACCAGATGAAGAAGCTGACGGTCGACGACCTGAAGGGCTTCCGCGACCGGCTGCACATCCCGATCTCCGACGCGCAGCTGGAGGGCGGCGCCCCGCCGTACTACCACCCCGGCCGCGACTCCGAAGAGATCCAGTACATGCACGACCGCCGCAAGTCGCTCGGCGGTTACGTCCCCACCCGTGTCGTGCGCGCGAAGCCGCTGCAACTCCCGGACGACAAGGCGTACGCGGGTGTGAAGCGGGGCTCCGGTCAGCAGTCGATCGCCACCACCATGGCGTTCGTCCGGCTCCTCAAGGACCTCATGCGGGACAAGGAGATCGGCAAGCGCTTCGTGCTGATCGCCCCCGACGAGTACCGCACCTTCGGCATGGACTCCTTCTTCCCGAGTGCGAAGATCTACAACCCGCTCGGCCAGCAGTACGAGTCCGTCGACCGTGAACTCCTGCTCGCCTACAAGGAGTCGCCGACCGGCCAGATGCTGCACGACGGCATCTCGGAGGCCGGGTGCACGGCGTCGCTGATCGCCGCGGGTTCCGCTTACGCGACGCACGGCGAGCCGCTGATCCCGGTCTACGTCTTCTATTCGATGTTCGGTTTCCAGCGCACCGGCGACCAGTTCTGGCAGATGGCCGACCAGTTGGCCCGGGGCTTCGTCCTCGGCGCGACCGCCGGCCGCACCACCCTGACCGGTGAGGGTCTCCAGCACGCCGACGGCCACTCGCAGCTGCTGGCCTCGACGAACCCCGGCTGCGTCGCCTACGACCCGGCCTACGCCTACGAGATCGCGCACATCGTCAAGGACGGCCTGCGCCGGATGTACGGCCCCACCGACGACGGCAAGCCCGGCGAGAACGTCTTCTACTACCTCACCGTCTACAACGAGCCCATCCAGCACCCCGCGGAGCCGGCCGACGTCGACGTCGAGGGCATCCTCAAGGGCATCCACCGCATCAGCACCGGGACGTCGGGCACGTTCCCGGCGCAGATCATGGCCTCGGGCGTCGGCGTCCCCTGGGCGCTGGAGGCCCAGCGGATCCTGGCGCAGGAGTGGGACGTACGGGCCGATGTGTGGTCCGCGACCTCGTGGAACGAACTGCGCCGCGAGGCAGTGGAAGTAGAGCGCCACAATCTGCTGCACCCCGAAGAGGAGCAGCGCACGCCCTACGTCACACAGAAGCTGTCCGGCGCGCAAGGCCCGTTCGTCGCGGTCTCCGACTGGATGCGGTCCGTGCCCGACCAGATCTCCCGCTGGGTTCCCGGTACCTACCAGTCGCTCGGTGCCGATGGGTTCGGCTTCGCGGACACCCGGGGCGCCGCGCGCCGCTTCTTCCACATCGACGCCCAGTCGATCGTCGTCGCCGTCCTCACGGAACTGGCGCGGGAGGGCAAGGTCGACCGCTCGGTCCTCAAGCAGGCCATCGACCACTACCAGTTGCTCGACGTCGCGTCCGCCGACCCGGGCGCGGCCGGGGGCGACGCGTAACAGCCCGCCTGTCCGAGGGCGGCGGGGCTCTGGGCCCCGCCGCCCTTCGGCATTTCGGGGCGGGATATCGCGGTGGGTCCGGTGCTGCCAGGTGTCGCGCGGCGACTTGAGGTGGCCACCGGTTTCCTCGCGCATGTCGCGCATATCCCGCATGGCTTGCATAGCCTGCATGGTTGAACTCCCCGTTCGAGAAAGGTCGCGTGAAGGAAGGCGCCGCGGGCGAGGCGTGTGTCGCGTGGAGTCATGCGCCGCGTCGAGGC